>DATBGA010000181.1:0-18256 GCA_036558225.1 Candidatus Methylomirabilota bacterium | reverse complement strand
CCGGGCGGTCTGCTCCTTCCGGAGCGCGTCGTACTTCGAGACCTGGAGGGCCTTGGTGAGCGCGCGGTCGTACTCCCCGCTGTCGTAGCGCTGGCCCGTGGGCGTGGTGTAGGGGAAGGCGCTGGGCGCGATGAAGTTCTTGCGGCGCACCACCTCGGGGGCCACGCCGAGCTCCTGGGCGGCGACGTCTACGATGCGCTCGATGTAGTAGCAGCCCTCGGGCCGGCCCGCGCCGCGATAGGCGGCCACCGGCGTCGTGTTGGTGAAGACGCAGGTCGAGCGGAGATCGATGTTGGGGATGCGGTACACGCCGACGCCCATCATCAGCGCCAGGTCGGGGATGAAGGTGAAGATCGGGTACGCGCCGATGTCGGCGAGGACGTGCACCCGGAGAGCGGTGATGGTGCCGTCCCGCTCGACCGCGGCCTCGACGTCCGTCACGTGCGCGCGGCCGTGCGTGGTGGCCAGCATGTGCTCGACGCGGGTCTCGACCCAGCGAAGCGGCAGGCGGTGAAGCCTCGCCATCGCCGCCAGGGCGGCGTCCTCCGGATAGACGCCAAACTTCACCCCGAAGCCGCCGCCGACCTCGGGGGCGATCACGCGGATCTGGTTCTGCTCGAGACCGAGGAGGGTGGCGAGCCCGTTCCGGAACCCGTGGGGCGCCTGGGTGGTCGCCCAGACGACGAGGCCGCCGGTCGTGGCGTCGGGCGCCGCCACGGTGGCGCGCCCTTCGAGCGGGACCCCGCAGAGACGCTGGCTGACCATGCGCTGCCGCACGATCTTGAACGCCCGGGCGAAGGCGGCGTCGGGCTCGCCGGCCGCGATGCGGTTCTCGTGCTCCACGTTGTTCGGCGCGTCGGCGTGGATCTGGGGAGCGCCGGGCTTCCGGGCGTCGAGCGCGTCGCTCACGGCGGGCATGGGCTCCCAGTCGACGGCGACCTCGGCGGCGGCGTCGACCGCGAGCGCCTCGGTGGACGCGATCACCGCGGCGACCGCCTCGCCCACGTGGCGGACGCGGTCGATGGCGAGTGGGTAGTGCTTCCGGCCGACCGCCGCCTGGCCCTCGCCCCCTTCGGTCGACGCCTGGTCGACGGGGACGGGCCCGCAGTGGGGTTTGAGGTCCGCACCGGTCACGACCGCGACGACGCCCGGGCGCCGGAGCGCCGCCGAGCCGTCGATCCGACGGATCCGGGCGTGCGCGTGGGGGCTCCGGACGAAGGCCACGTAGTGGAGGCCCGGGAGGGAAATGTCGCCGGTATAGGTCGACGCGCCCATGATCAGACGCGGATCCTCCTTGCGCTTGACCTCGGCGCCCATCATCTTCACGGCCATCGGGATTCTCCCCTCAGTGGTTCGGGTTGGGTGACGCGGTCACGGGGTCAGACGAGCGGCCACGGGTACCGCATGCCGGTCGCGTCCTCGGGAAATCGCTCGGCGGCGCCGAGCGCACGGGCCCGCCCGAGGAGCGCGCCGCGCTCCTCGGGATCGAGGAGCTCGGCGAACGCGCGCGGGAGGCCCTGGTCGGCGAGCCGGCTCGCCGCGGCCCGGATCTGCTCCGGGACGGGCTCGCCCGCGAAGTCCCAGACGACCGTGCGGAGCTTCGGCTCGGCGTGGAAGCAGAGGCCGTTGTCGATCGCGTAGAGGCGGCCGTCCCGGCCGAGGAGACAGTGCCCGCTCTTGCGGTCGGCGTTGTTCGCGACGAGGTCGAAGGCGCAGAGGCGGCTCAGCGCCGCGCGGTGCTCAGGCCGCTCGCGGAGCGTGAAGTAGTGCTCCTCGAACTCGGCGTCGACGAACAGCTGGACGGAGCCTGGACCGTAGGGGCCCTCGCGCGCGAGCGTCGGCGGGACCAGCGCGAAGCCGAGGATCTCGGACAGCTGATAGGCAGCCACCTCGCGCCGGTGGAGCCCCCGCGGGAAGTCCCAGAGCGGGCGCTCGCCGCGGAGCGGCTTGTACACGCCGAGCGTGGCCGCGCGCCCGCGGGTCACCTCGACGAGGAAGGTGGCGTTCGAGGCCCAGGGGAGGCGTCCCTTGACCGCGATCTCGCCCCGCGCGAGGAGCTCGATGGGCGTGCTGGCGGCGGCTCGCGGCATCGGAGGCGCTAGTCCGAGCCGTGCCCGTTCGTGCGGGCGCAGCGGTGGCCGCCCTTGTTCATCGGCCGGCCGCAGAACCGGCACGTGGGTCTCCCGGCCTCGACGAGCCCGCGCGCCCGCTCGACGAACGCCGCCACCTGGGGTCGCGTGAGGCGGACACGCCCCGACGCCCGGTCGCCCTCGGCCGCCGCGCCCTCCTCCTCCTGCTCGGCCTCGGCTTCAGCCTCGGCCTCGGCGGGAGTCGCCGCCTCCTCCTCGCCCGACTCCTCGGTCTCCGTCTCGTCCTGCTCCCTGGCCTCCTCGATGACCAGCACCACCCGGTCGGCGGTCTCGTCGTAGCCCACGCCGATCGAGCCCACGATCCAGGCCGGTGTCACCGGCTCGACCAGCGCGAGGTCCGCGGTCGCGGCGGTCGCCGCCGCGGACAGCCGCTCGAGGAGGCGCCCGAGGTATTCGCCCAGCACCCGGACCTGCTCCTTCTCGCACTTCAGGGTCACCAGCGCGTCGCCCTCCCGGACCTGGAGATAGAAGACGCGCTGCCCCGGCGGGCCGATCGTGCCGGCCGTGAACAGATCGGGAGAGGAGAAGTCGAACGAGTCGCTCATTGGCACGCCGCAACACCCTGACTGGACTCGACGGCCTTCGGCTCGTGGCCCCCTCCCCGGAGTTGACCGACGGCCTTCGGCCCGTGAGGGGGGGCGGAGGCGGACACGCGCTGGCGTCGGACGGAGCGACTCATTTCCCGGCGATGGGGACGAGGTCGCCCCGCGTGGCGTTGACGGCAAGCACGGTCGGCCCCTCCGGCCCGTAGGCGATGGCGGTGACCGAGCCGGTGAAGACCGCGATGCGCTGGAAGAGGTCGAGGTGCGTGCCGAGCGCGTGCGCGACCGCGGTCTTGATGGGGTCGGCGTGGGAGACGGCCACGACGGTCTGGCCGGGATGGGCGACGACCAGGCGCGCGAGCGCGCCGGTCATCCGCGTCTGCATCTCGGTGAACGACTCGCCGCCGGGGAACCGGAACCCGCTCGGGTAGCGCTGGACCGCCTTCCACTCCGGCTTCTTGCGGAGGTCCTTCAGGGCGAGACCCGTCCAGTCGCCGTAGTCGCACTCGAGGAGTCCGGGCTCGACCGAGACCGGGAGCCCGGCCGCGGCCGCGATGGGCTCCGCTGTCTCCTGCGCGCGCTCGAGGGGCGACGAGTAGACGGCGGCGAGCCGGGGGAGCCGGGCGATGCGCCCGGCGACGTCGGCCGCCTCCTCGCGTCCCTTGTCCGCCAGGTGAAGGCCCGGCGCCCGGCCCGGCAAAGTGACGCCGGTCGTCGACGTCTGCCCGTGGCGCACGAGCAGCACCAGGGTGGTCTTCGTGCCGCGTCCGTTCCGGATGGGGTCGGCTCCTCTGCTCTTCCGGTAAGAGTAAAGCATCGGGCGGCGGGGTCAATCGCCCACGGCGCCGGGGCGGAGACGGCGGGAAGGGAGCCGTGGTACAACTCCGCAGGAGCGTGCGTCACACGTCCATCACAGGGAGGTCAGCATGCCGAACATCACGATCCAGTGGTACGCGGGACGGACGGACCAGCAGCGGCGGGAGATCACCGCCGCCATCACCGACGCGATGGTCCGCATCGGCAAGACGACGGCCGACCAGGTCCACATCGTCTTCCAGGACGTCGAGAAATCGCACTGGGGGTTCAACGGCAAGCTCGCCAACGACTGACCGGGGTCAGACCTTGACTTCCCGACATTTACGGCGCCGTCGGCCCGCCGAAATTGTCAGGAAGTCAAAGTCTGACCCCAGAGGAGCATCAGGGCGGCGAAGGCCTTGATCGCGCGCCGCGCGTCGTCGAGGCGGATGTGCTCGTTGGGCGCGTGGATGAGGCTCCCGCTGTACCCGACTCCCGGCGGAAGCGCCGCCGGCGTGCCGCGGCTCGTGTAGAAGAACGTCGACGAGGAGCCGCCCATCCAGGGAAAGACGGCGGGAGGCCGACCGTACACGTCCTGGCAGGCGGTCAGGAGCGCCTGCCCGATGGGCGAGGAGACTGGCGAGGCGCCCGGCTCGAAGGTGCTGTGCTGGATGACCTCGATGTCGCCGAAGCCCTTCCGGCGGAGGTGCGCCTTGAGGGCCGCCAGGATCCGGAGCGGCCGCTGGCCGGGCACCAGGCGGAAGTCGAGCTTCACCGCGGCGTGCGCCGGGTTGATGGTCTTGCTTCCCGGCCCCGTGTAGCCGGACACGATGCCGTCGATGTTGCAGGTCGGGCTATAGCAGTAGGCGACGAGCCGTCCCAGCCGGGTCGACCCGCCGAAGACCGCGGTGACGCCGTACGCCTTCTGCCACGCGCGCGGATCGAAGGGATTCTTCTTCAGGAGGCCGAGCGCCTCCCGGGTCGGGCGGGGGACCCCGTCGTAGAAGCCCGGGATCAGGACGCGCCCCTTGCCGTCCCGGATCGTGCGGAGCGCCTCGAGGAGGCGCCAGGCGGGATTCGGCAGCGACGCGGCGAGCGAGCTGTGCTGGTCCACCGCCGCGGTCCTGACGCGCAGCTCCACGTAGAGGATGCCCTTGCTCCCCATGTAGACTTCCGGCACTCCCTCCGGCGTGTGCCCGGCGCCCTCGATCGTCGCCCCCGCGCCCCGAAAGAGCGCCGGGTGCTGGCGGGCGAAGGCCGGGAGGTGGGGGCTCCCCACCTCCTCCTCGCCCTCGACCATGAAGCGGAGACCGACGGGCACGCGGCCGACCACCTCCCGGACGGCGGCCTGGGCGAACGCCTGGGCGACCGTGTTACCTTTCGTGTCGGCCACGCCCCGGGCGAAGAGCTTTCCGTCCTCAACGACGGGGTCGAAGGGCGCGCGCTTCCACTGCTCGATCGGGTCGACCGGCTGGACGTCGTAGTGGTTGTAAAGGATGAGCGGGGGGCCGCCCGTCGCGCCCGCGACCTCCCCGATCACGATCTGCGGGCCGCCGGGCACGTCCATCACGCGCGTGTCGACGCCGTGGCGCGCGAGGATCGCGCGGGTCGCCTCGGTGCCCTCGGCCTCCGCCTCGCGCCGGGCGCTGATCGTCGGCACGCGCGCGTAGGCGCGGAGCTCCTCCACGAACTCGTCGAAGCGGCGATCGATTCGAGCGTAGACGTCCTGGCGGGCCGCGTGGGCCGTGCGATCGTTCATGACAGTGCCTCCAAGAGGAAGGGACTTCGGCTCACATGAGCCCCATCAGCTGCCACACCGGCACGCTCAGGATCAGCGCCACCGGGCGGAGCAGACTCTCGATCACGAGTGGCCACCGCGCCTGGGCGTGGGTGAAGAGATCGCCCTCGCTGGCGAAGTATACGATGGCGTAGCCCGAGTTCACGTACGGCAGGATCGTGTGGTCCCCGGCGATGAGCGCCACCAGCACCGGGATGAAGGGATGGAAGCCCAGGCCCTCGGCGATCGGCATGGCGACGAGGGCGATGATGGTCGAGGCCGTCATCCACGGCACGAAGAAGTGCAGCACGAACGCGACGAGCGAGATGGTGACGACGAACCCGTAAGGGTTCCGGACCATCGCCGGCATGCCGCTCTGCACCATCGTGGTCAGCCACGTGTCGATGTGAAGCGTCGTGAACACGTTGCCGAGACTCAGGATCACTCCGCAGTAGATGAGGAGCCCGAGCGTCCCGCCGCCCTGGAACGCCGACTGATCGAGCGCGCCGAGCGCGAACAGGAAGAGGAAGGAAGCCAGGGCCAGCCACGCCGGCGCGATGCCGTGGTACGGCAGGGTGGCGAAGCCGACGATGAGGAGAACCAGCACCGCCGCGCTCCAGATCTCGTTTCGGGTGAGAGGGCCGAGGAGCGCCTGCTGGAGCCGCACCGCCTCCAGATTGACCCGTCCGGTCCGGTGCGGCTTGAAGAGGAAGAGCAGGACCAGGTACATCACGACGCCGATGACGACGAACGGCGGCAGCGCGATGAAGAACCAGCGCCACCAGGTGATCTGGGCCTTGGCCGCCGTCGGGAGCAGGTCGTGGACGATGAGACCCGTGAACGTTCCGGTCTGGAACAGCTCGCCCATTCCGAGAAAGTTGAAGAAGGTCATCAGCCCGACCGCCGCCGCTCCCGCGCTTCGCGGCGCGAATCCCATGGCGTCCGTGATTCCGCGCGCGATCGGCACCCCGAGCGCGATCCGCGTGGAGCCGCTCGAGAGCCCCGCGGTCATCACGACGCCGGTCAGGCAGAGCACCACGCTCTGGGGGATGAACCGCGGCGGCAGTCGCTGGAGCGACAGGAGCACCAGCCGGAACATGAGCCCCGAGCGGGCCACCGCCACGCCCACCGCGAGGAGCGTGAAGATCATGAGCCAGGCGGGCGCGGCGAAGCCTCCGAGGATGTCCGCGGGCGGCACCAGGCCGGGCAGGATGAGGGCGAGGGTCAGGAACAGCATCACGACGTAGTCGGGCAGCACGTCGGCCACCAGCAGCGGCACGGTCGCGGTGATGGCGGCGAGCGCGACGAGACCGCCGCGCCCGAGCCCCTCCGGCAGTGGCAGGACCCACCCAAGGCCGAAGAGGGCGATCGCCGCGAGGGCGCTCAGCGCGCGCACGGTCGTGAAGCTCCGGGCGAGCCGCCCGAAGAGCGGCACCGCGCGCTCGCGGCTGCCGGGCGGCGGCTGCGCGGGCCCCGCCGGCGGCTCCGCGAGCCGGGTCCGCAGGTCGCCGAGCCGGGTACCGAGCGCCGGCGCCTGCCCGCCGACCGCCGCGACCCAGCGGTCGAAGTCCCGGGCGGAAGCGGTCTCGAGCAATCGGGCCTCGTGAGCCCTCAGGAGCTTCTCGGCGTCCTCGACCGCGCCCGCCGCCACGGCGAGATCGGTGGCCGCGACGACGTCTCCCGCCGCCGCCATCTCCTCGGCCGCCGCGCGGAGCCACACCGGGTCGGGCTGGTGGACGTCAGGGCCGGCGATGCCGAGCAAGGTCCGGTCGACGACGAGGTCCGGCCCATCGTGCTTGAGCAGGCCGGAGTGCTCGATGAGCTCTGCCAGCGCGCCTTCGTCGCCGGTACGGGCGCACGTTCGGCGCAGCACGTCCGAGGGCCACTGAGGTCGGGCGGCGACACCGGCGATCAGGCGGCTAGCCGCCGGGCTGAGACGCGCGAGCGCGGCCGCACCGAGCCGGTGGCTCAGCGCCAGGAGCGCGCTGGTCTCGCGGTTCATCGCCACCAGGCGCTGGCTCAGCGCCCGCTCGATGCTCCGGGCGATGCTGCGCTCGTGGTCGAGGAGCGCCTCGAAGCGCGGCCGGGACAATCGCCAGACCGTGAGCTCCGTCTCGGCCACCACCGTGGCGGAGCGCGGCGAGTCGGTGAGGAGTGCGATCTCCCCGAACACCTCGCCGGGCCCGAGCGTCGTGAGGGCCTGCTTCCCGGCTCCGTCGCCGGCGACGGAAGGCGAAGCGGATCCGGCCAGCACCGCCGCTCGCCCGTGCTTGATCACGTAGAGTCCGTCGGGCCGGTCACCCTGTCGGACGATCGTCTGGCCCGGCGCGAAGCGCATCTCCTCGAGCTCGCCGGCCAGCCGGGCCAGGTCCAGGCGCCCCAGGTGGGAGAAGAGCGGCGACCGTGCAAGCGCGGTCGCGGAGTCGGGCCGGGCGGAGTCTGCCATGGGTGCTCTAGAGACGCCCGATATCTTCGACGACCCTCCGGCCGGCTGTAAAGAGGCCCGCCCCTGCGGATCGCCCACACGCGCACCACGGTTGCGGCGCCGCCGGACCTTGGCGCATTCTGGGGGTGGAGGCCGCTGGGCCCCTGCCGGCGTCCCGGGAGGCTCCCCATGCGCTGGACAGAGTTCCGCCGCAGCGACAATGTCGAGGACCGTCGCGGGATGTCGATGGGAGGGGCGGGGCTCAAGCTCGGCGGGGGCGGGCTGCTCCTGATCGTGGTGCTGAGCCTGCTCACGGGCACGAATCCGCTCGATCTGCTGAGCGGCCTGGAGGAGGCCGCGCCGCCGACGATCGACAGCGGCCCCGAGCGGAAGCCGCCCGCGGACGACCCGCAGGCGGATTTCGTCCGGGCGGTCGTCGGGGACACGGAGGACACGTGGGGCCGGCTCTTCAGCCAGGGCGGCGGTACCTACGAGCCGCCGCGCCTGGTCCTGTTCAGCGGCGCCGTCCAGTCCGCGTGCGGCCAGGCGAGCGCGGCCGTCGGGCCCTTCTACTGCCCGCCCGACCGCCGCGTCTACCTCGACCTCGGCTTCTTCCGGGAGCTCAGCGAGCGCTTCGGGGCTCCCGGAGAGTTCGCCCGCGCCTACGTCGTGGCCCACGAGATCGGGCATCACGTCCAGAACCTGCTCGGGACCTCGGACCGGGTCCAGCGCCAGCGGCAGCGCGCCGACCAGGCGTCGGCCAACGCGCTCTCCGTGCGGCTCGAG
Organism: Candidatus Methylomirabilota bacterium; assembly: GCA_036558225.1. Classification (GTDB taxonomy): domain Bacteria; phylum Methylomirabilota; class Methylomirabilia; order Rokubacteriales; family DASRDR01; genus DASRDR01. The sequence continues at coordinate 9,781 of DATBGA010000181.1, read as the reverse complement.
CTCCAGGCCGACTGCTATGCGGGCGTCTGGGGGCACTCCGCGGCGCAGCGCAACATCCTCGAGCCGGGCGACGTCGAGGCCGCGCTGGCGGCGGCGACGGCAATCGGCGACGACCGGCTGCAGAAGCAGGCAAGAGGCTACGTGGTGCCGGAGTCCTTCACGCACGGCTCGTCGGCCCAGCGGGTCCGATGGTTCCGGACCGGGCTCGAGACCGGTGACGTGCGGCGCTGCGACACGTTCGCGGCGCGGTCCTAGCCGCCGGCGCCGCGGTCACTTCCGGCGGCGGGGCCAGCCCCGCCGGGCGTGGCTGCCGCGGGCGGGCTCGGGCCGGCGCCGTCAGGGCTCCGCAGCCAGGCGTCCCCCCGTCTCCCGCACGGTCTCGACCAGGACGTCGATGTCCTCCTCTATCGTCCCGTAGTGGAGGACGCAGGCGCGAAGCGCGAACCGGCCACGCAGCACGGTGCCGGTGAGGAAGACTCGCCCCTCGGCCTGGACGTGCTCCACCAGGAGCTTGTTGAGCGCGTCGAGCCGCGCGCCGTCGGCGCTCCATCCCGGCGGCGCGTAGCGGAAGCACACGACCGATAGCGGGGCGGGAGCCACGCGCTCGAGGTCGGGCGCCGCGTCGACGGCGGAGGCGAGGTGCTGCGCCAGCGCGACGTGACGGTGAACCAGCGCGGCCACGCCTTGCCGGCCCAGGTGCTGGAGGGTCATCCAGAGCTTGAGCGCTCGGAAGCCGCGGGTCTGCTGGAAGCCGTACTCCGAGTACCAGGGGAGCCCGCCGAAGCCCTTGCCGTCCTCGGTCCGGAGGTACGGAGGCACGAGGCTCCACGTGTCCCGCAGGAGGCGGCCGTCCCGGACGAGCGCGCACCCGCATTCCACCGGGACCGAGAGCCACTTGTGCGGATCGAGAGCGAGGGAGTCCGCGCGGCCGAGCCCGGCGTAGCGCGGGGCGAGAGCCGGGTCCGCGACGCCGACGGCGCCGTAGGCCCCATCCACGTGGAACCAGAGATCCTCCGCGCGGCAGAAGGCGGCCACCTCGTCGAGCGGGTCGATCGCGCCCGTGTTGACCGTTCCCGCGCTCGCCGCCACGCAGAACGGGCGGCGCCCGGCGGCGCGGTCCCGGGCGACGGCCGCGCGGAGCGCTTCCACGTCCATCCGGAAGTCGGCCTCCACCGGGACGGTCCGCACCGAGTCGCCCCCGAGCCCCAGAACCTCGGCCGCCTTCCGCATGCAGGTGTGGCCCTCCTCCGAGAGGTAGAGGACGAGCGGGGACGGGGCGTCGCGGACACCTTGCGCCCGCACGTCCCAGCCGTCGGCGGCCGCGGCCCGGTGTCGGGCGGCGGCCAGGCAGGTGAGCGAGGCCGTCGAGCCTCCGCTCACCAGGAGGCCCATGCTGCCCTTGACCGGGAATCCCACGAGCTCCATCAGCCAGCGGACGGCCGCGCGCTCGACGTAGATTGCGGCGTGGTCCCCGCCGGCGCAGCTCGGATCGAGTGCCGCAGCGAGCAATTCGGCCACGATGCCGATGGGCGCCGGCGGCGAGTTCACCCAGCCGAAGAATCGCGGATGCCCGTTCCCCATGGGATGCGGGAAGATCTCGCGCCCCACGAGGGCGAGCAGGCCCTCCGGGCTGGCTCCGTGGTCGGGCAGGGGGCGCTCAAGGAGCGCCCCGCGCTCCGCCGGCGTCATCGGCGCGAAGACCGGTCTCTGCCGGATGCCGTCGAGGTGATCGGCGATCAGGTCGACGGCCGCGTGAGCGAGCCGCCGGAAGGCGTCCGGAGCCATGTCGAGGGGCGGGGTCGGGACGGACGGCGTCGGGGTCACGGGCGTCTCCTTGCGCCGGCCGGGAGCCCCCGGCCCCGCCGGGCGTGGGGACCGCTCTCCACCAGCGCCATGGCGAGGTAGTAGACGCAGGGCTCGCGGCCCGGGTTGACGAACTGGTGATGGCAGTCGCCCGCGTAGTACGCGCTGTCTCCCGCGCGGAGCGTGTGCGGGGTGCCGTCGACGGTCAGCTGGAGGCTACCGCGCTCCACGGCGAGATACTCGCGCGAACCGCGCGCGTGCGGGGCGAAGACGCCGGCGTCGACGCCGGGGGCGATGGTCGTCCGCATAAGCTCGAACTCGACGCCAGGCAACACCGGCGAGAGGATCCGGCGCTCCCACCCCGACGGATCCCGGGCGACGTCCTGGGCGGCGTGGCGCAGGAGAATGACCCGGGCAGCGCGCTCCTCGCCCAAGAGCCGCGCGATGCTGGTGTCGAGGGCGGTGGCGATCCGGTCGAGGACCAGGACGGTGGGCACCTTGCCGCCGCGCTCCACGGCTGAGAGCATGCTCCGGCTGACCCCGGCGCGCCCCGCGACGGCGTCGAGCGACAGGCCCCGGCCGAGACGCGTCCCGCGGACCCTGGCTCCGAGCTCGGCCATGTCGAGTCCGGTCGAGAACCGCCCGGTCGCGCCGCGTGTCGACACCATTGTGGATCATATTCCACTATGGTGGAGACCGCAATCCGCCGCCCCCGCCGCGCCCACCGTGTAAGAAGCATCGTGTAGCGGCTACCCGGCCGATGCGATTCGCGTCCCGCGGCCGGCGGCGGGCCCGCGGGGTGCCTCGCGGGGCAAGGCCCTTCTGGCGGCGGATTTCGACGCCTGTCCCGGATCCAGACGGGCGATGGGAGCCGTGTGGCACTCATTTTGCCCCGCTCCACGACGATGCGGACCTCGTCTGTCCGGCTGGCGCCTCTCCTCCTGACCGTTCCCGACACCGCCCGCCGGCTCCGGCGTCACGAGCAGACCGTCCGGGCGATGATCCGGCGGGGCGACCTCGCCGCCATCCGGCTGGGCCGCCTGGTTCGCGTCCTCGCGGCCGCCGTCGATCGGGCCAGCGCCGCGATGACACCAGCGGCCGCCCGGCCCCGGCCGCCGCGCCGCCCGCTCAGGCGGATCGCCCACCGCGCCGGGGCGTAGCCCGGGGCCCTGGGCGATGTCGCGGGATCTGGCGCACGCCTCCGAGAAGCTCCTGGCGCGCGCGCGACAGGACCTCGCCGCGGCCGAGCGGGACGAAGCCGCGGAGCGAGGGGTGCTGCTGGGCCTGATCGACCGGGACCGTCATCTCCGCTACGCGATGGAGCAGGCGTCCACGACGGTCCGGACGAGCCGGGATGCCGAGGGTCTCCGGCAGATGCGAGCCCGCCTCGACGCCCTGGAGCAGGAGCGGTACGCGCTGATCGCGAGCCGCCGCGAGCAGGAGATGACGGTCGATCTGCGGCGAGACCGCACCCGGGCCGCGCGGCTCGCGGTGGAGGAGCTGGAGGCGCGGGCCCTCCGGCTCCGCGAGACGATCCGCCACACCGAGCACCAGCTCATGATGCGCCAGCGGACCATCGCCGACCTGGAGAGTCACGTCCTGCGCCTCCTCGACGAGTTGCCACGCGTCCGGGCGCAGCACGCGGAGGCCGAGGCGCGCCTGGCCGGGCTTCGGCGCGAGCTCGCCGACCTCGACGGCAGCTAACCGGGGTCCTACGAGAAAATTCCCTGCGGTACGGTCGGACCTGGATGTCACTTTGGCCCCGGAAGTACCGCTCTGCTACGATAGCCATCGAGGAACACGCACTGATGCCGCACCCGTCGCTGCTCTACCACGTGGCCTTCACCCGGGACGCCGACACCGATCGGGTCGTCGCCGAGGGGCCGGCCCTTGATCTGGCAGACTTTGGCGTGGACGTGCCCGAGGCGCTGGATCGCCTCCAGGCCATGGTGAGCTTTCACCTGGACGGTCTAGCCCAGGAAGGGAAGTCCAATCCTAGTCGAGCGGAGGGAGGACGCAGGGTTCTACCTGCGGGTGCAGCCCCCTCCTCAACGTCAGCACTGACACTGGCCTAAGGCTCCCAGAACCGCCGGTAGAGCTCGCGGAGCTGTGGCAGCGCCGACCGGACCTCTGGACGCCGGCGCGCGTCGACGTACCGCGCCCGGATCGCGGGATCCTGAAGGTTCACCGCGCCCTCGAGGCAGCACATGATCGACCCTGTATCGCTCGTGTGGGGGAGGCCGAGCGCGTGGCCGATCTCGTGGGCCGCCACCTGGAACAGGACCGTCTCGCGCGAGGTCGCGCCCATCGCCGCGGGCTCCGCGAGATCGATCCGGACCGGGAGACGGATGACGCCGGCGTCGTCCGCGTCGAGGTGTGCGTACCCTCTCGGCTGGCCGCTCGCCGCCCGGGCGAGCTGGATCACGACGTCGGCTCCCTCCGCCCGATCGTGCCAGCGGAACGCCTCGACGCCCAGCGCATCCCGGACGGCGGCGTTCCAGTCGTCGACGGCGCGGCGGACCGGGGCCTCCAGCGCGCCGTCCCCCGGCGGGACGAGGTAGACGGCGAGCGGGAGGCGCTCCCGCGGGTGGCCGATCGGCCGGGCGGTGTCGACCGTGTCCGAGGCGCGGGCCCCGGCGGCCACGGCGAGGACGCCCGCGAGGAGTAGCACGGTCAGGCCGCGGGAGGCCCTGACGGTCGTCCGGCGGGCGACGGGATCGGGGCGGATCGGGCCGACTACGGCAGGGATCCTGCGACGACCACCGTCGCCACATCCGGGTGGAGGTGCGCGCGCGCGGCCTCGTTCACCTGCTGGACCGTGACCGCCCGGTAGTAGCTCGCGTAGCGGTCGATGTAGTCGGCGCCGAGATTGAAGAACTCCATGCCCCAGAGGATCTCGGCGATCCCCGCGTTGGTCTCGAGGCGGAGGGGGAAGCGCCCGGTGAGATAGGCGACTGCCTCGTCGACCTCGCGCTGCGTCACGCCGTCCCGTCGGATGCGCCGGACCTCGGCCTCGAGCGCGGCCACCGCCTTCCGGGCGTTCGCCGGATTGGTTCCCATGCCCGCCCGGTACGGACCCGGGTAGAGGCTCGCGTCGAAGGAGCCGTACACGGTGTAGGCCAGGCCCTGATCGTCGCGGATGGACGTGCTGAACCGGCTGGTCAGCGCGCCGCCGCCGAGGATGAGGCTCATCACCTGCACTTGGTAGAAGTCCGGGTCGCTCCGGCGGAGCCCGCCGGCGTGGCCCCAGATGATCGCCGCCTGGCTCCGGTCGGGGACGGGGATCTCCAGTGACACCGGCGCCGTCTGGAGCGGCAGGTCCGGCGGCCCGATCGGCCGGGCCTCGGGGTTTCGCGGCCAGTCCCCGAGCCGCTTCTGGAGCGCGTCCCGGACCTGCTCGGCTGCCACGTCTCCGGCCACGACCACGATCATCCGGTCGGGGCCGTACTGCCGGCGATGAAAGGCGACGAGGTCGTCCCGCGTCATCGCGGCCACCGCAGCCTCCGACTCCTCGAACGTCTCGGGGCGCAGGGGGTGACCGGACGGGAAGACCGCCCGCTCGAAGGCTCGGCTGGCGACACGGTCGGGGTTGGTCTTCGACTGGGCGATCCCCGCCAGCGTCTCGCCCTTGAGTCGCTCGAGGTCGGCCGCCGGGAACGTCGGCTGCCGCAGCATCTCGGTGAAGAGATCCAGCACCAGGTCGAAGTCGCGGGTGAGCGCCTGGCCCGTGATCGCCGTCGCCAGGGTATCGGCGCCGGCGCCGAGGCTCGCGCCGACGTCCTCGAGCGCGGTGGCGAAGCCCAGCGCGCTGCGCTGCGTGGTGCCGCGGCTCAGCATGGCGGCGGTGAATCCCGCCAGGCCGGGCCGATCCTGTGGGTCGGCGAGGGAGCCGGCCGGCACGCTCGCCCGCAGCGCCACGGTCGGGTTCGCGTGGTTCTCCTGCACGATGACGGAGATGCCGTTGTCCATCGTGAACCGGGTCACGTGACGGCTCGGCACGCGGGCGGCCGACGTCCGGGGCAGCGTGATGGGCCGGTCGCCTCGCTTGGGCCGCTCCACGCGGGCCGAGGCCTCCCGCGGGGGCGCCCCGGCGGGAGCCCCGGCGTCGGACGGCACGAAGTGGCCGACCGTCCGGTTGTCGGCGACGAAGGTGCGCCGAGCCACGGCCTGGATGTCGGCCGGGGTGAGGGCCCGGATCCGGTCGAGATACGTCGTGAGATAGCGCCAGTCACCGTTCATGGCCCAGTAGCCGAACTGCCGGGCCTGCGCGGTCACGCTGTTCGTCTGGAAGACGAACTCGGCCTCGGCGCGCCGCTGGGCGCGGGCCAGCTCCTCGTCGGTGATGGGGGTCGCCGCCACGCGCTCCACTTCCTCGAGGAGCGCGGTCTCCAGCCGCTCCGCCGTCACGCCCGGGCGGGCGGTGGCGCTCACGTAGAAGAGGAAGGGGTCCCGGAGACTCGGCGACCCGGCGTCGACGCGCGACGCCACGCCCTTCTCGACCAGCGCCTGGTAGAGCCGGCCCGTCCGGCCCTCGCCGAGCACGCCGCCCAGGACGTCCAGCGCGTAGCTGTCCGGATCGCGGCCGGTCGGCCCCTTCCAGGCGATCAGTGCCATGGGCAGGGACCCCGAGCGCCGGACGGTGACGCGCCGCTCGCCGCGCTGCGGGGGCTCGGTCGTGTAGACCTCGGGCGGCTTGGGGATCGGCTTGATCGGGCCGAAGTGCTGCCGGACCAGCCGCAGCGCGTCGGCGGCCGCGACGTCGCCGACGACGACGACGACCGCGTTGTTGGGACCATAGTAGGTCCGGTAGTACTGGTAGATGGCGTCGCGGGACACGTTCTCGACATCGCTCCGCCAGCCGATCACTGGCCAGTTGTAGGGATGCGCCTGGAAGGCCGCGGACACGACGGCCTGCCAGAGAAGCCGTCCCGGGCTGTTCTCGCCGCCCTCCAGCTCGCTTCGCACCACGGTCATCTCGGCGTCCAGGTCGGCCTTGTCGATCCGGCTGTTCACCATCCGGTCGGCCTCGATGCGCATTGCGAGCTCGATCCGGTCCGATGCGATCGTCTCGTAGTAATTCGTCCAGTCGTAGTAGGTGCTCGCGTTGAAGCCGGCGCCGGCGAGGAACAGCGTCCGGGCGATCTCGCCCAGCCGGTACTGCCGGGTGCCCTTGAAGAGCATGTGCTCGAGGAGGTGGGAGACCCCGGTGATCCCCGTGTGCTCGTTGCGCGACCCGACCCGGTACCAGACGCTGAAGCTCACGACCGGCGCGCTCCGGACTTCCTTGACGAGCACGACCAGGCCATTCGGCAGCACGGTCTCCTGGACACCGGCGGTCAGCGCTGCCGCCGCCGACGACGCGTTCGGCGCGGTGGCCGCCCGTGCGGCGCCACCGACGGCCCCCAGCACACCCACCAGCGCCAACAGGACGGCCGCGCGGGCGATGGGGCGACGCGGTCGCGCGGAGCGAGGCTGGGTCACCGCTCCAGTATAGGGCCTCGCGGCCCGGCGGCCCGCGCCGGCGGGCCGGCCGCCGGGCCGGGAAGCGTGGTATCTTGGGGCGTCGCCGCGCCGCCCGGCCGGCATGCCCCGACGACCCCCAAGCTGCGAGGATCAGCGACAGATGAGCACTCCGGACACGCCGCGGCCGGCGCCGTCGCTCGGCCTCACTCCCGAAGAGATCGCGCTCCGCTACTCGGCGCTCCAGGCGAAGCTGGTCCCGCTCTGGAAGTCGATCGCCAGCCTGAATCGCGACCCCCAGACGATCGTCGTCGTCCCGTCCATGACGCTCGACCAGCTGAACATGCCCTCGTCCGTGCTCCAGGCCCTGGAGGAGCGCTTCCTCTTCATGCTCTTCCTCCTCCGGCAGCCGAACGCGCGCATGGTCTACGTGACGTCACGGCCGATCCTGCCCGACGTCGTGGACTACTACCTCGGGATGCTGCCCGGCGTCATTCCCGCCCACGCGCGGGCGCGCTTCTTCAACCCGGTCCCGCACGACAGCTCGGTGCGGCCGCTGTCGCTCAAGCTTCTCGAGCGGCCGCGGCTCCTTGCCCTCATCCGGGACCTGATTCCCGACAAGGACCGGGCGCACCTCGTGCCCTACAACACGACGGAGCTCGAGCGCGACCTCGCCATCCGCCTCGGCATTCCGATGTACGGTGCGGACCCGCGGCACTTCGCGCTGGGGACGAAGAGCGGCTGCCGGAAGCTGTTCGGCCGGGCCGGCGTCTCGTATCCCCTCGGGGCCGAGGACCTCCGGACCGCCGACGACGTCATCGAGGCCCTCCGCCGGCTCCGCGCCGCCCGGCCGGGAGTCCGGTCCGCGATGGTCAAGCACAACGAGGGCGTCTCCGGAGCGGGCAACGCGGTGGTGAGCCTCGAGGCGCTGCCTCTGCCCGGCGATCCGGCCGAGCGCGCGGCCATCGGGGAGCGGGTCAAGGCGATGAAGTTCGAGAGCGTGCGCCAGCGGTACGACTCGTATATGGCCAAGCTCGGCGAGCTCGCCGGGATCGTCGAGGAGCGCGTCATCGGCGAGGAGATTCGGAGCCCGAGCGTTCAGCTACGCATCACGCCGCTCGGCCAGCTGGAGGTGCTGTCCACGCACGACCAGGTGCTGGGCGGGCCCAGCGGGCAGAGCTACCTCGGCTGCCGCTTTCCCGCGGACCCCGGCTACGCTGCGCTCATCACGAGGGACGCGGTCAAGGTGGGGCAGGAGCTGGTCGGGGAGGGCGTTCTCGGGCGCTTCGCCTTCGACTTCGTGGTCGTCCGGAACGGCGGTGCCTGGACGCCGTACGCGATCGAGCTGAACCTCCGCAAGGGCGGGACGACGCACCCGTTCCTCACGCTGCAGTTCCTGACCGACGGGCGGTACGACCCCGAGGCGGCGACGTTCACGCCACCCAGCGGCCGGCCGAAGTGCTTCGTCGCGACCGACCACCTCGAGTCGGAGCTGTACCGAGGCCTCCTGCCGCAGGACGTCTTCGACATCGTGGTGCGGCACGGGCTCCACTTCAACCAGACGACGCAGACCGGCGTCGTCCTGCACATGCTGACGGCCCTCTCGGAGCGGGGACGCCTCGGGCTCACCGCGGTCGGCGAAACGCAGGCCGAGGCCGACGAGATCTACCGGCGGGCCGTCGACGTGCTCGACCGCGAGGCGGCGGAGGCCATGCGGCAGGATCCGCTGCCGGCGCCGTGAGCCCGTTGGCCGCCACGGACCGCCGCCGGCCGTCCGATCGATGACGTCCGATCGGGGCCGTCCGGCCCGCATTCCCGCGACGCGAGCCTAGCCCGGTGAGCGAAGGCTGGCCAGACCCGGAGCTGCTTCGCACCGTCTTCGAGGGGACGGAGGTCCTCAGGAAGCCGATCAGCGGGATCATCACGGGGCACCACGTGCTGCCCTACGTCCTGGTGGGGCCCCACTGGGACCAGCCCGGCCGGTCGGTGGAGGTGCGCGGTCGGATCCGGGTCTCTCCGCGCCTGGTGCTGCCGGTCCGGACGGACGGGCCGACCTACGGCGACGTGTTCTCGGAGCGGGAGATCATGCACCAGGCGCTCGTCGCCCGGGTCTTCAGCTTCCGGTACGCGCCGAAGGTCCTTGTCGAGAGCGAGGACCTCCGCATCCAGCGCCAGGATCGCGCGCCACAGGCGCACCTCGAGCTGATCCTCGACGAGCTGCTCCGGCAGGAGGTCATCGACACCGGTGTCATCCGCTCGCCGGACGTCCGCTACTACCCGGTGTCCATCGACCGGTTCATCCGGGAGATCCTCGACCAGGAGTTCCGGGAGTAGCGGGAGCGGACCGGCGTTCCGCGGAAGGAGAGACCCGTGATCGCGCGATTCTGGCGTGGCTGGACCACCCCGGCAAACGCAGACGCTTACGAGGCGCTCCTCCGAACGACGATCTTCCCCGGGATCCGTCAGCGCCGGTGCAGACCGCGACCGGCGAGACGTGGGCCGACACGCCCCGCCACCC
>DATBGA010000180.1:0-8311 GCA_036558225.1 Candidatus Methylomirabilota bacterium | reverse complement strand
GGCGGCGGCGTTCCTCCAGGCGCGCGGCTACGCCCCGGCGGTGATGGACGTCTCCGTCGAGCCATTCGATCCCGACAAGGTGGCGCGCGCGCGGCTCGTCGCCGTCTCCGTGCCGATGCACACCGCGCTCCGGGTCGGCGTGGCATTGCTCGGCCGCCTCCGGGCGGTGAACCCCGCGTGCCACGTCGTGGCCTACGGCCTCTACGCCCAGCTGAACGCCGAGTACCTGCTCGCCCACGGGGTGGACTCGGTGATCGGCGGTGAGGTGGAGGCCCCGCTCGTCACGCTGGTCGAGACCCTCGAGGCCGGCGCCCCCGAGGCCATCCCGGGGGTGCGGACCGCCTCCCGTCCCTCGGGGCCGCACCTCGGCCGGCTGGGCTTCCCGGTCCCGAGCCGCTCGGCGCTTCCCTCCCTCAAGCAGTACGCGCGGCTCGAGCGTGACGGCCGGCACGAGCTCGTCGGGTACGTGGAGGCGAGTCGCGGCTGCAAGCACCTCTGCCGGCACTGTCCAATCCCGCCGGTGTACGGCGGGCGCTTCTTCGTCGTGCCGCGGGAGGTGGTGCTGGCCGACGTCCGACAGCAGGTCGAGGCCGGCGCGACCCACGTGACGATCGGCGACCCCGACTTCCTCAACGGTCCGCGCCATGCGCTCGCCGTGGCTCGGGACATCCACGCGGCCTTCCCGCACGTGAGCTTCGACGTCACGGCGAAGGTCGAGCATCTCCTGCGCCACCGGGCGATGCTGGCCGAGCTCCGGGCGCTCGGGTGCGCCTTCGTGGTCTCCGCCGTCGAGTCGCTCAGCGACACCGTGCTCCTCCACCTCGACAAGGGGCATACGCGCGCCGACGTCGTCCGGCTCGTCCGGCTGATGCGCGAGAGCGGGCTCCCGCTCCGGCCCACCTGGGTGGCGTTCACCCCGTGGACGACGCTGGACGACTACCGGGCGATGCTCGACTTCGTGGACGAGGAGGACCTCGTCGACGCGGTGGATCCGGTCCAGTACTCGCTCCGGCTCCTGGTGCCGCCGGGCTCGCTCCTGGCCGGGTATCCTCCGATGCGGCCCCACCTCGGCCCGCTGGTCGAGGGGGCGTTCTCCCATGCCTGGGCGCATCCGGACCCGCGAATGGACGCCCTCCAGTCCGAGGTGGGCCGGATCGTGGAGGCGGCGGCCGAGGCTCGGGTGGACGACGCCCGCACGTTCGATCAGGTGCGGGCGATCGCCGCCGCCATGGCCGGCGCCCCGAGCCGCCGGCTGCCGTCCGACCGGGCCCGCCCCGAGCGGGCGCGTCCGCCGCGGCTCACCGAGCCCTGGTTCTGCTGAGCCGAGCCCACCGAGGGCCAGTTGGCCCTCCGCGGCCGGCCGGTCGGGAGCGCGCTCTGATCCGGGCTCGCGGCCGACCTGGGGTAGAATGGGCGTGAGCGCGGCCGGCCGGCCCGGGAGGACAGGGGGCCCCGCGCCCGCGAGGGAGGCTGACGATGGCGGAAGAGACGACGCTCAAGGACAAGGTGCAGGAGCTCCTCGAGACCGCCATCAATCCGGCGGTCGCGGGCCACGGAGGCTACATCGAGCTGATCGACGTCAAGGACTCGACCGTCTACATCCGGATGTCCGGCGGCTGTCAGGGCTGCGGCGCCGCGGACGTGACGCTGAAGGCCGGCATCGAGCGGATGATCTTCGAGGAGATTCCCGAGGTCACGGAGGTCCTGGACACGACGGACCACGCCTCGGGCTCGAATCCCTACTACGCCCCCTCCAAGGCCTGACCGGGTCGGGCCTCCACCTCCCGGCAGTTCGCGGCAGAGGCTCCTCCTGTATGGAAGCCAAGGCCTGAACCCGTGCTGCGCCTGCTGCTCCTGATCCCGACCACGACCTACCGGACCGAGGATTTCGTCGCGGCGGCGGCGAAGCTCGACGTCGAGCTGGTGGTGGCCTCCGAGCGGCCGAACGTCCTCGAGGCGGCCCTGCCGGACAACCTGCTCACCATCGAGTTCGGAGACCCGCAGAAGGCGGCGCGAACCGTGGCCGACTTCGCGCGACGTCACCCGGTCGATGCGGTGGTGCCCGTCGACGATCGCACCACGGTCGTCGGCGCCGCGATTGCCGAGCGCCTCGGTCTCCGGTCGAGCTCGCTCGACGCGGTCTCCGCGACGCGGAACAAGCACCGGATGCGCGAGGCATTCGCCCGGGCCGGGGTCCGGTCGCCGCGCTTCATCCTCCTCGATGTCGCCGACGACCCCGCCGCCGCGGCCGCCCGCGTCACGTATCCCTGCGTTCTCAAGCCGACGATCCTCGCCGGCAGCCGCGGTGTGATCCGGGCCGACGACGCGCGCTCGTTCGTCGCCGCCTTCCGGCGGATCGCGGCGATCCTGGGATCGCCGGACGCGGCCGGGCTCGGCGAGGGGCGGGAGGAGATCCTGGTCGAGGACTTCGTCCCGGGGCGCGAGATCGCGCTCGAGGGGCTCCTGGTCAAGGGCGAGCTCCACGTCCTGGCGCTCTTCGACAAGCCGGATCCGCTCGACGGGCCGTACTTCGAGGAGACGATCTACGTGACGCCCTCGCGGCTCTCCCCGGAGGTCCAGCTCGAGATCGCGGCCGAGACCCGCTGGGCGGCGCGGGCGCTCGGCCTGACGGAGGGCCCCGTCCACGCGGAGCTCCGCGTCAACGACGGTACGCCGTGGATGGTCGAGGTCGCCGCCCGGACGATCGGCGGACTCTGCTCGCGCACGCTGCGCTTCGGGGCGGGGCTGTCGCTGGAGGAGCTGGTCATCCGCCACGCCCTCGGGATCGAGCTCGACTCCCTCGAGCGGGAGCGGCAGCCGGCCGGCGTCATGATGATCCCGATCCCCCGGGGCGGAGTCCTCCGGGCGGTGCGAGGCCGCGAGGCGGCGCTCGCCGTGCCCGGGATCGAGGACGTCACGATCAGCGCCCACGTCGGGCAGGAGCTGGTCCCGCTGCCCGAGGGCTCGCGCTACCTGGGCTTCATCTTCGCCCGGGCCGAGTCTCCCGAGGCGGTGGAGGATGCGCTCAGGACCGCCCACCGCCGGCTCGACTTCGACGTCGACCCGTCTCCCTCGGCTCCCTCCGCCGGTCCCGTCCCGCCCCCGGAGTCTACGGAGGAGCCCTGCCGGTGAAACTCGTCGTCCATCCCGCGGTCGAGCCGGAGCGGCTCGCCAGGATCGTCGAGGCCGCGCGGCCCATGAGCGTCGTCAACGTCCAGAACGACGGCGAGGCGCGTGCGGCGATCGCCGACGCCGACGCCTTCTTCGGCAAGCTCACCCCCGAGCTCCTCGCCGCCGCGCGGCGGCTGCGCTGGGTGCAGGCGCCGACGGCGAGCCTCGAGCACTACATGTTCACGGAGCTGGTGGAGCATCCGTGCGTGCTGACCAACATGCGGGGTCTCTACTCGGACGTGATCGCGGATCACGTGTTCGGCTACGTCCTCTGCTTCGCGCGGAATTTCCACCACTACATTCGGAACCAGCTCGACGCGCGGTGGGCCCCCGTCGGCGGAAAGCCCGAGGGCCCGGCCCGCGGGGGGCGCCCGGGCCGCGGCCGGCCTGAGGACACGCCGGGCACGGCCGAGGCGTCGGGCTTCGTCACCGGGCCCGCGCACGTGAGTGCGGTCGACCGCTCGCACATGCACCTCGGGGACGCCACGCTCGGCGTCGTGGGCCTCGGCCAGATCGGGTCCGAGATCGCGCGACGCGGGCTCGCGTTCGGGATGCGGGTCCTCGCCGTGGATCCCGTGCAGACCGCGGCGCCGCCCGGGGTGGCGGCCCTCTGGCGCCTGGACCGGCTGTCCGACCTCCTCGGGGAGAGCGACTTCGTGGTGATCGCCGCGCCCCACACGCCGGAGACGGTGAAGCTGTTCCGCCGGGCGCAGCTCCGGCAGATGAAGCCGACCGCCTACCTCATCAACATCGGGCGCGGGGCGATCGTCGACCTGGGAGACCTCGTCGCCGCGCTCCGGGCGGCCGAGATCGGTGGGGCCGGGCTCGACGTGTACGAGACTGAGCCCTTGCCGGCGGACCACCCGCTCTGGGCCATGCCGAACGTCATCCTGACGCCCCACGTGGCCGGCAACTCGCCGCGGATCGCCGAGCGGCACCTCGCCGTCCTGCTGGAGAACGTCCGGCGCTTCGCGCGGGGTGAGCCCCTCACCACCGTCGTCGACAAGCGCCGCTGGTTCTGAACGTCAAACTCGGGGGTCAGGCCTTAACTTTGATTGCCTGGGGTTCACCGGCGCCAGGGGGAGCGGTGGACTGTCGGGGAATCAAAGTTAAGGCCTGACCCCGTCTTTGAAAGTCCGCCTGTCGCGTGCGACGCTGTGGGTTCTCGACCAGGAAACGGCCCGTCGCGTGTACACCGAGCAGCTCGGCCTCGAGGTTCGAAGCCATCTTCTTGGATGGCGCGGGGAACTGGTTCAGTCTCACCGAGCGGCCCAAGGGCTCGGACAGTCGCCCCTGAGGGCGCGAGCCCTCGTCCGGCCGCTCAGGCGCCCGGATGGCAGGACCAGGCGGCCGCCTGCCCGCCTCCGGCCGGTGGCATGGGGAACGTATCCGCCGTGACTGCCGCCAGCCGCGCGGCGTCCGAGAGATCGTAGAGGTCGACGCGGGCGCGATCGCTGCGGCGCGTGCCGGGCGCGTGCCCGGCCTCGAACGAGGCTCGCCGGACTCCGATGCGATCGAGGTAGCCCCGGATGGCGGTCGTCTCCTCGGGGACGGCGTGGGTGACGACCAGCCACACGCGCGGGGCCCCGCGGAAGGCGTCCAGCTCGCGCAGGTACGCCCGCGGGGCCTCACGCGCGCACTGGCCGAGGACGTACTCGGCCGGCGCCAGCCCGAGTCGCCGCGCGTAATAGATGAACGCCTTCTCGCCCCCGTAGTACACGTACGCGCGATCGCCGGGCTGCCATGCCCGGCGCATCGCCTGGAGCACCGGCTTGAGGGGCTCCGGCGCGTAGGGCGGGGGAGTCCGCACGAGCCCGACGAGCGCGAGGGCGCCGCACGCGGCGGTGGCGATCAGGGCCGTGCGCCCGCCCTGCCGGCCGGCGAGACTCCCGAGCGCGTCCGGTCCGGCGGCCGTGAGCACGAGGAACGCCGGAAAGAGGAAGAGGACGACGCGCGGCTCGAACGGGTAGGCGTGGAGGGCCGCGGCCCCGAAGGTCGCCAGGACGGGGCCGAGCAGGAGCCACGCCCGGTCGCGGCCGCGTCGCCAGAGCGTCCAGGCGCCCAGCGCCGCCAGGGCCAGGAAGAGCCCGGGGGCGGGGTACCGGAGGCCGCCGCCTCCATAGACGGTCGTCAGCCGGGCGATCGGCCAGCCGAGATCCCAGAGTGCCCGCGGCGGCAGGGGCATGAAGTCCCCGGCCCAGAACCGCTGCATGTAGAGCACGTCGTCCGGCGTCACCGTGCTCCGGGCCCAGGCCACGGCCCCCGCGCAGCTCGCCACCCAGGCGAGCGCCAGCGGTCCGAGCGCACGCAGGCGGGCGCGGTCACGGGGGAAGAGCGCCGCAGTCCCGAGGGCCACCAGCAATCCCGCGTCGACGAGCACCGCGGGGTACGACAGCCACGGCGCGACGGCGCCGGCGAGTCCCAGGCGGAGGACGCGCCGGCGGCTGGGGCCGTCTCGGCGCGCCGCCAGCGCCAGGGCGACCAGCAGGAGCAGCACGGCGACGTCGGTCGAGTACGGCTTCGCCTGGGCCGCGTAGAAGATGAAGGGGATGCCTGTCGCGAGGAGGCCGAGGGCGAGCGGCGGGCCGAGGCCGGGCGGTAGCACTCGCCGCGCGACGTGCCAGCCGAGCGGCAGCGCCGCGAGGCTCGAGAGGAGCGGGACCAGGCGGAGGGCGTGCTCGCCATCCCCGAGGAGCGTGACCGCCGCCTTCTCGAGGAGCAGCCAGCCGGGCGGCGCGACCTGGCGATAGTCGAGCGGGCCCAGGAGCCGCCGGAGCGGACGATCGATGACGTTGAGGGCGAGGTTCGCCTCGTCCGCCCACAGCGAGGCGCCGACCGCGTACTGCCAGAGCCGGAGGGCGGCGCCGAGCCCGCCCAGGACGACGGGAACGAGCCACGACGGTCGGCGACCCGGCGGTTGCGCCACGGGACGAACGGCTAGAAGCCTGGGCGAGACCGCGAAGGCTGCGGCGCCCCGAGGGCAGCGCCGCACGCCCGGCGGATCGCTGGAAGAGACAAGCTCCGCCGACGGGTCACCGAGGGATCACGCGGGAGCCACACGACCTGGAGACTACCATCTCGCCCGACGGCTGACCCAACGGCCGTCCCGGCGCCGCCGTACATTGCCGGCGCTCCCGCCCGATGGCGGGGCCCGCGTCGTTGTCGGTCGCGCGGGGCGGGTCTATCATCCGAGCATGCGGTGCCAGGGCCACGCCCGATGACGCGAGCCCAGCTGCTCGAGCTGTCGGCGGGGGTGATCCTCCTCGGCGGCGCGATCGGAGCGGCGGCCTACTGGAGCCGCACCGCCCCCGCCGGTCGGCCGGCCGCCTTCCCAGTGAGCCGTTCGGCCGAGCCGACCCTGGCGGCGGACCTGGAGCTCCTCGACCTGTCGGGTCGGTCGGTCCGGCTCCACGACCTCCGCGGTCGGGTCGTGCTCCTCAACTTCTGGGCGACGTGGTGCGCACCCTGTCGCGAGGAGATGCCGGCGCTCGAGACGCTTGGTCGGGAGCTCGGCCCCCGGGGCCTCGCCGTCGTGGGCGTCAACTTCAAGGAGTCCAAGGCCCAGGTCGAGGCGTTCATCCGGGAGCACAAGCTCGCCTTCGCCATGCTGCTGGACAGCCAGGGACGGGTCGCCGAGCGCTACCAGGTCTTTGCCCTGCCGGTGACCTACCTGGTGGACCGGCGAGGGATGGTCGTGGGGACGGTGCTCGGCACCCGGGACTGGGTGGGCTCGGACGCCCGCGCCTACCTGGGCCAGCTCCTCGCGGCGCCGGAGGCCTGAGGACCTATGCCGCCGGCGGGGATTCCCGCGAGCGGGTTGGGCGATCTACTGCTCCGCGTCGCGGGGGCGTGGAGCTGGCGGCCCGCGGTTCTCCTCGTGGTCGGGGCGCTCGCGACCCTGTACGTCCGCGGCTGGTGGCGGCTCCGCCGGACGCCGCGGACCCGCGGCGCCGCTCCCGGCTGGCGGCTCGCGGCCTACCTGACCGGTCTCGGGTGCGTCGTCCTCGCCCTCTGCTCGCCCCTGGAGATCCTCGCCGAGCTGTCGTTCACGGCCCACATGGTGCAGCACCAGCTGCTGATGATGGGCGCCCCTCCGCTGATGCTCCTGGCGGCGCCGTATCCGATGATCCTGTGGGCCCTGCCGCCCCGCCTCCGGCGCCGGGTCGGCGGGCTCGTCAGCCATCCCGGACCTGTCAGGCGCGTCCTCCGCACCCTCACCCGGATGCCCGTTGCCGGCGCGCTCTTCACGATCACCCTCTGGGGCTGGCACCATCCCGCGGCCTACGAGACGGCGCTGCGTTATCCGCTGCTGCACGACGCCGAGCACCTGACCTTCTTCGGGACGGCCGTGCTCTTCTGGTGGCCGATCATCAATCCGGCACCCCGCTTCCATCGCCTCGTGAGCGGCATGATGTACGGCGCGCGGATCGGGTACCTGATCCTGGCGACGGGCCAGAACACGCTCCTGGGCGCCGTGCTCGGGATGTCGGAGCGGGTGCTCTACCCCTCCTACGCCGCGGCGCCCCGGCTCCTCACGGACTGGAGCCCCGTGGACGACCAGGCGTTCGGGGGCGGCGTGATGTGGTCGGCGAGCCACATGTTCCTGCTCGCCGTCCTCATCCTTCTCCACCGCGCCATGGAGGCCGAAGGCCGAAGGGCGGGTGCGCGGGCCCGCCCCATCGTGTAGGATTCGCCCAGTCCATGCTGGACATCGGCATCCAGGAGCTTCTCGTCATCATGGTCCTGGCCCTCCTCATCTTCGGGCCGGACAAGCTGCCCGATCTCGGGCGGCGCCTCGGCCGGGCCATGCGCGAGTTCCGGCGGGCGAGCGACGAGTTCCGGTCGACCGTCGAGCAGAACCTCCAGATCAACATCGACCAGGACATCTCCGCGCCGGCGGCGTCCCCGGCCTCGCTCGAGCCCGCATCGGCCAGTTCGGCGTCGGGCGGCGCCACGGAGGGCTCGGTCGCCGAGGCCGATGGCCACGGCGCCGGCGTGTCCACGAGCGAGCCCGTTGGCTCCGGCGCGGCCGAGGGACAGGCGGCCGACGACCTGCTGGAGCCGTACTGGACGAGCCGGGGAGGGCGACTCCTCCACCGGCGGGAGTGCGCCTGGCGGGCCCGGGTTCCCGCGTCCGAGC
>DATBGA010000179.1:0-26167 GCA_036558225.1 Candidatus Methylomirabilota bacterium | reverse complement strand
GCTCGGGGGCCAGCCGCTCTACGTGACGATCGACATTGACGTGCTGGACCCGTCGATCGCCCCGGGCACCGGGGCTCCCGAGCCGGGCGGCATCGGCGTGCCCGACCTCCTGGCGGCGCTCCGGCACCTCGGCGCCGCGCGGGTGATCGGCTTCGACCTGGTGGAGGTCTCCCCGCGCTGGGACCCGTCGGGGCGCACAGCGATCACGGCCGCCGCCATCGTCCGGGACGCAATCCTCACGTGGTGGGGGCGCCGATGACGACGACGACCGCCCGCCGGCGGGCTCGCCGCCGGGCGGCGCCCTACGCGGCGCCACTCTATTATCACATCGCCTTCGAGCTCAACCGGAAGGCGGAGACCGACTTCCTCGTCACGTGCTTCCGGAAGTACGCGCGGGGGGCGGTCCGCCGCGTGCTGGACGTGGCGTGCGGGACGGGCCACCACAGCCTTCGCCTGGCCCGGCGCGGCTACCGGATGACGGCGCTGGACCTCTCGGCGCCCTCCATCGCGTTCCTCGCGGCGGAGGCGGCGCGTCTCGGGCTC
Organism: Candidatus Methylomirabilota bacterium; assembly: GCA_036558225.1. Classification (GTDB taxonomy): domain Bacteria; phylum Methylomirabilota; class Methylomirabilia; order Rokubacteriales; family DASRDR01; genus DASRDR01. The sequence goes on along the minus strand of DATBGA010000179.1, from coordinate 25,624 downwards.
GACGTCACGACCATCGTCGGGGACATGACCGACTTCCGCCTGCCCCGGGCCGTGGACGCGGCGATCTGCATGCAGGACTCCCAGGGCCACCTGCTCGACACGGCGGCGCTCCTGGCGCACCTCCGGGCAGTCCGGCGGAACGTGCGGGCGGGCGGCGTCTACGTCTTCGACCGGCTCGTGCCGAACGGCTGGAGCCCCGGCGCCCGCTGGACCTGGACGCGGCGGCGGCGGGGGATCACGGTCCGCACGACCTTCCAGACGCTGCTCGACTACGATGTCGCCCGCCAGGTCTGCCAGGAGGTCATGCGGTTCGACATCAGCGAGAACGGCCGGCACCGCGCCGTGGTCCAGCGGCACCCGACCCGCATCATCTTCCCGCAGGAGCTCCGGGCGCTCGTGGAGCTGGCGGGCGGCTGGGAGCTCTGCGGCTGGTTCTCGAACTTCAGCCTCCGGCGCCCCCTCGAGAAGAGCGCCGCCGCCCTCGTCATGATCACCGTGCTCCGCGCGACGTGACGGGGTCAGACTTTGCCTTGGGGACCATCCCCGCGGAGTCGCGCGACTTGTCCGGAAGGCAAAGTCTGACCCCCCGGCTCGTCCTCCGTCCCCACCGGGAGGCGCGGATCCGCGGGGGGCACCCCTGGATCTACCGGGCCGACGTCGCGCGGCTCGACGGCGCCTGGCGGGACGACGAGGCGGTGACGGTCGCCGCCGCGGACGGCCGCGTCCTGGGGCGCGGCTTCTACAACCCCCGCCCTCAGATCGTGTGCCGGCTCCTGACGCGGCACGACGAGCCCGTCGACGACGCCCTCCTCCGCCGGCGCCTTCACGCCGCCTGGGCCTTCCGCGGAACCCTCGGCTACGACGGCGACGCGGGGCGGGTCGTCTTCGGCGAGGGCGATCGCCTGCCGGGGCTGGTGGTCGACCGCTACGGGGACGTCCTGGCCCTCCAGGCGCTGACCCGGGGGGTCGCGGCGCATGCCGAGCGGCTGGCCGAGCTGGCGGCCGAGGTCACCGGCGCCCGGGCCGTCTACCGCCGCGGCGAGCCCACGGCCGCGGCCATCGAAGGGTTCGAGGACCGGAGCGGCTGGCTCGTGGGCCGGGGGGAGGCCGTGGTCGAGATCCGCGAGGGACCGTGTCGCTTCCACGTGGACCTCGAGGCCGGGCAGAAGACCGGCTTCTACCTCGACCAGCGGGAGAATCGCGCCGAGATCGGAGCCCGCGCCGCCGGGCGGGCCGTCCTCGACGCCTTCGCCTACACGGGCGCCTTCGCTGCCTGGGCACTCCGGCTGGGGGCCGCGTCAGTGCTCGCGCTCGACAGCTCCGCCCCCGCGTGCGCCCGGGCCGCCGCGCACCTGGCCGCGAACGCGCCGCCGGGCGCCGCCGCGCGGCACGAGGTCATCGAGGCGAATGCCTTCGACACGCTCCGCGTCTTCGAGCGGGCCGGCCGCCGCTTCGACCTGATCGTCCTCGATCCGCCGCCCTTCACCCGGCGACGGTCGGCGGTCGACGCGGCAGCGCGCGGCTACAAGGAGGTCAACCTGCGCGCGCTGCGCTGCCTCCGGGCGGACGGCCTCCTCGCCACCTTCTCCTGCTCCCACCACGTCAGCCCGGCCCTCTTCGAGGAGATCTGCCAGGCGGCGGCCGAGGACGTCGGCCGCCCGGTGCGCGTCGCCGCGCGGATGAGCCAGGGCCGGGACCACCCGGTGCTCCTGGCCGTGCCCGAGACGCGCTACCTGACGGGCCTCGTCCTGGAGGTGCTGGAGTAGGCGGACGCGCCCCTCACGGGCTCGTCGAACGCCGGGCGCGGGCGCGGTAGAGGAGGACGCAGCCGGCCGCGACGAGACCGGTCGCCAGCACGACGAACGCGACCGTGCTGTAGCCCACCAGCACCTGCTTGGCCCACTCGAGATGCGCGCCCGCCAGCACGCCGAGCCCCACCACGAGCGTGTTCCAGACGACGACCGAGAGGCCCGCCCACCAAAGGACCTTCCAGGCCGAGAAGCGAGCCAGGCCGGCGGCCGGCAGCACGAGCGCGCGGATGCCGGGGAAGAAGCGGGAGACCGCCACCGCCGGCACCCCGTAGCGGTCGAACCAGCGCTCGAGCTGCACCAGCCGGTTCGCGTGGAAGAGACGGCCGAACCGGCCCGCCAGGAGCGCCGGTCCCCAGCGCCGGGCCAGCCAGAAGGTCGCCATCACGCCCACCTGGGTGCCCAGGATCGCCACCGCCAGGACGAAGCCCCGCTCGAGCTCGCCCCGCCCGGCGAGGAAGCCCGCGTAGAGCACCAGGAGGTCCGTGGGCCAGGGGGGGAAGAAGCTCTCGAGGATGCAGCTCAGGAAGACGACGGCGTAGATCACCAGCGGCGGGACGCCGGGATCGAGCACGATCTCGGCGAGCCGGTCGAGGTTCATGACGCCCGCCGCGTCCTACCCGCCGGGATCGCCGCCCTCGTCCCGCTCGACCACGAAGGCGAGCGTCAGGACGCGGGGCACCTCGCCCACCCGGTGGTGGAACTCGAGCGTCAGGCCTCTGGCCTCGCCCCGGAGGCGGGGGAAGTAGACGAACCCCTCGAGCCGCGCGCCCGGCTGGAGGGCGCCCATCGGCAGCGCGCGGCGGTAGATGTCGCCGATGGGCGGTAGCCACGGGTAGTACCAGGGCCAGCCATCCCAGCCGTAGCGGTCCCACCACCAGTCGCCGGGATCGGGGATCACGCGTCGCCGCATGACCGGCGGCGGGGAGCTGGTGGCGGCCAGACGCACCTCGGTTCCGCTGCGCCAGCGGAGGATGCGCTCGACCTCCACCGGCGGGAGGGCGGTGTACTGGAAGCGGGTGTCGTCGAACAGCCGGAAGCCCGTGTAGTCGTATTCGAGCGGCGCAGACGCGCCGTTCGAGAGGCCCACCAGGAACGGCGTGACGTAGTCGCGGAGATCCCAGGGGCTGCCGCGCCAGGCCAGCGGCTGCACAGTCAGCTCGACGCCCTCCGCGGCGACGCGGGCGATGCCCTGCCCCGCGTCGATCTGGGCGCCCGTGGCTGGGACCGGCACGATCCGCGGCGCGGCGCAGCCGGCGACGAGCGCCCAGACCAGCCCGAGACCGACGCGAGGCCGGGACGCCGTCGCGCCCCGCAGCGGCTTCACGACGGCGTCAGCCGCCGACGGTGCGGGCGACGAGGTCGTACACGCCCGCCAGCGCGCGGTCGAGCTCGGCGGGGTTCTTCCCGCCCGCCTGGGCGAGATCGGGTCGGCCGCCCCCGCCGCCGCCGACCGCCTTCGCGACCTCCTGGATCAGCTTCCCGGCGTGCACCCGGGCGGTGAGGTCCTTGGTGACGGCGCTGACGAGGTTCACTTTGCCGTCGGTGACGGCCCCGAGCAAGATCACCCCCGTGCCGAGGCGCTCGCGCACCGAGTCCACCACCGCGCGCAGGCCCTCGGCGTCGAGGCCGTCGAGGCGGGCGACAACGACCGGGACGCCCCCCACCGGGCGCGCGTCGGCCACAAGGCCATGCGCGCGGCTCCTTGCGAGGCGCGTCTCCATCTCGGCGAGCTGCTTCTCGAGCCCCTTCTGGTCGTCGAGGAGCTTCTGGAGACGCTTCGGCAGCTCGAGCGGCGGGATCCGGAGAAGGTCGGCCGCATGCCGGAGCGCCTGCTCCTCCTGGCCGATGTGGGCGAGGGCCGCGCTCCCGGTGACCGCCTCGAGGCGGCGGACCCCGGAGGCGACGGCGCCCTCGGTCGTCACCTTGAAGAGGCCGATCTGGCCGGTCGCGTCGAGGTGCGTCCCGCCGCACAGCTCGGTCGAGAAGTCGCCGATCCGGACGACTCGGACGTGGTTGCCGTACTTCTCCCCGAAGAGCGCCATCGCGCCCATCTTCAGGGCCGCGTCGAGATCGGTCCAGAACGGGTCGACGGGAATGTTCTCGCGGACCGCCTCGTTGACGAGGTCCTCCACGTGCTCGAGGTCCCGATCCTTGACCGGCTTGCCGTGGGTGAAGTCGAATCGCAGTCGATCGGGTGCGACGAGGGAGCCCGCCTGCGTGACGTGGGTCCCGAGCACCTTCCGGAGCGCCGCGTGGAGGAGGTGCGTGCCGGTGTGGTGGAGCCGGAGCCCCTGGCGGCGGGGCGACTCGACCGAGACCGCCACGTCCTCGCCCTCGCGGAAGCCCCCCTCCGTCACGCGAACGCGGTGGGCGATCAGGCCCGTCCCCCGGTACTGCGTGTCGACGACCTCGCCGCGGCCCTGCCGGCCGGTGATGACGCCCGTGTCACCGATCTGCCCCCCCGACTCCGCGTAGAACGGGGTGCGGTCGAGGATCATCTCGACCTCGTCGCCGGCCACCGCCTCGCGGCGGCGGCGCCCGGCGGCGACCATGGCCAGGACGCGCGCCGGCGCGGTCATCGCCTCGTAGCCGAGGAATTCCGCTTTCGGGATGTCCGCGAGGAGCGCCTGATACGTCGCCGCGCCCTCGTCGCCCGTCGCGCCAAACGTCGCGCTCGCGCGCGCTCGCGCGCGCTGCTCTTCCATCTTCACATTGGATTCCGCGTGGGTGGTCGCGTTGACTTCAAAGCCGTACTGCTGCGTCAGAACCTCTTCGGCAAGGTCGGTGGGAAATCCATATGTGTCGTACAAACTGAACAACACATCCCCCGGGACCTGCGGCTTGCCGTCCGGGGTTTTTCGCCAGTTCCGGGCCCCCTGGGCTTCCTCGGCGATGCGCTCGAGCCCGCGATCGAGCGTCTCCGCGAAGCGCTCCTCCTCGAGGCGTGTCAGCTCGGCGGCACGGCTCCGCTGCTCTACGAGCTCCGGATAGACCCCGCCCATCAGCTCGGTGACGGCGCCCGTCACCTGCCAGAGGAACGGCTCGACGAGCCCGAGGAGCCGCCCGTGGCGCATCGCCCGGCGCATGATCCGCCGGAGGACGTAGCCGCGCCACTCGTTCGAGGGCGAGACCTGGTCGGCGATCAGGAACGCGGTCGCGCGGGCGTGGTCGGCGATGACGCGCATCGACACGTCGTCGGCCTCGCGGGCGCCGTACGCCTTCCCGCACCGGCGCTCGACGTCGGCGATGAGCGGCCGGAGCAGGTCCGTCTCGAAATTCGACGACTTCCCCTGCACGACCGCCGCGATCCGCTCGAGGCCCATCCCCGTGTCGATCGAGGGCTTCGGGAGCGGCGTCAGCTTGCCCGAGGCATCGCGGTCGAACTGCATGAAGACGAGATTCCAGATCTCCAGCCAGCGGTCGCACTCACACGCCGGCCCGAGGCACTTCCGTCCCGCGGCCTCCTCCGCGCACGGGATATGGTCGCCCTGGTGGAAGTGCACCTCGGAGCAGGGGCCGCAGGGCCCCGTGTCGCCCATCGCCCAGAAGTTGTCCTGCTCGCCGAGGCGGAGGATCCGATCCCCGGCGACGTGCGCCTTCCAGAGGTCGAACGCCTCGTCGTCGTCCGTGAACACCGTGGCGCAGAGCCGACCGGCCGGGAGCGCGAGGTCGCGGGTCAGGAACTCCCACGCGTACGCGATCGCCTCGGCCTTGAAGTAGTCTCCGAAGGAGAAGTTCCCGAGCATCTCGAAGAACGTGTGGTGCCGCGCTGTGCGTCCCACGTTCTCGAGGTCGTTGTGCTTGCCACCTGCGCGCACGCACTTCTGGCTGGTCGTGGCCCGCACGTAGTCGCGCCGCTCCTCACCGAGGAAGACCGCCTTGAACTGCACCATCCCGGCGTTGGTGAACAGGAGCGTCGGGTCGTTGGCGGGGACGAGCGGCGAGGAGCGGACGATCGCGTGGCCGTTCCGCTCGAAGTAGCGGAGAAACGTGTCCCTGAGCTCGTGTCCGGTCATAGGACCCACATGATACCATCGGCGCCCGACGGGCTCCGGGCGCGCACGCCGCGTCCGGCCGCGAGGCCGTCCCGGGCCCGGGCTCTCGGACAGGAGGCCGCTCCATGAAGAAGTGGCAGCGCAAGGTCGCCGGCTTGGTGCGCCCGTTCCAGGTCACCGACGGGCGGCGCTTCCGGCTGTCGTCCATCGATCCGCGGGACACCCGGGGATTTCCGTCGAAGCGGCACGCGCGCGACCAGCTCGCGCGGGGCATCGAGATGCTCGGCCTGCTGCAGGAAAAGCTCTACGCGCAGGACCGGTGGGCGCTGCTCCTCATCTTCCAAGCGATGGACGCCGCCGGCAAGGACAGCACGATCAAGCACGTCATGTCCGGCGTGAACCCGCAGGGGTGCCAAGTGTACTCGTTCAAGGCCCCCTCCGACGAGGAGCTCGACCACGACTTCATGTGGCGCACCACGTGCCGGCTCCCCGAGCGCGGCCGGATCGGCATCTTCAATCGATCGTACTACGAGGAGGTGCTGGTCGTCCGCGTCCACCCCGAGCTGCTCGCCAAGCAGCGGCTGCCGGCGTCCCTCATGACCGGCCGTCTGTGGCAGGAGCGCCACGAGGACATCAACGCGCTCGAGCGCTACCTCGCGCGGAACGGCACCGTCGTGCGGAAGTTCTTCCTCCATGTCTCGGGGGAGGAGCAGCGCCAGCGGTTTCTCGAGCGGCTCGACGAGCCCGAGAAGAACTGGAAGTTCTCGCTCGGCGACGTCCGCGAGCGCCGTCACTGGGACGACTACATGGCGGCGTACGAGGACATGATCCGCCACACGAGCTCCCCTCACGCCCCGTGGTTCGTGGTGCCCGCCGACCACAAGTGGTTCAGTCGTCTGGTGGTCGTCTCGGTGATCCTCGAGGCGCTCTCGTCTCTCAATCTCGAGTTCCCGCGAGTCCAGCCCGACCGGATGAAGGAGCTGGACGCGGCGCGCGTGGCGCTCGCCAGCGAGGCGGCGCCGACGGCGGGTCAGCCGCCCGCCCGCCGGCGAGGATCCGCGTAGACGTTGCGGCCGCGGGTCTCGCGAAGGAAGAGCGAGACCAGAGACGCACAGAGGATCAGGAGCGTGGACGCGGTGAAGCTCGCCCGGTACGCCTCGACCGGGTAGACCCGCGCCCCTCCGGCCATCTCGCCGGTCCAGCGGGCGTCGAGCAGCGCGCCCAGGAACCCCTGCGTCAGCGCGGCCCCGACGAACCCTCCGAGGTTCACCACCGCGACGGCGATGCCGGCAAGTTCCGGCGGATTGACCTCGCGGCCGAGGGGCCAGGTCAGCACGAACGCCCCGCCCACCAGGCCCATCCCGAAGAAGAGGGCGTAGAGACCCCAGAGCGGCAGGCGGCCAAGGGTGAGGACGAAGACGAGCCAGGCGATGACCTGCGCGACCGTCAGGACCGTGTAGGGCAGCTTTCGACGGTGCAATACCTGGTCCGACACGAAGCCGGTCAGGGGCCCGGCAATCAGCAGAGGCAGCGATGTCGCGGTGGCGTAGATCGCCGCGTCCGTCATCCCGAGGCCGTAGACGTCACGGAGGCAGGGCACCACCCAGAACAGGAGGTTGTTGATCGCCGAGTAGAGGAAGAAGAACGCGAGGAACGGCGGCCAGGTGTGGCGGTTGCCCAGCACCCGACCGAGCCCCGTCAGGACGGCGACCCAGCCTGGCGCCAGGACCGGAACGTCCGGGCGCCCGGGCGGCTCGCGGACCACCGTCAGACAGAGGACCGCGCCACCGAGCGTGACGAGGCCGACGCTCGCCAGCGCCCCCCGCCAGCCGACGCGGCTCGCCAGCCAGGCGACGGGCGCCGTCCCGACGAGCCCGCCCAGCACTCCCGTCGCGGCCGTCGCGGCGGAGAGCGTCGCGAAGTACGAGGCGGGGAACCACGTCGCCGCGACCTTGACCGCCCCGACGAACATGACGGACGCGCCGGCGCCGACCAGGAACCGTCCGGCGAACAGCGGAGCGGGGCCCGCCGCGAGCGCCATCAGGAAGGTCCCCGCTCCCATCACCAGGCCGCCCACGGCCACCACCCACCGGACACCGAGCCGGTCCAGGAGCACGCCCGCCGGGATCATCAGGCCGGCGTACGCGTAGAAGTACGTCGCCGAGAGGAGGCCGATGATCGCGCCGGTCGCGCCGAAGGTCTGCATCAGCTCCTTGGCGAACACCCCGGGCGCGGCGCGATGGAAGAACGCGAAGAGAAACAGGAAGGCGACGATGCCCCACATGAGCCACGCCCGCGGCGCGGGGCGGACCGGCGTCGTCACGCGGCGATTCCGGGGGGAGGCGGCTCGCGCGGGGCGGGAGTCGGCGACGCTCAGCGCGCCGCGGGCAGCGCGCCCTGGACGCCGGACGGCGCGGCCGGCGGGGGCGCGGCACCGACGCGCGCCAGACGCAGCTGGCGGATCTGCGCAGCGTGCTCGTGCGTGTGGGCGGCGTGGAAGGCGAGCCAGCTGCCGAGCGGATACGGGCCCGCCTCGCTGTGGGTCCCCGCCCGCGTCCAGTCATCCCCGGTCAGCCGGTCGAGCAGCTCCGCCGTCGTCTGGTGAGCCGCCCGGATGGCGGCCAAGGCGGGCTCGATGGGGCGTGACGCGTACCCGAGGCGCTGCCGGTAGACCTCCTCGTCGAAGGCCGGGAGGAAGGGCGCGTCCTCCGTAAGGAGGCGTCGGAGGCGGACCGCCCCCGTCAGCTCGGCGTCCTCCAGGTGGTGGACGACGTCTCGCACGCTCCAGGCCTCCGGGCTCGGCCGCCAGTCGAGCTCGTCCGGGGTGAGCCCTTCGAGCGCGGCAAGGAGCACCCCGTAGCCGGCCCGGTACCGCGCGATCAGCTCAGACCGCTCTGCACTCGAGAGCGTCGCCGACGCCATGGCTAGCGCGCTCGGGCCGCCCAGGCCGCGCGGTTGGTGCGGATCTGATCGGCATGAACGTGACCGTGATCGGCGTAAATCCGAAGCCACGCCTCGGCCGAGTAGGGGCCGCTCTCCGTGTGCGTCCCGGCGCGGCGCCAATCGGCGTCCGTCATCGACTCCAGCAGCTGGGCCGTGGTCGTCCGGGCCGCCTCGAACGCGCGGAGGGCGGGCTCCCACGGGCGCTCCTGGTAGCGGAAGTGCCGGGCGTACTCCGCCTGGTCGTACCCCTGGATCAGCGGGTTGTCCTCGATAAGGAGCCGCCGGAGGCGGAGCCCGGAGATGGTCTCGCTGTCGGCGAGGTGGTGCACGACCTCGCGCGCACTCCATTCGCCCGGCGCAGGCCGCCAGTCCCGCTCGTCGGGGCCGATCCCCGCGAGCGCCTGGACGACCTCGTCGTATCCCGCCTTGTACTTCGCGATCAGGGTCTTCCGCTCCGCCGGAGTCATGAGCGCCTCCTCGATCGGTTGAGAACGCGGCGCCACCGTTGTCTCGCACTCGGGTGACGCCGTCAACCGGGGTGGGGCTGCCCCACCGTCGCGCCGCCTACGGCTCGATCGACTCCTCGGAGACGGCATCGCGGCAGAGCGCCCGGAGGACCTCCCGCACGACGTCGCCGGGATACCCCCGGCGCCGCAGGTAGTCATGGAGCCGCCGCGCGGCCTGGTCGGGAGCTCGGCGCCGCAGGATCGCCAGGCGCCGCGTGGCGGCGACCTGGGCCCGCGCCAGCTCGGTCGTGTCCTCGAAGGCGCGGGCGATCGCGGCCTCCACCAGGGGACGCGCGACGCCGCGCGCGCGGAGCTCGCCCCCCAGGCGCTGCCGCCCGAGCGACCGGCCCCGCGCCCGGGACTCGGCCCAGACGGCGGCGAAGGCGCGATCGTCCACGTAGCCACGGGCCTCAAGATCCGCCACCACGGCCTCGGCCACGTCAGGAGCCGCGCCCCGGCGACGGAGACGGCTCGCGAGGTCCCGCCGCGTCCAGGGCTTCCGGGCGAGCAAATCGAGGGCCACGGTCCTCGCCCGACGCGCGTCGAGCGCCGGCCGGGCCCCCGCCACCGGAGGCCGTCGGAACGCGGTCACCAGGGTAATCCCGGGCGATGCTCCGCGCCGACCGTCAGGCCCCGGTCGTGACGGGCTTGAGTCCGACGGCGTGGCGGACCGCCGTCTCCATCTCGGCCAGCATCTTCGGGTTCTCCTTGAGGAACTTCCTGGCGTTGTCGCGGCCCTGGCCGATCCGTTGGTCGCGATAGGAGAACCACGTGCCGCTCTTCTCGACGATCCCCTGCTCCACGGCGAGGTCCAGCACGTTGGCCTCGCGGGAAATACCCTCGCCGTACATCACGTCGAACTCGGCCTCGCGGAACGGCGGCGCGAGCTTGTTCTTCACCACCTTGACCTTCGTGTGGACGCCAACCGATTCCGTCCCCTGCTTGAGGGCGTCCATTCGCCGGATGTCGAGGCGGATCGAGGCGTAGAACTTCAGCGCGCGACCGCCCGACGTCGTCTCGGGGTTGCCGAACATGACGCCGATCTTCTCGCGGATCTGGTTGATGAAGATCACGGCGGTGCCCGAGCGGGCGATCGCCGCGGTGAGCTTCCGGAGTGCCTGCGACATGAGCCGCGCCTGGAGCCCCGGCAGCGACTCGCCCATCTCGCCCTCGAGCTCGGCCTTCGGCACGAGCGCCGCGACGGAGTCGATCACGATGACGTCGATCGCGCCCGAGCGGACCAGGTGCTCGGTGATCTCGAGCGCCTGCTCCCCCGTGTCGGGCTGCGAGATGAGGAGCTCGTCGATGTTCACGCCGAGCTTCTTCGCGTAGACCGCGTCCAAGGCGTGCTCCGCGTCGACGAACGCCGCGTAGCCGCCCGAGCGCTGGGCCTCCGCGATCACATGGAGGGCGAGCGTCGTCTTCCCGGAGGACTCCGGCCCGTAGATCTCCGTGACGCGCCCCCGGGGGATCCCGCCGATGCCGAGCGCCACGTCGATGGTGAGCGCGCCCGTCGGAACGACCGCCGTCTCCTCGAGCGCGCCCGAGGCGCCCAGCTTCATCACGGCGCCCTTGCCGAACTGGCGCTCGATCTGGGACAGCGCCAACTCGAGAGCTTGCCGCCGGTCCTTGTCCGCCTTCGATTCCGACTTCGACTCAGCTCGGGATTCCGCCATCACGTCCCTCCGTTCGTCCCCGCGCGACTTCCGGGTCGCCGGGCTTGGCCGCGGGTCTCGCTCCATGTCGGCGCCATTCTATGGTGGTCGCGCTTGACATGTCAACAGGAGATGAGTATCCCACCGGTAGGGGTAGGCGTCAGCCAGCCCCCGACGGATCGCTCAGGAGGGCCTCCGCGAGGGCGCTGTACCGCGCCCCGCGGGGACCCAGCTCCGACCGCATCAGGTGGAGCGTCTCCACCCGCGCCTCGCCGAACGCCGGCCCTGCCCCCAGCACCGTCGCCAGCCCGTCCGCCCCGCGTAGATTCCGTGCCCGGGCAAGCGTGACGTGGGGGTGGAACGCCCGGCTCTCCCCCGGGATGCCCCGGGCGACCAGCGCCGCTTCGAGGACGGTGTAGAGGGACTCGAGCCCCTCGGCTCCGGCCGTGACGCCCGCCCACAGCACCCGAGGCGCCCGTCCCGACGGGAACCCGCCCAGGCCACCCAGGCTCATGGTGAACGGAGCGAGCGTCGCCGCGGCCGCCGCCATCGACTCCCGCACCCGGGCGAGGCGTTCCGGCTCGATCGCCCCCAGGAACCGGAGCGTGATGTGGAGATTCTCGGCCCGCACCCAGGCCAGTCCCCGGATCTGCCCGCGCAGCTCCGCGCTCACGGCCGCCAGGCCGGCGCGCACGCGATCCGGAAGCAGCACCGCGACGAAGGTGCGAACCGTGTCCTCACGCATCGGGGCATCCCCTCTCCGTGTGTTGCGCGCTCTGACTCGCGTCAGAATGGGAGCAACCGTGGTGCCACCCGCCGGGGACTGCACTGCGACGCGCAAGCGCACGGTACGTCGTCACGATCCGGTAGCTCCGACCGGGATGCCCGAGGTCGGGCCGGCACCGCCGCATACGGAACGACGCGGAAAGCAGACAGGCCGGATCGGCGACGCAGGCGGCTCAGGGCGCCTCGAGACAGCGGCGACGGAGGAGGTCGAGCGCGCGCACGGCGGAGAGCGCCTTGTTCCCCTCCCGGTCGCGGTCGAAGCGGTGACGCTCGACGACGGCGCCCTGCCGATCGGCGAGGCCGACGAACACGGTGCCGACCGGCTTCGTCGGCGTGCCGCCGTCGGGGCCGGCAATCCCGGTGACGGAGACCCCGACGTCGGTTCCCGCGCGCTCGCGGGCCCCGCGTGCCATCGACTCGGCGCAGGCCGCCGACACCGCGCCGTGCTCTCGCAGCACCGACTCCGGCACGCCCAGGAGCGCCTGCTTCGCCTCGTTCGAGTAGACGACGAACCCCCGCTCGAAGTAGGCCGAGCTCCCCGCGACCTGGGTCAGCCGGTGGCCCACGAGGCCGCCCGTGCAGGACTCGGCGAGGGCGACGGTCAGGCCCCGCGCGCGAAGGAGACGGCCCACGACCACCTCGAGCGTCTCGTCGTCGACCCCGTACCAGGCGGCGCCGAAGGCAGCGCGGAGCGCGGGCTCGAGCGCGGCGAACGCCGCGTCGGCCGCGGCCGGCGAGTCCGCGCGCAGCCGGACGCGGGCCCAGCACTCCCCACCGGTGTCGACCACGTGGCCGCTCGCGCCAGTCGCGCCGCGAAGCGCCGCCTGGAGCTCGGCCTCGGCCGTCCCGACGTCGAGGCCGACCAGCCGGAGAGTGCGGACCTCGACGATCGGCCCGGCCCCGGCCCGCGCGAGTCGCGGAAGAAGGTGCGCCCGGGCCAGCGCGACGGCGACCGCCGGAGCCGCAGGCAGCACGAGAACCACCGCCTCCGCCAGCTCCGCGAGGAGTCCCGACTCACCGGGCTCGGCCGGCGCCACGACGGTGGCCCCCTGGGGCACGAGCGCGCGCTGCTCGGCGCGGCCGGGCACGGCCTGGCCGTGGGCGGCGTAAGCGCTCGTGAGGGCCTCGAGCGCGCGGCCGCTCAGGACGAGGCGGCTGCCCAGGCACCGCGCGAGCGCCTGGCGGAGGGTGCCGGAGCTGTCTTCCTCGCCGACCGCCACGACCAGGCCGCCCTCCGTCGCGGCCTGACGGAGCGCCCGCTCGACCGCCTCCTCCTCGTCGGGCACGACGCGGTGGGCCCGCACCGGACAGCCCTCGCGCTCGAGGACGCGGCCCACCGCCAGCGCCGCGCCGGCGCCGATCCTCGCGGGATCGGCGGACACGGTCACCAGCTCGACGGTCAGCACGAGTCAGACGAGGTGGCGCAGCTGAGCGAGGAGGCTCACGTAGATGCCGGCGAGCAGGTCGTCCGCGACGACGCCGAGCCCGCCCGGCAGGTCCTGCAGCTTGCTGATGCCGAGCGGCTTCAGGATGTCGAAGACCCGAAACGCCAGGCACAGGCCGAGGACCCAGGGGAGCGTTCGCGGGTGGCCGCAGCAGGCGATCAGCATCCCGGCGACCTCGTCGATGACGATCGCCCGGGGGTCTCTCGTCCCGATGCGCGCCTCCTCCCGGCCGGCCGCCCAGATCCCGATCACTGACACCACCGCGGTCGCCCCGAGCAGGGCGACGTCGCCGGGCCGCAGCCACCAGACCGCGAGGGCCACGGGAAGGCTCGTGACGGTGCCGGGGGCGAACGACGCGTAGCCAAGGCCTCCGACGGTCGCGATCCAGCGGGCCAGCCGTGACGCGAGGCCCGCGGGGGCGGGCTGCTCAGCGGCGGGCGAGGGTCCCGACAAGATCGTAGCCGTCGACCTCGACGATCTCCACGGGCAGACGCTGGCCGGGGGCGAGGCTCCGATTCGCGAGGTACACCACCCCGTCGATCTCCGGCGCCTGGGCAGCCGTGCGGCCCTCCCACGCGAATGCCGGATCCTGGCTCGGGCCGTCGATCAGCACCTCGTGGACCGACCCCAGCAGCGCGCTCTGGCGCTCCCAGGCCAGGCGGTCCTGGGTCTCCTGGACGAGCCGGGCCCGCTCCTCCGCGACCTCCGCCGGCACCGGTGCCGGCATGGCGGCGGCCGGCGTCCCCTCCTCGGCGGAGTAGACGAAGCTCCCCACCCGGTCGAAGCGGACGTCGTCGAGGAACGCGAGGAGCGTCTCGAACGCGTCCTCGGTCTCGCCAGGGAACCCGACGAGCACGGTCGTCCGGAGCGTCGCGCCCGGGATGGCGTCCCGCAGCGCGGCGACGATCTCGGCCATGCGCCGCCGCGTCACCCCGCGGCGCATGGCGCGGAGCACGCCGTCGTCGGCGTGCTGGATCGGCATGTCGACGTACGGGAGCGCTCGGGCCTGTCCGAGCTTCCGGACGAGCCCATCCGTCACGTGCACCGGATGGAGATAGAGATAGCGGAGCCAGGGGACCGCCGTCTCGGAGAGCGCCAGGAGCAGGTCCCCGAAGTCCACTCGCCCCGGCCCTCCGGGCAGATCCGTTCCCCACGCGAGCGTGTCCTGGGAGACGAGCACGACCTCCTGGACGCCGTCCCGCGCGAGCGCCTCCACCTCCGCCACGACGTCGGCGAGCGCGCGGCTCCGGTGGCGCCCGCGCATGAGGGGGATCGCGCAGAAGGTGCAGCCCATGTTGCACCCCTCGGCGATCTTCACGTACGCGTACGGCACCCGCCCGAGACGCACTCGCGGGGCGTCGGCGCGGTACACGTAGCCCGGCGGGGCGCCCGCGACCCAGGCGTCGCGCGCGTCGAGACGGCGGACCACCTCCACGATCCGCGGCAGCTCGCCCGTCCCAAGGAGCGCGTCGACCTCCGGCAGCTCGGCGAGGAGCTCGCCGCCGTAGCGCTGGGGCAGGCAGCCGGTGACGACGAGCCGTCGGCCCGGGACCCGGGCCTTCCACGCCCCGAGCTCGAGGATCGTCTCGATCGACTCCTGCTTGGCGCGGTCGATGAAGGCGCACGTGTTGACGACGACGCAGTCGGCGGCCTCGACCTCGGCGACGGGCGCCACGCCGTCGCGGGCGAGCAGCCCCAGCATCAGCTCGCCATCGACCTGGTTCTTGGGACAGCCGAGACTCACGAGGTGGACGTTCATGGCAGGGATCGAGTATAGCATTCGCGTCGGCGCGCCCGGCCGCGCGGGACCGCGCTCGCGACCCGCGAGCGCGCCGTGCTCCTGCGATGCCCGGTCAGTCCGGGCGCTGCGCCACGCAGACCGTGAGGTAGCCGTGCCGGCGGACGGCCGGGACTCGACGGTACAGCCAGGCGAACAGGCGGACCGGCAGCGCCGCGACCCAGGTGAGCCTGGAGCGCCGCGTGTGGAGCCAGAGGTCCAGCATGCGAAGCCAGCCGGGGATGAAGAGGATGCCCGTGCGGGCGGTGACCCGGAAGCCGGCCGACTCCAGCAGGCGCTGGAGGGCGCCGGGCGTGAACGACTTCTCCATCCCGTAGCCGTAGAGCCCGACCAGATTCAGCAGGTGGACCAGCAGGGGGCGGAGAAACGGGTCGAGCTTGTTGGGGACGCCAACGATCGCGATGCCGCCCGGCGCGACGATCCGGTAGATCTCCCGCACCGCCTGCGCGTACTCCACGAAGTGCTCGATCGTCCCCATCGAGTAGACGGCGTCGACGGACCCCTCCCGGAACGGGATCGCCCGCACGTCCCCGACGACGAAGCCGGGGCGGTGGTCCCGCAGCACCCGCCGCGCCTCCCGCACGACGTCGATCGACACGTCCACGCCCATCGGCCGGGCGCCGTGGTCGGCCGCCCAGCGCAGGATCTCGGTGTTCTTCGCCTCATCCCAGAGGTCGGTCTTGAAGATGACGAGGTCGCGGAACTTGGGGAGGTACGTCTCGAAGAGCCAGCGCTCGCAGTCGAGGTAGTACGCGGTGGAAACCGCTCCCTTGAGGGAGGGGAAGTGGGCGCCGACATCGTCCCAGAAGGAGGGGGCCTGGCCGGCACCCGGCGCCATGGCGCCTTACGTTGCCACAGACGGGGCCGGACCGGGGGATTTATTAGCCGCACCTAAGGGCAGATCGAGGCCCTCCGTCTCCGCGCCCCGTACGCGTCGCTACGCACGCAACCGCCGGACGTTGAAGACGGGGACGGGGCGCAGGAAGCCCCTGAGCGCGACCTCCCCCAGGGGCTCGACGTCCACCAGCTCCTCGAGCGCGGCGAGGACGCGGGGCGCGACGAGGATCTGCCCGCCTCGGGCTTCCCCGCAGAGCCGCGCCGCCAGGTTGGTCACCGTCCCCAGGGCCGCGTAGTCCCAGCGCCCCTCGAAGCCGATCGCGCCGAGCGTCGCGTAGCCGTGCGCGATGCCGAGTCCTAGCTCGAGGTCATGTCCCCGACGCCGCCACCTGGCGGCGAGCTCGGCGACGCGATCGCGCATGGCGACCGCCATGCGCACCGCCCGCTCCGGCGCGTCCGGGACGGGAATCGGATCGTTGAAGAACACCATGAGGCCGTCCCCGGTGAACCGCTCGAGCGTGCCCTCGTGGGCCAGGATGAGCCGGCCCATCTCGCCGTGGTACTCACCGAGGACCGCCATGACCTCCTCGGGCTCGGCGGTCTCGGCGAAGGCGGTGAAGCCCCGGAGGTCCGCGAAGACGACCGTCACCTCGCGCCGGTGCGTCCGGAGGGGGTCCTCGGCGCCGCCCTGGACGATCGCGTCGGCGAGCTGCGGCGAGAAGAAGCGCTTGAGCCGACCGAGCCGCTCCAGCTGCTCGACCTGCTGGCGGACACGGCTCTCGAGCGTGCGGTTCCACTCGCCGAGGGCCGACGCCTGCTCCTCGACCGTGTCGTGGAGCGCCTTGATCCGGAGCATCGACTTCACGCGCGACACCAGCGAGGCCTGGTCCACCGGCTTCGTCAGGTATTCGTCGGCGCCGGCGTCCAGGCCGGCGACCACGTCACGCGAGTCGGCCTTGGCGGTGACCAGGATGACGGGCATGAACGGGAGCGCAGGATCGCCCTTGAGGCGGCGGCAGACCTCGAGCCCGTCGATCCCCGGCATCATGATGTCGAGCAGGAGGAGATCGGGCTGCTCCGCGCGCGCCAGCGCCAGCGCGGCCTCGCCGTCGCTCGCGGTGAGCACCTCGTACCCCTGTGCGGCCAGTCGGGTCCGGAGGATGTCGACGTTGAGCGGGTTGTCGTCGGCGATCAGGAGGCGCGGCGGCGTCCTCACCACGTCATCCCAGATACTCGCGGACTTTCCCCAGGAGCGCGCGCGGGCTGAAGGGCTTCGTCACGTAGGCGTCGCAGCCGGCGGCGAGCGCCTTCTGGTCGTCGCCGGAGAGAGCGTAGGACGTGACGGCGATGATGGGGATCGCGCGGAGCGCGGGATCGGCCTTGATCCGGCGCGTCACCTCGTAGCCGTCGATCCCGGGCAGCTGGATGTCCATGAGGATGAGGTCCGGGCGCTCGCGGGCGGCGGCGGCCACGCCGTCCTCGCCCGTGTGCGCCTCGAGCATCTCGTAGCCGGCGTGGCCCAGGAGATCGCGCAGGATCTGGCGGTTCTCCTCGTGATCCTCGACGACCAGGATGCGCTTGAGCACGTATGGCTCCTCGTCGCCCGGCCGGGTCAGGCCCTCGCGGCCTGCCGCTCGACCCGGACGGGCACCCGGAAGCTGAAGGTCGATCCCCGCCCGACTGTGGACTCCACCCAGATCCGGCCACCGTGGAGCTCGACGATCCGCCTGGCGATGGAGAGCCCCAAACCGGTCCCGCCCTTCTTGCGGGTGCTCGAGCTGTCGGCCTGCTGGAACTCCTCGAAGATCCGCTGCCGGTCCGCCTCGGCGATCCCCGGCCCCGTGTCGGCGACGGACACGACGAACGCGTCCCCGTCCCTGATGGCCACGATCCGCACCGACCCCGCCTCCGTGAACTTAATGGCGTTGCCGACGAGGTTCAGCAGCACCTGGGCCAGCCGGCGCTCGTCGCCCCGCCCCGCGGGCAGGCCCGGCGCCACGGCCGCCTGAAGGATGAGGCCCTTCTCGGCCGCGAGCGCCTCGACCTGGGTGACCACGGCATGGACCACCTCCGCCAGCGAGTAGTCCGCGAGCGCGAGCTCCAGCTGGCCGGCCTCGATCTTGGACAGGTCGAGGACGTCGTTGATCAGGCCGAGGAGATGCTTGCCGCTCCGGTCGATCCGCGTCAGCACGTCGCCGGCCTTCTGGGGCAGATCGCCGTAGATCCCGTCGACCATGAGCTCGGTGTAGCCGAGGATGGCGTTCAGCGGCGTCCGCAGCTCGTGGCTCATGTTCGCGAGGAACTGGCTCTTGTGCCGGCTCGCGACCTCGAGCTCCCGGCTCTTCGTCTCGATCTCGCGGAACAGGCGCGCGTTCTGGATCGCCAGCGCCGACTGCGTGGCGAAGCTCTGCAGGAGGTTCACGATTCCGGGCGGGAGGCTCCCTGACTCCCGACGCCAGACGGTCAGCGCTCCCAGGATCCGGCGCTCGAGAAGCAGCGGGATTCCGAGGACGGACCGGTAGCCGAGCCGCGTGAACACCGGCTGGATTCGCGCGACCTGGTGCTGCCGGTCGTCCAGCAAGTCGGTGACCTCGACCGGAGCTTGCTGCAGGGCCGCCGCGCCGCTCACGCCCTCTCCGAGCCGGATCGGCGTCGCGCGCAGCACTTCGACCAGCTCCTCCTCGGTCCGGTGGCTCGCCCGGAGCTGAAACGTCTGACTGCCCTCGTCGTACTCGTAGACGACACCACCGCTCGCGCCCGAGAGCTGGACGGCGTGTGCCACGATCGTGGCGAGGACGGTAGGCAGATCGAGGGTGGAGCTGACCGCCCGACCGACCTCGCCGAGCGCCTGAAGCTCTTCCACCGAGCGCGCCAACTCGCCCGTCCGCGCCTCGAGCTCGCGGAACAGGCGGACGTTCTCGACCGCGATCACGCCCTGATCGGCGAAGGTCTGGAGGAGGGCGATCTCCTTCTCCGTGAACGGACGCGGGCCTCCGGCCGGGTCGCTCCGCGCCACGGCAATCGCACCCACCGCGCTCCCGGCGCGGAGCATCGGCACCACGACCGCTGTCCGGTGGCCGCCGACTTTCGCGATGCGCCGGACCACTTCGGAGGGGTCCCGGAGGGAATCGTGGTTGTGGACGACCACCCCGTCCCGGATCGACCGAGCCGCCAGGGTGTCCCCGGTCAGGGGGAGCGGATACACGCGGGCGTACTCCTCGAGCGCGGCGGCGGTCATGCCCGTGTGCGCCACCAGGTCGATGACGGTGCCGTCGAAACGAAGCACGGCGCTGTACATGCCGTCGCAGACGCGACCCGCCCATTGGGCGATCGTATCGAAGACGGGCTGCGTGTCGGCCGGCGACGCGGAAATCGCGCGGAGGATCGCGGCCGTCGCCGTCTGCTGCTCGAGCGACTCGGTCAGCTCGCGATTCCGCGCGTCGAGCTCGGTGAACAGGCGCACATTCTCGATCGCGATCACCGCCTGGTTGGCGAACGTCTCGAGGAGCGCGATCTGCTTGGCCGAGAACGGCTGGACCTGGCCGCGACTGATGTGAATATAGCCCAGCACGGTACCCTCGCGCAGCAGCGGCGTCGCCAGCATCGTCCTGGCGCCCGACTCCTCTCGCCTCGCGCGCGACACGGTGCCCGGGAATTCCGCCTCCGCCGCTAGGAGGTCCTCGACGTGGACAGTCCGCCGGTCGATCACGACTCGTCCGCCCACGGTCTCCCGGCTGACCGGGGTGAGATCCCCGATCATCCCGGTGCGACGCAGCGATCCGTGTCGTGCCACCAAGCGCAGGTGCACCCCTTCGAGACGGTAGATGGTCGAGTCCGGGGCTCCGCACACGCGGGCGGCATTCTCGGCGACGGCCTGCATGACCGGCTGGAGGTCGCTGGGAGAGCTCGCGATCACCCGCAAGATCTCCGCGGTCGCCGTCTGCTGCTCGAGCGACTCGGTCAGCTCACGGTTCCGCGCCTCGAGCTCGTGGAACAGGCGCACGTTCTCGATCGCGATCACCGCCTGGTCCGCGAACGTCTGGAGCAGTGCGATCTCGCGCTGGGAGAAGGGACGGGGTTCGGTTCGGTACGCGGTGAATGTGCCGATGGCGGCCCCTTCGCGCAGCAGAGGAATTCCGATCGTGGTCCGGATCCCCGTGTCGCGCCGCACGTCGGGGTATTCGCGGGCCGCCTCCGTGGACTGATAGTCGGGCACGTGGATCGTTACTCGGTCGACGATGACCCGGCCGCTTATGGTCGTGCGCGTGACCGGTCGGGTCTCACCGACTCGCAGCGTCGTGAGCCCCGGACCCTCCTCTGCCACCTTGCGCATGAGGTCGCCTTCGACGCGATAGAGCGCGACATTGGCCGCTCCGCAGAGCCTCGACGCACTCCGGGCGACGGTCTCCAGGACCGGTTCGATGTCAGTGGGCGAGCGACTGATGACGCCCAGGATCTCTGCGGTCGCCGTCTGCTGCTCCAGCGACTCGCTCAGCTCGCGGTTCCGTGTACCGAGCTCCGTGAACAGCCGCACGTTCTCGATCGCGATCACCGCCTGGGCCGCGAAGGTCTGGAGCAGCGTGATCTGCGTGTCGCTGAAGGGGCGGCGCTCCTCGCGGGTGACGGTGATCGCACCGATGGGGTTGCCGTCCCGCAGCATGGGCACGGACAGGGCAACGCGGAAGCCCGCTTGCACGAGCGCCTCGGCCGTGTATTCCGGGTCCTCGGCGATGTCGACGTGGACGACGCCGCGCGTCAAGATCGCGCGGGCCGTCGTGCTACCGCGCCCCGGCGGGCGCGGGAACTCCCGGTGCATCGCGTCTCGTCCCTTCGTTGTCATGCCGTGCTGGGCGACCCAGTGGATCAGGTTCCCGTCAAACCGGAAGACCGCGCCCTCGACGGCCTCGCACAGCGTCACGGCGCTGTGGACGATCGCATCGAACACTGGCTGGGTATCGGTCGGCGAGCGCGAGATCACCCGCAGGATCTCGCTGGTCGCCGTCTGCTGCTCGAGAGCCTCCGTTAGCGCTCGGTTCCGTGCCTCGAGCTCCGTGAAGAGGCGCACGTTCTCGATGGCGATCACCGCCTGGGCGGCGAACGTGCGCAGGAGCTCGATCTCCTTGTCCGTGAAGGAGTTCACTCTCGTCCGCCGGACGAGGAGGACACCGATGGCCAGTCCCTCGCGCACGAGCGGGGTCGCGAGGATCGTGCGCACTCCAAACTCGTCGTAGGCGCGACGCACCCCCGGGAAGTCAACGGTCAGCTCGGTCACGTCCTCCACCTGGGTGGTCTGGCAGTCGAGAATGGCACGGCCACTTGGGAGCTCACGGCTGATGGCCGGGCCCTCGGGAACCAACGCACAGCCCGATGTCGCCAGCCACTGGATCCGCCCTTCGGCCGCCTCTCCGATCAGCGCATGGTCAGCCCGAGCCAGCCGTGCCGCGCTTCTAACCACCACATCCATGACGGGCGCGAGATCCGTCGGAGAGCTCGAGATGACGCGGAGGATCTCGGCCGTCGCCGTCTGCTGCTCGAGGGCTTTGGTTAGGTCGCGATTGCGGGCCTGGAGCTCCTGGAACAACCGCACGTTCTCGATCGCGATCACCGCCTGGCTCGCGAAGGTCTCGAGTAGCCGCACCTGTCCCTCGGTGAAGGGGCGAACCTCCAGGCGGCGAATTGTGATTGCACCGATAGGCACTCCCTCCCGCAGCAACGGGGTCGCCAGCGTGGTCCGGTGCCCGAAGCGTCGCTGGTGCTCCGTAGCGGCGGGGAAGTCCGTCGCGACCGCCTCTGCCAGGTCCTTGACGTGGATCGTCCGTCGCTCGAGAACGGCGCGGCCGCTCACGAATCCGGGACTGATCGCGTTGGACATGGCCCCGATGATTCCGTGAACGGCGGCCGGGCGGAGCTCGTCTCCGTCGACGCGGAACACGATGGCATCGCTCGACTCGCAGAGACGGGCCGCACTCACCGCTACCGCGTCCAGGGCCGGCTGGAGATCCGTCAGGGAGCTGGAGATGACACGCAGGATCTCCGCGGTGGCGACTAGCTCCTCACGGGCCTGCTGGAGCGCCCGCTCCCGCGCCCCGGCCTCTCGCCTCCACCTCTCGTCGGCCCGGCGAAGCACGAGGAGCGCGCCGGCGACGAGGGCCGCGCCGAGGGTGAGCAGCAGGAGGACCCGCATGCGGGCATCCTCGCTGCGGCCCTCCGTGGCGAGGGCGACCGCGAGCGGCCCGCCGGCGAGGACGACGTACGCCGCCAGGCGAGTCCAGGGGGCCGATCCCGGGCGTCGGGAGGACGGCGTCGTTCGCCTCCGCACGGGGCGGGGCGACCGGCGGCCGCCGCAGTCCCGCTCCGATCGTCCTTTCCGGATGAGGCTGGCCCGCGGGACCAGCCCATCCTCTGTCCCGACGGGTCCGAAGATCGCGCCATTATAGCGCCCTGCCGGGCCGCCGACGGGCCCCGCCGCGAAGCGCCCGTCGAGCCGCGGAGCGGCGCAGCCCGCGTACTTGCCACCGGGCCCGGGAAGGCGGAGGTTATAATCTCGCCATGTCGAGCGGCGACGCTCCGGGAACCGCCTCCAGGGCGGCGTCCCGTCGCATCTGGCCGGTGCGGCTCTTCAGCACCGGAGCCGATCCCCGGGATGACCTCGAGCACTCCACGACACCCGAAGAGCGGCTGGCCATGGTTTGGTCTCTGACGGTCGAGGCCTGGGAGCTGAGCGGCCGACGAATGCCCGAGTACCAGCGAGCGGCGGCTCCGGTCCGGCTCTCCCGGCTTGAGCGTCGGAGGCACGGAACGCTCAGGTGAACGAAGACTTCCAGGACGTGCTCGCCGCCCTCCTGAGGAGCGGCGCGCGCTTTCTGGTCGTCGGCGCCCACGCGCTCGCCATCCACGGCGTGCCTCGAGCAACCGGGGATCTCGCCATCTGGGTCCTCCCGGACCCGGTCAACGCCGAACGCGGTTGGGGAGGCGCTCACGCGGTTCGGGGCGCCGGTGGACACAATGGGCGCCACGCCCGGCGACCTCGCCGGCCCCGACGTGGTTCTGCAGATCGGGCTGCCTCCTCGGCGCATCGACATCCTCACGGCGCTGACCGGGGTCGACTTCGAGAGCGCGTGGCGCTCACGCGTGATGCACCGGGTCGGCTCGCTCGAGATTCCCTTCCTGGACCGCGACACGCTCATCCGGAACAAGCGCGCAACCGGCCGACTCCGGGACCTTGCGGACGTGGAGAGACGCGAGGAGACGCAGGGCTGACCGGCCGCCGCCGGCGCGCCGGCAGGGGACCCGGAATCGGGCTTGACACGGGATCCAAAGGCTCCTAAGGTCCGTGGCACGATGACTCGGGAGGCGTGCGGAGCCGCTCGCTCGACGACGGTGCGCTGGTGGTCGTGGCGCTGGTGGCGCCCCTGTGCCCAGGAGGGACCCGGACCCGCGTAGCGAAACGCCGGACGTAGCGAAGCAGAGCGAGCCAGAGCCGAGGTGAGCGGGAGGGTCCCCGCGAGCCCGGCTCTTTTGGTTTCAGCGAGTCTTTTGATTCAGCGAGGAGGAGGCGGAGCCATGACGTCGATCCAGGCCGAGCGGTCGCGCGGCTCCGTCCCGAACGTGGTGCCGGTCTCGCGCGAGCTCCTGGCCGACCTCGAGACCCCGATCTCCGCCTACCTCCGCCTTCGCGATCTTCCTTCGAGCTTTCTCCTGGAGAGCGTGGAGGGACCGGAACAGGTGGCGCGCTTCTCGGTGCTCGGAGGCGACCCCCGACTCATCCTCGAATGCGACGGGGTGCAGGTCCGAGTCCTCCGACCCGACGGGACCGTGCTGGAGCGCGGCCATCCCCTCGAGACGCTCGAACGGTATCTCGCCCGCTACCGCGCCGCGCGGGACCCGGAGCTGCCCCCGTTCACCGGCGGCTTCCTCGGTTACCTCGGGTACGACGCGGTGCGACTGTGGGAGCGGCTCCCCGACCAGCCGCCCGACGACCTCGGCCTCCCCGTGTTCCGTCTGGCGCTCATGGACACCATCGTCGCCTTCGACCACCGGCGCCACACTATGCGCATCGTGGCGAACGCCTTCCTCGACGAGGACGGCGGCGCCGAGACGGCCCAGGCGCGGGCCCGCGAGAGAATCGACCAGGTGCTCGACCGGCTGCGGAGCCCCCGGCCCCCCGAGCCGCCGGCGGTGGCGACCGCCCTCGCGCCCCGGTCGAACTGGACGCCGGACGCCTACTGCGCGGCCGTGGAGCGGGCGCAGGAGCACATCCGGGCCGGCGACATCTACCAAGTGATCCTCTCGCAGCGCTTCGCGACGCCCGTCCCCGGGCTCGACCCGCTCGCCATCTACCGCGCCCTTCGCGTCGTGAATCCCTCGCCGTACATGTTCCTCCTCGACGCCGGGGACGGCGCGACGCTCGTCGGCTCGTCCCCCGAGCGGCTCGTCCGGCTGGAGGACGGCCGGATCGAGATGCGGCCGCTGGCGGGCACGCGGCCGCGCGGCCGCGACCAGGACGAGGACGAGGCCCACGCCAAGGCCCTCCTCGCCGACCCGAAGGAGCGCGCCGAGCACGTGATGCTCGTCGACCTCACCCGGAACGACGTGGGGCGCGTCGCGCGGTATGGCTCGGTGCGGGTGACCGAGCTCCTGTCGGTCGAGCGCTACTCCCATGTGATGCACCTGGTCTCGCACGTGGAGGGGGTCCTCGCCCCGGGGCGGTCTCCGTGGCAGGTGCTCCAGGCGGTGTTCCCTCACGGCACGGTCAGCGGCGCGCCCAAGGTGCGGGCGATGGAGATCATCGACGCGCTCGAGCCGGGCGCCCGGGGGCCCTACGCCGGGTGCGTCGGCTACTTCGGGTTCGACGGCTCGCTCAACACGGCCATCACGATCCGCACCGTGCTCGTGCGGGGCGGCACTGCCTACGTCCAGGCCGGCGCGGGCATCGTCTACGACTCGGTGCCGGAGCGGGAGCAGGAGGAGTGCGTCGCGAAGGCGCGGGCCCTCATGGCGGCCATCGAGCGGGCCGGCCGGACCGGCGGGAGGCCCTGATGCTGCTCATGATCGACAACTACGACTCATTCACCTACAACCTCGTCCAGTACCTCGGGGAGCTGGGCGCCGAGCTCGAGGTGTACCGGAACGACGCGATCACGGTGGACGAGGTCGAGCGGCTCCGGCCGGCGGGCATCGTCGTGTCGCCGGGGCCCGGCGCCCCGCGCGACGCGGGCGTGTCGATGCCGGTCATCCGGCGGTGCGCGGAGCGCGTCCCGATCCTGGGGGTCTGCCTCGGTCACCAGGCGATCGGCGAGGTCTTTGGCGGCGTCGTCGAGCGCGGGCCCGTCCCCGTCCACGGGAAGACGGCCTGGATCCAGCACGACGGCCGCGGGGTGTTCTCCGGGCTGCCGAGCCCCTTCGAGGCGACCCGCTACCATTCGCTGGTGGTGCGCCGCGCGGGACTGCCCGCGTGTCTCGAGGTGTCGGCGGAGAGCGAGGACGGGCTCGTCATGGGGGTCCGCCACCGGACGCTCCCGGTCGAGGGCGTGCAGTTCCA
The DNA here is from genome assembly GCA_036558225.1 of Candidatus Methylomirabilota bacterium. Lineage (GTDB taxonomy): Bacteria > Methylomirabilota > Methylomirabilia > Rokubacteriales > DASRDR01 > DASRDR01. Next base: position 307 of record DATBGA010000179.1, on the reverse strand, counting down.
TCCGGAGTCGATCCTCACCGCGTCCGGGAAGGCGCTCCTCGGGAACTTCCTCGCGCGCCTCGGCCCGAAGGCCTCCGCCGCCGACGGGACGTCGCCGGGGCGCGATCCCCGGTGGTTCGAGTGATGTCCGCCGCGAGCCGCCCGGAGGGCTCGGGCCCGGGCCGGCGCCCGCGCGTCTTCAGCGGCATCCAGCCGTCGGGGGACGTGCATCTCGGGAACTACCTGGGGGCGATCAAGCGCTGGGTGGACGGGCAGGCGGACAAGGAGAACTACTTCTGCGTCGTCGACCTCCACTCGCTCACGGTCC
>DATBGA010000178.1:0-30025 GCA_036558225.1 Candidatus Methylomirabilota bacterium | reverse complement strand
CCTCGTCGTGGGGCAGGTTGTCGTAGACGTTCGTCAGGTGAATGGAGAGGATCTTGTACCGGAGGAACGAGAGCGTCTTGAGCGGGTCGAGCGCGTCCAGCGGGATCACGCTCACGAGGTCCCGGTGCGCGGCGACGGCGGCCATCGCCCGGTCGAGGGTGGGCAGGGAGTAGTCTCCCAGGAGGAAGCGAAGGCGGGGGTAGTAGCTCGTCCCGCGCTCCTCGTCGAGAGCCCGGAAGCGGTCGAGCCAGAGCGCCGCCCGCTGGCCGGAGCCCACGCCGATCTCGAGCGCGAAGATCTCGGCCGGGAGCTGGCCCTTCTTCTCGAGGTCGCGGAGCAGCGTCCAGAAGTCCGCGACCGAGTCCGCGACGGCCTCGGGACGGCTGGCGTCCGACCGCCCGCTGGGGAGCGCCTCCTCGAACCGCCGGCCGACCGCGGCCTCCCAGTCGGCGACCCGCTGCCAGAAGAGCCGGTTGAACCGCCAGATGACGCTGTCGCGGACGGGCGCCCAGGTCTCGAGCAGGGTCGCGCCGTCCGGGCCGTCCTCCGACGGGTCGGAGCCGCCACCGAGCGCCCGGGCGAGCGCGTCCAAGAGCGCCGCAGGCTCGACGCGGCGGAGGTCGACCGCCAGCTCGGCGAGGGCCAGCGGCCCGCCGGAGCGGTCGGCGGCCCGCCGGACGAGGATCGGCTCGCGGAAGTTGGCCTTGTACTGGATCCAGTCGAGATGGACCCGGAGACTCGGAACCAGACGCTGGTCGATGGCCCCCTCGCCGACCAGACCGAGCAGTGCCCGGACGATGTCGGCACTGCGCTCGGCGAGCATGGCCTGCTCCGGGCCGCCCGGCGCGATGTGGTTGACGTGGAGGATCATCGCGCTTCCAGTGTGGAAGAACCCCGGGCGAACGGTCAAGGCTGTCGCGACGGCGGACGATCCCGGCGCGGCCCCTCATGGCGCCACGCCAGCCGGGCCGTCAGCCAGGGCGATCGCCCCGGGCCGAATGGGGCAAGATGAAGCCAGGTCGGTGCGTGGGGGCTGGCATGGCCGAGACCCATGGCGGAAGCGCGAACGAGCGCTGAGGAGGATAGAGATGCGAGCTGATCTGGTCGTCGGCGGTCGCTTTCCCGATCTCGAGCTGCCTGATCATCGGCGGGAGCCCGTGAGGCTCAGCAAGCTCGCCGACGGGTTCCCGCTGATCGTGTCCTTCTACCGCGGCTACTGGTGACCCAAGTGCCAGTGCCAGTTGAGGCACTTGGGGGAGCTACAGCGCGAGCTCGAGGTGAACTACTGCCATCTCGCAGTGATTTGCACCGACGATCCCGAGGTCTCCGCGGCGTTCCGTGCCGGGTTGGGTGCGACGTACACGTTCCTGAGCGACCATGGCCGCCGGGCCGTCCGGAAGCTCGAGATCGTGGACGAGACCGACCGGAGGCACCCTCGGATCGCGTACCCGTACAGCTTCTCGCTCGGGCCGGATCTCGCCATCCACAAGATCTACGACGGCGGCTGGTTCGTCGGTCGCCCGACGCTCGAAGAGCTGCGGCAGGACCTGCGCGCCATGATGCTCGCGTACCATCCCGACTGACCTGCCGCGTCGTCCGGCGGGGATGCGATGACCCGGCCGCGGAGATCGGCCCGAAGTTCCGCGCGCCCCTCGAGTCGCCCGTGCCTACGACAGCTGGGCGGCGAGCTACGAGGCGGACGAGAACGCCACGCGCGACCTCGACGCCTAGGTGATGCGACGCGTCCCGCTCGACGTCGCCGGGCGCGACGTCCTCGAGCTCGGGTGCGGCACGGGGAAGAACACGGCGTGGCTGGCCAAGCGCGCGCGGACGGTGATCGGCCTGGACTTCTCGCCGGGCATGCTCGCGAAGGCTCAGCAGCGCGTGCGGGCGCCGCACGTTCGCCTCGTTCGACACGACGTGCGCCGGCCGTGGTCCGTGCCCGACGCGTCGGTGGACGCGGTCGTGGGCCACCTCGTCCTCGAGCACGTCGCGAAGCTGGCGCCGATCTACGCGGAGGCGATGCGGGTGCTCAGACGGGGCGGCCGGCTCCTGCTGTGCGAGTTGCACCCGAGCGCCAGCGGCGAGGCAGCCAGGCCAGCTTCACGAGCCCCGCGACGAGTCGGACCGTCCGCGTGACGGCATTCCGGCACACGGTGGAGGAGTACGCGAACGGTGGAATCGCCGCGGGCCTCAGCCTCCGCCACCTGGGCGAGTGGCGGGAGCCCGGCGCGCCGGGCGACGCCCGGCCGCGTCTGCTCTCCGTGCTCGTCGAAAAGGCGCGTGCCTCGACGGATCGCTCCGGCGGCTCAGCGCCAGACCTCGCGGGCGGTGCGCACGACGAGGCCGAGCTTGGCCCACTGGTCGGCCTCCGTGAGGAGGTTGCCTTCCATGGTCGAGGCGAAGCCGCACTGCGGCGAGAGCGCGAGGTTGTCCAGCGGGACGTGTCGCGCCGCCTCCTCGATGCGCCGCCGGAGATCGGCGGACGACTCGAGCGCGGGCAGCTTGCTCGACACGAGGCCCAGCACGACGGCCTTTCCCCGAGGCACGAACCGGAGCGGCTCGAAGGTGCCGGAGCGGGCATCGTCGTACTCGAGGAGGAAGCGGTCCACCTGGAGCGACGTGAACAGCTTCTCGGCGATGGGGTCGTAGCCGCCCTCGGCGTACCAGTGGCTCCGGTTGTTGCCGCGGCAGAGGTGGATGGCCAGGGTCGCGCCGGCCCGCCGCGCCCCCTCGAGGCAGGCGTTGTCCGCGCGGACCGCCTCGTCCAGCGCGGCCTCCGGGTCCTGCCCCATCTCGGTGCGGATCCAGTCGCGCCACTTCGGGTCCATGTAGTAGCTGTACCGGGGCGCGTCGATCTGGACGTACGACACGCCCTCGTCGACGAGGGCCCGCACCTCGGCCTGCAGGATCTTCACGACGTCCCACAGGAACTCGGACGGGCTCGCGTAGACCCGGTCGGAGACGCCTCGCTTGTACGCGATCGCGGGGAACTGGGTCGCGCTGGGCAGGGTGACCTTGATCGCCCCGGGGCTGTGCTGCTTCATGAACGGCAGCTCGTGCGCGGTGAGCCGCCGCTGCTGCCTGAGCTTCTGCGTCACGATGCCGGTGACGCGGCTCGCGTGGGCGGAAGTCGCGCCGCCGACCTGCCACATGCGGGCCACGGCGTCGCTGTGGTCGAGGCCGGCGACCGCGTCCCAGAAGTCGCTCATGAAGTTCGTGCGCCGGAGCTCTCCGTCGGTGAAGATCTCGAACCCGAGCTCGCGCTGGTGAGCGAGGCTGTCGAGGATCGCCCGGTCCTCCAGCTCCCGCAGGCGCTCCGGCCGCGTCGCGGGGTCCTTGCGCGCCTCGAGGAGCGCGACGGGGCGGAGGAAGCTGCCGACCTGATCGGCGCGATACGGCGCGGTCATCGCGGAACCTCCTGCCTCCCGGCGGGCCCACGCTCCCCGGGGCGTTCGCGGGTCGTCACGGCTTCGCGGGCGCGGCGGCGCGCTCGCCCTCGACGAGCTTCTGGAGGATCTCGGCCCCGAGGTTCGCGGCGGGGAGGCCCCTGAAGAGGAAGGCCAGCCCGGTCACGGCGGACAGCTCCTCCCAGGAGGCCCCGGCGCGGCGCGCGGCGATCGCGTGGAGCCGCGCGGCGTCGCTCATCAGGGCCAGGAGGATGCCGAAGAGCATGAGCTGAGAGGTCTTCACGTCGAAGCACGCGGGGTACATGGCGCGCAGCCGCGTCGCCTCCTCGAGCCGGAGCAGCTCCGGGTCGGTGCGAGCCAGGAGGTCCGTCCGCGCCATGATCCGGGGCGGGACGAAGCCGATCAGGGTCTCGTACGGCGCGCGCAGGACGGCCAGCTCCGTCTCCGAGATGGCGTGGGGCGGCAGCGATCCGGGATGGTTCGGCGCGGGCATGCTCGCGGTCCTCCCTGGCCGCGCGGACCGGCACGGGCCGGCGCGCGCCGCCGCTGCCCGGGGCGCCCCTGCTGCCCGAGGCCCCGGCAGGCGTGTTGACAGCAGCAAGCTTCGTTCGGTAGTGTCAAACACCATTCAGCGGAATCTGTCAAGCGGCCGAAGCTGCCGTCGGGGTCGGCGCGCGCGGGAGACGAGCCGTGGACGTGGGGCGAAGGGTCCGGGAGCTTCGAATCCGGCGCGGCATGGTCATCGAGGACCTCGCGCGCAAGAGCGATCTCTCCAAGCCCTACATCAGCCAGGTGGAGACCGGAAAGGCCTCCCCGTCGCTCCAGACGGTGCAGAAGCTCGCCCAGGCGCTGGGCGTCCCGCTCACCTACCTGTTCCTCGAGGACGCGTTCGGATGTCACGTCACCCGTCGGGCGGAGCGTCGCGCCGTCTCGTTCGGAGAGCCGGACAAGCTCGTGTTCTTTCTGTCGGCCCCGAACCGGAGCCTGGAGATGCTCCTCCTCGAGATCCCGTCCGGCTACACCGCGGGGGGACGCACGCATTCGCACGAGGGCGAGGAGTGCCACTGGGTGCTCGAAGGCACCATCACGGCGGTCCAGGGAGACCAGCGGTTCGTGCTGGGGAAGGGGGACAGCTTCCACTGGGATGGCAGCGTGCCCCACTGCATCGAGAACCACGGTCCCGTGGTCGCCCGGCTCCTGGTTGCCCGGACGCCGCCCGGCTTCCTGAACGTCACCTTCTACGAGGCACGTCCGGACCAGGCGGTTGCGAGCGCCGGACCGGCGCGCCGGCAACGCGGACGTCCGGCGTCGCGCCGGCTGGGCAGGGCCCCCCACCGAAAGGGAGGAGCGCAATGACGCGACGTGAGCCCTGGGTCCCGGCGGGCGCCATCGTCGGGATCGGCCGAACGGCTCCGTCAAGACGATGGTCCTCCGCGGCATCGCTGGCCTGGCCCGTCTGAGCGCCGGCCGCGACCTCTGGTCAGGACTGGTCGTCGGCGGGCTGTTCGGCTTCGACGGCATCAGCGGCTATCCGCCGCGCGCGCGTTCAGTCCAACGGCGGGGACGTCTCGTCACGCTCCGCCGACCCCCGGTCGGCGCCGAGCCGGCTGACGGGACTGGCCCCGCGTGACTGGCGCGTCCGCCGTCCGACCCGGAAGCGGGGGAACCTTGCCATGCCGGAGTCGATCGGGCATAGTGTCCCGGGCCATCGGCCCTGAGCGTTCGCTCCCTCGACCCAGAACCCGCGGCCAGCCGCCGTGAGGAGAGTACATGGCGACGTCGGATGATTTCCCTGCGCAGGGCGCGATTCCGGTTGGCTACGGGCCCGAGGGCATCGCCGTGGACGGCGAGAGCCGGCGCGGGTACGTGGCGTGCGCCCGGAGCGACAGCGTCGCCGTGTTCGATCTCGACTTGCGTGAGGTCCTGACCCAGGTGCCCGTGGGTCGGGAGCCGATCGGGCTGGTGCACGACAAGCGGGGCGGCCACGTGTTCACGACGGACGCGCGCTCCGATGTCGTGTCAGTCATCGACACCGCGACCCTTAAGACCGTGAAGCAGATTCCCGTCCAGCACTACCCGGCCGGGGCCGGCTTCTATGCGGAGCGCCGCAAGCTGTACGTCGGGAACACCGCGGACGGCACGGTGAGCGTCATCGACGCCGACCAGCTCGAGGTCGTCGCCACCGTGCGGGCCAAGCTGGCGGCGGGCAGCCTCGGCGCCGATCCGGTGCGGGACCGCGTCTACTGCGTCAACTTCGGGGATGCGTCGATGACCGTCATCGACGGCCGGACGAACGAGGTCGTCGGCGAGATCAAGCTCGACTACGCGCCCTGCAAGATCGCGGTGGATGCGCCGCGAGGGCGCGCCTACGTCGCGAACTCGCTGGTCAGCACGGTTTCGGTGGTGGATCTGGACCGCCAGGAGGTCGTGGACACGCTCACGGTGGAGCGCGCGCCGGTCGGCATGGGGCTGGGGCGCCGAGGCGACCGGATCTACGCTGCCAACCGCGGGACGGGGCGCGTGAGCGTGATCGACCGCCAGTCGGGACGGGAGTGGGCGCGGGTGCCGGTCGGCACCGCCCCCGGGGACCTCGCGGTGGACCAGCAGTCGGGCACCGTGTACGTCTCGGACGCGGGCACCAGCACGGTTAGCGTCTTCCAGGACCGGCTGGATGCCGAGCCCGCCGAGCTGCCGAAGGACTGGCGCCACCCCCTGGTCGGGAAGCCCCTTCCGGCATTCAGCCTGCCGGACATGGTGGACGGGCGCCCGCGGACGTCGGAGGAGTTCAGGGGAAAGAAGTACATCCTGAACTTCTTCGCCAGCTGGTGAGGCCCCTGCCAAGCGGAGGCTCCGCTTCTCGAGGAAGTGCGCAAGCGAGCCGCGAAGTTCGGGCTCGAGATCATCCTGGTGAACGTGTGGGAGCACGTCGATCCGCGACGGGAAGCTCTCCATTTCTGCAAGATCCACAACATTCAGGGCACCGTCCTGCTCGACGCCACGGGTGAGTACATCTCGCGGCTCGGCATCCGAGGGGTACCGCACAACGTGGTGGTCGACAAGAAGGGCATCGTGCAGGCCGTCGGGGTGACGACGCCCGACGAGGTCCGTGCCACCCTGACGAAGCTGCTCCTCCCCTTCGGCTAGCGCACCCTGACGCGCCCGCCGCGCCGGCTGCCTGGCCTGCCGCCCCCGCACCGGGGCGAACGGGAACCGGCGCCGGGCGCGCGAGGTTCCGGAGATGGCGACCGGTGACCTCGGAGCTGCCCGGCTGGTCCGCCGGAGGCGCGGCGGGTGCCGGCATCCCGGCCAGGGCCCCGGACCCGGGGACCCGCGACCGTGCTATGCTGCGGGACTAAGAGCGACCCGTCACCAAAGGAGGTCCCATGGCGGTCAAGCTGTATGTGGGCGGTCTCTCGTACTCGACTACCTCCGAGGCCCTGCGCGAGCATTTCACCCAGTGCGGGACGGTGGAGTCGGCCACGGTCATCACCGACCGGTACTCCGGGCAGTCGCGAGGCTTCGGGTTTGTCGAGATGGCGACCAACGAGGAAGCCCAGAAGGCCGTCAGCATGCTCAACGGCCAGCGACTCGACGGTCGCACCATCAAGGTGGAGCTCGCCAACCCGCAGGGGGCGGGCGGCGGCGGCGGCCGTGGCGGTTCGGGCATGGGTGGCGGGCGCGGAGGCTCGGGCCGGCCCCCGCGCTGGTAGCTCTCTCCGCTTCTCCTCGACCGCCCTGGCCGGATCTCGACGGGTCCCGGCCGGCCGCTGGGCGCGGCCGCGCGCGTTCAACCTCGCCGGCCGGAGGCCCGCGCCACACGGCCGGCCGGGCGCTCGGTGCTTGACCCTCCCGTGAGCCGCACCCGATTCGTCGCGATCCACGGCCACTTCTACCAGCCGCCCCGCGAGAGTCCCTGGCTCGAATGCATCGAGACCCAGGACTCGGCCGCTCCGTACCACGACTGGAACGCCCGCGTCACCGCGGAGTGCTATGCGCCGAACACGGCCGCGCGGCGCGTGGACGCGCAGAACCGGATCTTGGACGTCGTCGACAACTTCGCCGCGCTCGCCTTCGACGTCGGTCCCACGCTCATGTCCTGGCTCGAGCAGGAGCGTCCGGACGTCTACGGCGCGATCCTGGAGGCCGACCGGGCGAGCCGGGTGACCCGCGGACACGGGAACGCCATCGCGCAGGCCTATGGTCACGCGATCCTGCCGCTGTGCAGCCGGCGCGACAAGGTGACCCAGATCCGATGGGGTCTCGCCGACTTCCGGCATCGCTTCGGACGCGACGCGGCGGGGATGTGGCTGCCGGAGACCGCCGCGGACCGGGAGACGCTCGAGGTGCTGGTGGGCGAGGGTGTTCGCTTCACCATCCTGGCGCCGGGCCAGGCCGCGAGCGTGCGGCAGCCCGGCGGCGACTGGCGGCCCGGGCCCGCCGCGCTGGATCCGCGCCGGGCGTACCGCTGGGACGGCGGTCCGGGCCGGGACCTCGCGCTCTTCTTCTACGACGGGGCGATCTCCCACGCGATCGCCTTCGACGGCATCCTGCGGTCGGGCGACCTGCTGGCCACGCGCCTGCTGGCCGGGCTCGATGAAGGGGCGGACGGACAGCTCGTCCAGGTCGCGACCGACGGCGAGAGCTACGGCCACCACCACCGCTTCGGCGAGATGGCACTGGCCGAAGCCTGCGCGCGGATCGAGGCGAGCGGCGTCGCGACCCTGACGAACCACGCCGCGTTCCTCGCGACCCACCCGCCCAGCATGGACGCGCGGGTGGTCGACGGGTCGTCCTGGAGCTGCGCGCACGGCATCGAGCGGTGGCGCGGTGACTGCGGGTGCCGCGCCGGCCGCCACGCCGGCTGGACCCAGGGCTGGCGGGGGCCCCTCCGCGAGGCGCTCGACTGGCTGCGGGACGTCGTCGACGCGCTCTACGAGACGCGGATGGCCGTGCTGGTGAAGGACCCCTGGGCGGCGCGCGACGCCTACGTGGAGGTGCTCCTCGACCGCAGCCCCACGTCCGTGGCGGCCTTCCTCGAGCGTCATGCGCTCCACCCGCTGGGCGCGTCCGCGCGCGTCCGGGCGCTCCGGTGCCTCGAGCTCCAGCGGCACCGGCTGCTCATGTACACGTCGTGCGGCTGGTTCTTCGACGAGATCTCGGGGATCGAGACGGTCCAGGTCCTCCGGTACGCCGCGCGCGTGCTGCAGCTCGCGCGCGCCCTCGGAGGCGACGCCGGCCTGGAGGCCGAGCTGGTCCGGCGCCTCGCGGCCGCGCCGTCGAACGTTCCCGAGCTCCGGGACGGCGCCGGCGTCTGGCGGCGCCACGTGGCGCCGTTCGTGACCGACCTCGCGCGCGTGGCCGCGCACTACGCGATCGCGGCGCCGTCGGAGGGCTACGGCGATCCGGCCGACGTCCACGCGTTCCGGGTCGACCGGCTCCGGTGGGCTCGCGTGGCGGCGGGGGACGCGTCGCTCGCGATCGGGCGCCTGCGCGTGACGGCGCGCCTGACGACCGAGCACGAGGAGGCGGAGGTGGCCGTGCTGCACGGCGGCGACGGCCAGATCCACTGCCGGGTTCGGACGGAGGCGACTCCGCACGCGACCGCGGACGCCGGCGCCGCGCTCTTCCGGGCGTTTCCGGGCTGCGGGCCGGCAGCGTGGGCGCGCGAGCTCGAGCGGCACTTTGGCGGCCGGCCGTACACCGCCGATGACGTCTTCCTCGACGAGCGCCGCCGCCTCCTGGTCGCCCGGACCGAGCGCGCCCTGGAGACGCCGAACGGCGGCCGGGACCGGATCGCCGCCGCCAGCCGGCGGCTCCTCGACGAGCTTCGCCGGGGGGAAGGTCCACTCTCGCCGCCTCTCGGAAGCCTGGCGGGCCGCCTTGTCGAGCGCGCGGCACGGGAGGAGCTCGCCCGGCTCGCCGCCGGCGGCTCCGTTGCACCGGGGACGCATCGGCTGCGAGAGCTGGTGGCGGGGGCAGGGTCGCGGGGGCTCCCGCTCGGGCTCCGCCCGGGCGAGTGCGCGGCGCCGATCGAGTCCGCGCTGGACCGCGTGCTCGGCGGTCTCCAGGCGCGGGTGACGGCCACGGCCGTCGCCGACGCGCTCGAGCTGCTGACGCTGGGAGCTATCCTGATGGCGCCGCCCGATCTCTGGGCCGCCCAGAACGCGGCGGGCCGCCTGTGGCGCAACGCGTCCCCCGGCGATCGGGAGGTGCTGGCGCCGCTCATGGCGGCCCTCGGATTCGCTCCTGGCGCGCTCTCCGACCCGCGCGGGCAAGGGTAGGGCATGGCCGAGCCGCGGCCGAGCGGGCCGATCGATCTCCGGGGTCAGGTGGCGCTCGTGACCGGAGGCGCCCGCGGGATCGGGCGAGCGTCGGCCGTCGCGCTAGCCCGGGCGGGCGCCGACGTCGCCGTGGCAGATCTCTTGCCGACGGTCGACGCCGAGGCGGCGATCGCGGCCACGGGACGGCGGGGGATCGGCCTGACCCTGGACGTGACCGACGCCGAGGCGGTGCGGGCGGCGGTCGGGCGCGTGGTGGGGACGCTGGGGCGCCTCGACGTCCTGGTGACGGCGGCGGGGATCCTTCACCGGGATCCGCTGGAGGAGACCACCGAGGCCGTGTGGCGCCGCGTGGTCGAGGTGGGGCTGACGGGGACGTTCCACGCGGTCCAGGCGGCGGTGCCCGTGATGCGCGCGCAGGGATACGGCAAGATCGTGACGATCTCGTCGATCTCCGGGATCATCGGCGGGGCGGTGTCGCGGGCGACCGACGCCCCGGATGCGCAGCGCGGCCGGTCCGGTCCCGCCTACGCGGCGGCGAAAGGAGGGGTCATCGCGCTCACGCGCTGGGTCGCGAAGGACGTGGGCCAGAGCGGGATCTACGTCAACAGCGTCGCGCCGGGCGGGGTCGACACGGAGATGACTCGCGGGTACGCGTACGCAGCCGAGAGGCTCCCGATTGCGCGGATGGGCCAGCCGGAGGACGTGGCCGAGGCCGTCCTGTTCCTGGCGTCGCCCGCCTCGAACTACGTGACGGGCCAGGTGCTGCGCGTCGACGGCGGCTGGGTGATCGGATGACGGAGGGCGAACGGCCGATGCTCATCATCATCGCGCACCGGATCCTGATCGGGACGGCGATCTGCTTCGGGCTCTTCTACACGGTGTGGGAGGTGCTCGCGTACCGCGAGACACGCGAGACGAGCCACCTGATGATCGCGCTCATCACGGCGGTCGTCACCGTCGCCATGGGTTACTACCTGAAGAACCTCCGGCGATTCGTCAGCTACCGGTAGCCGCGCCGCCTCGCGACCGTCCCGTCCCGCCCCTCCGTCGACTCGTCGCCGCCTCTCCACGGCGGAGGTGGTTGACAGCGCCAGTCAGTTAGGGTCACGCCGGATGACTTCGCCGTCCCTCCCGGTGGGGCCGCGTCGGATCCGCCCGACGCCCCATGACGCCAGCCGCGCGAGCCGCCCGGCCGTGAGCCCGAGCGCTCTGCTTCGGTCGGCAGTCGCATCGGTGGGCACCGAGCTGGTGCGCCTCGTCTCGCTCCAGCGCTCTCTGTCGGCCTCGCGCATCCGACGCTGCCGGTGTCGACCGAGGTCGTCAGCGCGCTACTGTCGAGGTGGCCGGCCCCTCAGTTCAGCGCACCGAGGGCCTGCCGGAGGGCTCGGAGCCGATCCCTCACCTGGCGCGCGTCCGACGCCTCGGGAGCGCGCTGGAGGTAGGCCTCCCAGTCGCGCAGCGCCGCCTGTCCCTGGCCGAGCCGGGCGTGGAGCATGCCGCGATCGCGGAGCTCCTCCGCCGCATCGGGGACGAGCAGGAGGATGCGCTCCGTCGCGCCGAGCGCGCGCGACCAGTCCCCGAGCGTCGAGTAGACCGCCTTCAGATTCGCGAGCATCCGGACGAGGATCTGACGCGTCGTGACCGGCGCGAGCCAGCGCGGGTCGAGTGGGCCGCCGCCGGGGCGCACGCGCGCGACCAGCGCCTCGCAGCCGGCGCGGTCGAGCAGCGCGCCCCCGTGAAACGGGTCGAGGAAGCGGTGCTGGCCGCGGCGCGCCACCCTGACCACGAAGTGTCCCGGCAGTCCTACGCCGACGGCCTCGAGCCCGGCTCGGGCCGCGACGGCCATGTACACCACGGACAGCGTGATCGGGATGCCGAGGCGGCGGTCGAGCACGTCGTCGAGGAAGCTGTTGCGGGGGTCGTAGTAGTCCTCCGCGTTGCCCCGAAACCCCTCCTCGTCGGACAGGAATCGGGCTACGGCGGCCGCCGCCCGGTCGACGTCCATGTCCCCCGCGGTCCGCTCCGCCGCCCGGTACCCGAGCGCATCGAGGTGGCCGAGGCGGTGCTGGACGTCGAGATCCGGATGGGCCTCGGCGGCGATCCAGAGCGCTCCCTCGGCCAGCGAGCGGGCGTCGGCCGTCCCGGCCAGGGTCACGAGCCGGCTGCGCGGATCCACGGCGGCCCGAAGCTTAGCGAATCTCGGGCGACCGCGCCAGGCGAGGTCCGCGGCGCGGGAGCAGACCGGCGAGGAAGCCCGGCTGGAGGAGCGTGTGCGGCGGGATGAAGTCGCCGAAGACCCCCATCAGCCGCGCCAGGTGATCGGGCCGGGCGGCGAGGAGCCGGGCGGCCGCGATCGAGGCACCCCGGTGGGCGATCACGTGCTGGAGGATGAGGGTGGCCCGCGTTTTCGCGGCGGACTCGGCCGCGCGCCGGACGTGGGCGGGCCGCAGCGCGGCCGCCGAGACGTCGCCGGCCCTCACGGCCCGGGCTCCCACCTCCGCCGCGATCTCCGCGGAGCGGAGGGCCGCGTAGATTCCCTCGCCGGTGAACGGATCGAGGAATCCGGCCGCGTCGCCCACCAGGAGGACGCCGTCCTCGCGGGGTGGAGCCACGCGGTACGCGAGGGGGCCCAAGGCGCGGACCGGGCCGATCCGCCGCGCGTCCCGCAACCGCTCGCGAAATCCGGGCAGCGCGCGCGTCACGCCATCGAAGTAGCCGGCGAGGTCCGGCTTCTGCTGGCGAGCCACCGCGACCGGGACCACGAGGCTCAGGTTCCCTACGCCGGCCTCGACCGGATTGAGGATGGAGTAGGCGGGCGGGGCGAGGACGATCTCGCCTCGCTCGGCGTCCCCGTGCGCGCCCTCCACGTCGGCGACCAGCGCGAGCCGGTGGAGCCAGCCGTGCGGCCGGCGAAGGCCGAGCCGCGCCACGATCACCGACGTCCGGCCGTCGGCGGCGACGACCAGACGCGCCGGGAACCGCTCCGTTCCTCCCGAGCGCGCGGCCGGCTCGGCGCGCTCGGCGATGACGCCGCGCACCTGGCGGCCCTCGCGGAGAAGATCGATCACCCGGAACCCCTCGCGGACCGTGACGCCGGCCTCCCGGGCGCGCTCGACGAGCGTCAGGTCGAGGACCCGGCGGCGCACGGCGAGGGCGTGCGTGCGATAGCCGCGCCAGGCCGCGTCGGTCGGGTAGTCCCCGACGAGGGCGGTGCCGTCGGGCGCGAGGATGCGCATGCCCCGGAGCGGTCGTGCCCCGCGCGCGTCCACCGTCGAGAGAACGCCGAGCCGGTCCAGGATCCGGCTCGCCTCCGGCGAGAGATACTCGCCGCAGATCTTGTCGCGCGGGAAGCGCGCCCGATCGAGAAGGACGACGGAGAGCCCCTGCTCGGCGAGTAGGATCGCCGTCGCGGCGCCCGCCGGGCCCGCGCCGGCGACCACGGCGTCAGCCCGCACGTGCGGTCCCGGGGGCCGGGCGGGTCCAGACGCCAACCTGGCGGAACGCGGGGGCCCGGTGCCAGCGGATGTCGGGGAGCCCGGCCCGCCGCGCCAGGCGCGCGAGCTCGTCGGGTGTGTACGCCCGCCGCACCGAGAGAGGGCCGTCGTGCCGAGCCATCGGGCTGCGGGCGAACGCGTGCGTGGCGAGCCACACCGCGGCCCACGCCAGCCGTCCTCTCCGGAAGTCGCTCACGATGAATCCCAGCCGGACCAGCTCGGCGAGCCGGCGCAGCAAGGCGACGACGGCCTCCTCCGGCAGGTGATGGAGGACGAGGGAGCAGAGCGCCACGTCGACCGAGGCCGGGCGGATGGGCGCCTCCAGCGCGTTGCCGGCCACAACATCCACCTCGGGCGTGCGGTCCACCGCCCGGGCCGCATAGCGCAGGATCGTCGGATGGACCTCGAGGGCCACGATCCGCACCCGGTGGCCTCGGCGCCGCGCCCAGCGCGCGAGCGCGAGCGGGATGTCCGCCGCGCCCGTTCCCACGTCGAGGATGCGCAACGTCTCGCCGGCCCGCACCCGTGCCAGGAACGGCGCAAGGTGCCGCAGGACGGTCCGCCGGCCGCCGATCCGGTTCAGCCGGGCGATGTCGCCGAGGCTCCGGCTCAGCTCGGCCGGAGGCGCGTCCGGCTGGTCCATCAGCTCGCTGCGGGAGACCTCGCGGGGCGGCGGTGTCAGCACGAGCCTAGAATCGTAGCACCGCGCCCTCGGCGGCGAAGCCGGGCCCGAGCGCCACCATGAGGCCGATGTCGCCCGACCCAGGACGGCCGCTCTGGAGGACCGCCTCGAGAACGAAGAGCACGGTGGCGGACGAGAGGTTTCCGTAGCGGCGGAGGACGTCCCGGGAGTAGGCGAGATCGGCGTCCGAGAGGCCGAGGAGGGCCTGGGCGTTCTCGATCACGCGCCGACCGGCGGAGTGGAGTACCCAGAATCGCACGTCCTCCTTCGTCAGGCCGTGGTCCTTCAGGAGCGTGCCGGTCAGCTCGTCCATCATCGCCGGCGCGATCCGGCGTACCTCGGGCGAGAGTCGGATGCGGTAGCGGCCACCCGGGAAGGTGAATCCCATCCGGTCCAGGAACTCCGGGCGGATCAACGTCCGGTGGCCCAGGACCTCGGGCCCGTCGCCGGCGGTGGCGAGCAGCACGGCGGCCGCGCCGTCCGCGAAGATCGCGTTCGCCACTGCGGTTTCGGCCTCGTCATCCAGGTAATAGGTGGTCGAGCACAGCTCGACGGACACGGCGAGCACCCGGCGCTCCGGGAACGCGCGGAGGTAGTTCCACGCCTGCTGGAGGACGACCATCGCGCTCGCGCAGCCGGTGTCCCCCACGTGAACGCGTTGCACGTCGCTGCGAAGGCCGAGCGCGCCGATCAGGTGCGCGTCGAGGCTGGGAACGAGTCGTCCCGTGCACGTCGTGGTCACGAGAAAGTCGACGTCCGCCACGCCGAGCCCCGCACGCGACAGACAGGTCTCGACGGCCTCGACCCCCAGGCGCACGCTGCCTTCCGCGAAACGGGCCGACAGCTCGTCGATCGTCTCCGCTCGCGGGCTGGCGAGGGGCATGTAGGCGTGCCGCGTCTCGATGCCGCTGTTGAAGAAGAAGCTACGGCGGAGCCCGTCGCCGTACCCGAAGATGTCGGCGAGCTCGTTCTGCTGGAAACGCCGGGTCGGCACGGCGGTGCCGATGGCGACGATGCGAGGGGTTTGCACGCGTGGCCTCCTCGGGCGCCGCATGCCCCGCGATCCCGGGCTCGGCGACGCTCCCTCATTCAATTATGCAACGTGACTCGGGGGGAGCCGGTTCCACCCCTCGCCAGGCGGCGTGTGGGGCTTTCCCCGGGAGGGAAGAGGCTAGCGCGCGCGGAACGTGATGATGGGCGATTCCGAGGTCGCGGGGGAGCCTGCAAAGCGGACCGGCATGCCGACCTGCACGCCGTCCACCGGCGTGCCCGTCAGCCGGCCCAGGAGCGACACACCCTCGGCCATGCGCGCGACGGCGATGACGTAGGGCGCGTCGGCCGCGAACTGCGCCGGCGGGACCCTGATGACCGTGTAGGAGGTGACCTCGCCGTCGCCGCCGAGCGTGGCGCGCTCCCAGCGGACGCCCTCGCAGGCGGGGCACACGGCCTTCGGAGGCACCGCGAGCGCTCCGCAGGCCGCGCATCGCTGGACGACCAGGCGACCCTGGCGCACCCCGTCGAAGAACTCACGGATGGTCATGCTGCCCACCGCCTCGACCGCCGCGGCCGATGGGCTCAACGGGGCTCCCGTCCGAAGAGGCTCACGAGAACGGTTGCCGTGTTGCCCCCCAGCGTGTGGGTGAGACCGACCGTCGCGTTCTCCACCTGGCGCCGTCCGGCCTCGCCGCGAAGCTGGGTGACGATCTCGGCCACCTGCGCCGCGCCGGTCGCGCCGATCGGGTGGCCCTTGGCCTTGAGCCCGCCCGACACGTTGACCGGGATCCGCCCGCCCAGGCTCGTCTCACCCTTCTCGGCGGCGAGCCCTCCCGTGCCCGGCTCGCAGAGGCCCAGGCCCTCGGTGGCGACGATCTCGGCGATGGTGAAGCAGTCGTGGAGCTCAACGACGTCCACGTCCTGGGGTCGCAGCCCCGCCTGCCGGTAGGCCGCCAGCGCGGCCCGCTCGGTGGCCACGGCCCGGGAGAGGTCCCGCTTGTCGTGAAGGCACATGGAGTCGCCCGCCTGGGCCGACGCGAGCACCCACACCGGCCTCCGGGTGCTGCGCGCGACCTCCTCGGACGCCAGGACGACCGCAGCGGCGCCGTCCGAGAAGGGGCAGCAGTCGTAGAGCTTGAGGGGGTCGGCCACCTTGGCGCTGCGGAGCACCTGCTCGAGCGTGATCTCCTTCTGGAACTGGGCTTTGGGATTGAGCGCGCCGTGGCGGTGGTTCTTCACGGCCACGTGCGCCATCTGCTCCTCGGTGGTGCCGTGCTTCGCCATGTGGGCGCGGGCGATCAGCGCGAAGACGCCCGGGAACGTCAGGCCGGCCGGCTGCTCGAAGAGCGCGTCGGACGCGTAGGCGAACACCTCGGTCGACCGGTCGGTGGGCATGGTCAGGACGCGCTCGGTGCCGCCCACGAGCAGGACGTCCGCCGCGCCCGAGGCGATCTCGAAGAGCGCGTGCCGGAAGGCCGCGTGGCTCGATGCGCAGGCCGTCTCGAACCTGGTCGCCGCCACCTCGGGAATGCCCAGCGCCGAGGTCACCTGGGGACCGAGATGAAGCTGCCGCTCACCGGCCTCCCCGACGACGTTGCCGACGTACACGCCCTGGACCTGGCGCGGGCGGATACCTGCGTCCGTCAGGGCGTCCAGCCCGGCGTCCGCGAACAGCTCCGCGCATGTCCGCTCGTGCTTGCCGAACTTCGTCACCCCGACGCCGACGACCGCGACCTTTCGCATGCATCTGATTGTATCCGACGTTGCGCGGGCCCGGAAGGGTGCGTAGGATGCGCGACATGGCGGTGCCGCACGTGAGTGGTGGCCCTTCGGTCCGGCCGCTCCGCGCGTGGGCGGGCTCCGGTTCGCTCGGCCTCGGCATCGTGGGGTGCGGGCGGTTCGCGACCTTTCACGCCCGCGCCGCGCGGCGGCTCCGCGGCGGAGTGCGGGTGGCGTTCGCGAGCCGCGATCCGGCGCGCGCCGAGGCGTACCGCCGGCGCTTCGGCGGCTTTGCGGCCTTCGGCTCCTACGAGGCGGCGGCCGCTGACCCTCGCGTCGACGCGCTCGTCGTGTGCACGCCCCACCACCTGCACGAGGCGCACGCCCGCCTGGCCGCCGAGCACGGCAAGGCCATTCTTCTCGAGAAGCCGATCGCCCGGACCCTGGCCGAGGCCGACGCGATCCTCTCGGCCGCCCGCGCCGCCGGCGTCGTCCTGATGGTGGCGGAGAACGTGCACTTCGTGCCGTGCTTCGTGGCGGCGCGCGCCTACCTGCGGGACGGCGCGATCGGTGCGGTCCGTCAGATCGTCGTGAACGCGCGCGGTTACCGGCGCCCCGCGGGATGGCGAAACCGGCGCGCGGAGATGGGCGGCGGGCTCCTGATCGACGGCGGCATCCACTACCTCCACCTCCTCCGTGACTGGGCGGGCCCTGTCACCGAGGTCGTGGCCGTCGCGCCCCCGAACGCGTTGCCGACGTACGAGGGCGAGGACACGGCGTTCCTGCTGGTCAGATTCCGGGGCGGTGCCGTCGCGACGCTCGCCACCTCCATTGCCGCGCCGGGACTGCCCCGGTCGCAGTGGGCGTGGCTCACCGGCACCGAGGGGTCGCTCGGGGTGGACCACCGGGGCCGCGCGCTCTGGCTGCGCGGCCGTTCCCATGCGCGGGTGCGCGCGTTCATGCGTGACCGTCGCGGCCTGGCGGCCCAGCTCGCCGAGTTCGTCGCGGCGGTGCGGGAGGGGCGGCCGCCCGCCCTGCCGCCGGAGTCCGCCCGCGCCGACCTCGCGCTGGTGCTGGCCGCCTATCGCTCGCTCGAGACGGGGCGGCCCGTGGCGCCCGACGGGGAGGGGTGACGACGATGCCGGAAACCGCGCGCGGCCGGGGAGGGATCGGGACGACGGCGCTTGCCGGGAAGGTCGCGGTCGTCACCGGCGGCGGGAGCGGCATCGGCCGCGCCCTCTCGCTGGCCCTGGCCCGGGAAGGCGCCCGGATCGTCGTCGCCGACGTGGCCGAGGCCGACGCCGCGGAGACCGTGCGGCAGGTCGCCGCCGCCGGCGCCCAGGGCCTCGCGGTCCGCGCGGACGTCGCCGACCGGCGCCAGGTGGAGGCGCTCGCGGACCGCGTCTTCGACCGGTACGGTGCGACCCACATCCTGTGCAACAACGCGGGCGTCGTCGTGCACGGCGGGCTGGAGACGGCGACGTGGGAGGACTGGCAGTGGGTCGTGGGGGTCAACCTCTGGGGCGTCGTCCACGGCCTCCTGGCGTTCGTGCCGCGCATGATCGCGAGCGGGGCCGGCGGGCACGTGGTGAACACGGCCTCCATGGCGGGGCTGATCGCGTCGCAGGGGCTCGGCGTGTACAACACCACCAAGTACGCCGTCGTCGGGCTCTCGGAGACGCTGGCGAAGGACCTCCGCCCGCACGGCATCGGCGTCACCGTCGTGTGCCCGATGGGCGTCGCGACGCGCATCCGGCAGGCGGGACGCAACCGACCCGCGGCCTTGCGGAACGCGGCGAGCGAGCCGGAGAGCGAGATGGCGCTGATCGGACGCACGCTCGATCCCGACGACGTCGCCGCGCAGACGCTCGCGGCCGTGCGGGCCGGATCGCTCTACGTGATCACGCACGACGAGGCGCTCGAGCCGCTGCGCCGACGCTTCCAGCGGCTCGAGGAGGCGATCCGCCGCCGCCCGCAAGTTTGACACCGCCGCGAGTGGCGGCTATTCTGAGCGCGGAAGTCTGAATGGACGAGCGAGACGTGGTGCGCGATCTGGTCGCAAAGCTGATCGAGGCCGTGGAGGCCTCGCTCGACGGCTCTGCCGCCGTGCGCGAGGCGCTCGACGAGCTCGTGCGCAACGGGTTCGAGCCGCGACTCATCCTGCTGGCGGACGCGGCGGCCCGTTCCAGCGCCGCCGACGAGGCCGAGGGCGCGGCCGAGGAGGCGCCCGAGGATGCGGACGGCGACCGCGGGGCCGACGCCGAGGATGCGGCCGAGGACGACCTCGAGGACGCGCGCGACCTGCACTACGGGCTGACGAAGCTCGACCGGGACTTCCTCCGCACCGTGCGCATTCGGCCGGAGAGCGGGTAGCGGTCCCTCTCCCGCGAGCCTGAGGCGTCGTGGTCCGCTTCCTCGCCCTCGCGGTTCTCGCCTTTCTCGTCTTCCTGATCCTTCGGGCGAGCATCAACTCCTTTCTCGGGGGGCTCCGCGGGCCCGGTCGTCCGGGGGTGCCCCGCCGCGCCGGCCTCGACGAGCTCGTCAAGGATCCCGTCTGCGAGACGTACATCCCGCGTCGCAAGGCGATCAGTCGCGGGAGCGGGCCGGCGACCCGGTACTTCTGCAGCGCGGCCTGCGCTGACAAGTACGCCGCGCGCTCGTGACCGGCGCGCCGACCCGGTGAGCGCGGCCCTGCCAGCCGCCGTCGATCCCTACCGCGCGATCGACCGGCAGTCGGACCCCTCGCGGTTCGCGGCGATCCTCGAGGCCCGCGGCCGCCAGCCGAACCAAGCGCGTCTGCGCCGGGCGTTCCTGTCCCTGGCGGGGATCGAGGCCGGGATGCGTGTCCTGGACGTTGGCTGCGGAACGGGCGTGGTGACGCGCGACGTCGCGGCACGGGTGGGCGCGGGAGGCGCGGTCGTCGGCGTCGATCCGAGCCGCGCGCTCCTGGCGGCCGCCCGGCGGCGGAGCCGGGCCCGCGGACGCGGGATCCGGCCGACATTCCGTCACGGAGACGGCCTCGCGCTGCCCTTCCCGCCGGCGTCGTTCGACGTCGCGCTCGCGGTCACGGTCCTCCTCCACGTGCCGGCCGGTGACCGGATCCTCGGCGAGATGATCCGCGTCACGCGGCCCGGCGGCCGGGTGGCGGTCCTCGACCAGGACTTCGGGACCTTCGCGCTGGACGTCCCGGACCGCGCCCTGACCCGGCGGATCGTCGACGGACACGCGGAGCGCTTCTACGCCGAGCCGTGGAGCGGACGGACGCTCGCGCGCCGCCTGCGGCTCGCCGGGCTCGCGCGGGTGCGGAGCCGGGCGTTCGTCGTCGTGGATCGGGTCTACGACGACTACGTCCGGGCCATGCTCGAGCGGCGCGTGGAGCTCGTGACCCGGTGGGGCCTCGTCGCCACCGCCGAGGCTCGACGCTGGCTCCGGAGCGCGGAGGCGGCCGCGGCGAGGGGCGACTTCTTCATGAGCCTCAACTACTACGGTGCGGCGGGGGTCCGGCCGTGAGGCCGGGAGTCCCGGGCGACCCGATCGGCCCGTTCGGGAGCGCGGGCCGACCCACCTCGCGCGGGCTCGCGCGCCGGACCCTGCTGGGAACGGCGCTCCTGGCGGCGCTGCGCGGCCCGGGCGCCCGGGGGGCGCGCGCGGCGAGCTTCCCCGCCTTCGACGGCGCCCGAGCGCTCCGCGACGTGGAGCGGCTCGTCGCCATCGGGCCCCGCCCGCCGGGCTCCCCCGCGCTGGCCCGGGCCCGCGCGTACCTGGCCGGGGAGCTCCGGGGCGCCGGGTGGCGAGTCCGCGAGCACGCCTTTACGGCAGAAACCCCGCGAGGTCCGGTGGCGATGACCAACGTCGTGGCGGAGTGGCCCGGCCGGGAACGCGACATCGTGGCGATCGGCGGCCACTACGACACGAAGGTCTTCGAGAAATTCCGCTTCGTGGGCGCGAACGACGGCGGGTCCTCGACCGCTCTCCTGATCGAGCTCGGCCGCGTGCTGGCCCCCCGCTTCCGCGCGGAGCCGCCGGCGTCGACGCGCTGGCTCCTCTTCTTCGACGGCGAGGAGGCCCAGGTCCAGTGGTCGGCCGCGGACAGCCTCTACGGGAGCCGCGCCATGGTTGCCGCCCTCCGCGCGTCGGGCGACCTGGGCCGGCTCCGCGCCCTCATCGTGGGCGACATGATCGGCGACCGCGACCTCGTGATCCCGCGCGAGTCGCGGTCGACGCCCTGGCTCACCGACATAGTCTGGGCGACGGCGCGCCGGCTCGGTCTCGAGCGGCACTTCCCCGACCGGTCACAGTCGGTGGAGGACGATCACGCGCCCTTCCTGGACGCCGGTGTCGCCGCGGCCGTCCTGATCGACCTCGACTACGGGGGGCCGCCCGGGCGGAACGCCAACTGGCACACGGCCGCGGACACGCTCGACAAGCTCTCCCCGGAGAGCCTCCGTGTCGTCGGCACGGTGATCCTGGAGGCGCTGCCCGCGATCGAGGCCGAGCTGGCGCGGCGGGCCAGGTAGCCTGGTCCCGCACCCGGTCGCCGGTCTGCCGGCCCCGCGGGGGACGGAGTCGGCGAGGGTCGGCCCGAGGCCGCCGGCGTCAGAAGGTGTGGGTCTGGTCCTGCTCCAGGACGTGAATCCGGTCGCCCAGCCGCTCGAGCTCCTCCGAGGTCTCCTCGAAGTGCGCGGGCTTGATGTGGTAGACCCAGAGCGGCGCGTCCGGCATCTTGTCCATCTCACGCTGGAGCAGGGCCGGCGTGAGATGCCCGGAGACGGTGGCGAGGTCCTCCAGGCGGTTCGGGAAGGCCGTCTCCACGATGATCGCGTGGATGCCCTTGAACTCCCGCGCCACCTTCCAGATCTCATCGGTCGGGCCGGTGTCGCCGGAGAAGACCAGGCCGGTGGTGCCGTCGTGGATGATGAAGCCGGTGGCCGGGACGGCGTGCTGGACGGGCACCGGGACGACGGTCAGCGAGCCGAACTCGATCGGCTCGCGCTCGCGCAGGGTCTGGAGCCGGAGGGACGGATCCTCGGGCGTCGGCAGCTTCGTGAAGTCGGGCCAGAGCCGGTTGTTGAAGCAGTAGCTGCGGAGATCGTCGACCACGGGCGCGATGGACGCCGCCGTCACGGCGATGTTGCGGCCGGCGGCGGTCTGGGCCGACTGGATGTTGTCGACCAGGAACGCCAGCCCCACCGTGTGGTCCAGGTGAGCGTGGGAGATGAGGACGTGCTCGATGCTGGCCTGGGCGCCGAGGGGCAAGGCGCTGGTGACCGAGCCCGCCTCGAGGAGGACGTGGCCGTTGATGAGGAAGCTCGGCAGGCGCCGCCTCGGCACGCTGCCGCCGTGGCAACCGAGGATCTCGAGGAGCATGCGACTCTCGGTTGTCAGCCCCGCGCGCCCTGCCGTATAGTGGCCGGTGCCGTGGTCGCCCCCTCGTGGAAGGCCCGCCGCCGCGCAGGCCCAGAGATCCCGTCCGTGTCCGGGATATATCCCACAGCGCACCGCGAGAAGTCAAGTTTGGCGAGCGTCTCCATCGCGCTCGCGTGGAGGGCCGAGTGAGCTGGGTGAAGACCAATCACGTCA
Source organism: Candidatus Methylomirabilota bacterium (assembly GCA_036558225.1). Taxonomy (GTDB): domain Bacteria; phylum Methylomirabilota; class Methylomirabilia; order Rokubacteriales; family DASRDR01; genus DASRDR01. The sequence goes on along the minus strand of DATBGA010000178.1, from coordinate 7,866 downwards.
AGCGCGCGCTCCGCGAAGGGCGCCCGACCGCCGGCGCGTGGCTTTCCATGTGCAGCGGGATCAGCGCTGAGATCATGAGCCGGGCCGGCTTCGACTGGCTCCTCGTCGACATGGAGCACGGACACGGGGACTTCCAGACGCTGCTCGGCCAGCTCCAGGCCATCGAGGGGAGCGACACGATCCCGGTGGTTCGCGTCCAGTGGAACGACCCGGCGGTCATCAAGCGCGTGCTCGACATCGGCGCCTACGGCGTCATGGTGCCGTGGATCGGCGGCCGAGCCGACGCCGAGGCCGCGGTGCGCGCCACCAAGTACCCGCCGGACGGCATCCGCGGGATCGCCGGGAGCCACCGCGCGGGTGGCTACGGGCGCCACGCCGCGGAGTACTGGAAGCGCGCGAACGAGGAGATCCTGGTGGTGCTCCAGGTGGAGACCCGGACCGCCGTCGAGGAGATCGACCAGATCGTGCGGGTGCCCGGCGTCGACGTCATCTTCATCGGGCCCGGCGATCTGTCGACGGCCCTCGGGCACATGGGCAATCCCGGGCACCCCGACGTGCAGGCGGCCTTCGCGCGGGTGGAGGCGGCGACGCGCGCGGCGGGCCTCGCCCTCGGCAACATCACGCGAGGCTGGGAGCAGGCGCGCGAGCTCTACGGCAAGGGCTACCAGTTCCTGACGCTCGCGTCCGACGCGTCGCTGGTGGTGCAGGGGAGCCAGGACCTCGTCGCCCGGTTCAAGAAGGACGTCCGGCCGTGAGCGGCGCCCTCACCGGCCGCGTCGCGCCCGTCGACCCGGAGGCCGCGCCCCCCGAGATGCAGGAGATCTTCGCCCGGCAGGCGGACCAGTGGGGCGCGCCGCTCGCTCCCACGCTCGTGATGGCCCACTGCCCTCCACTGGCCCGGGCCGCGGGAGGTCTGTCGCTGGCCCTCGAGAAGTCCGGGCAGCTGCCGGCGGAGCTCCGCGACCTGATCTGCCTGCGCGTCGCCCAGCTGATCGGGTGCCCCTTCTGAACGGACATCAACTCATCCCGGGGGATGAGCCACGGGGCGGCGCTGGAGAAGCTCTCGGCGGTGGACCAGTTCCGGGAGAGCCCGCTCTTCGGCGATCCGGAGCGGGCGGCGCTCGCCTTCGCCGAGGCCGCGACGCGGACGCCGACCGCAGTGACCGACGCCGAGTTCGAGCCCCTGCGGCGGCACTTCACGACCCCGCAGATCGTGGAGCTGGCCTGGACGATCGCCGTCGAGCACTTCCGGGCGAAGTTCAACACGGCCCTCGGCGTGCAGAGCCAGGGGCTCTGCCTCCTCCCGCCCGGGGGCAAGCCGTGACTTCCAAAGTCGGGGTCTGACCCCGCTTTGATCTCGCTGGCGGGCCTCCGCGGCTTCGCATTCGATCTCGACGGCTGCATCTGGGCCGGCTCGACGTTGCTGCCGGGGGCCCGCGAGCTGGTCGAGGCGCTGCGCGCTGCCGGGCGGGGCGTGGTCTTCGTCACCAACAGCTCCCGGGAGCGCGCGGGGCAGATCGCGGAGCGCCTCTCGGCGCTGGGGATCCCGGCCCGGGCGCCGGACGTGCTCGCGGCGCTCGACCTCCTGGGTGAAGCGATCCGGCGCCAGGTCGGACTCGCCGCCGTGCTACCGGTCGGCACCCGGGAGATGCGAGAGGTCCTCGAGGCCGCTGGGCACACGGTCGTCGGCTTCGACGACTGGCGCCGGGCGACGGTCGTCGCGGTCGGCAACGATCCCTCGTTCGACTTCGGCAGGCTGCGGGCGGCCTCGCGCGCCGTGGCTGGCGGCGCGACGCTGTTCACGGTCAACCTCGATCCGCGCCTCCCGGTGGGACCGGGCGAGTTCGACCCGGGCTGCGGGGCGCTGACGGAGGCCGTCGCGGTGGCCGGCGGCGCCCGTCCCCTGGTGGTGGGCAAGCCGCACGCCCCGATCTTCGAGATGGCGCTCGAGCGCCTCGGCTGCCGGCCATCGGAGGCGGTGATGGTGGGCGACAGCCTGGCGACCGACGTCGCCGGGGGCCGGGCGGCCGGCATGGTCACCGCATGGGTCGATCCCGCCGGCGAGCTCCCCGACGCCGGGCAGGCGGACGTCGTCGTGCGGGACCTCGCCGAGATGCTGAAGCTCTGGAGGGGCACGCGCGGCTGAGCGGCCACGCGCGGACCGGAACCCGTCCGGACGCCGGGCACCCTGCTAAGATCGAGGCATGAGCCCGCGCGGCTCGACCTCCCCGAAGATCCGCGCCGAGCGAGTGGCGATCGGCGCCGCCGCGGCGCTGGCGGCGGGGAAGCTCGCGGCCGGGCTGGCGACGAACTCGATCGGCCTCCTGTCGGCCGCGGCGGATTCCCTGTTCGACGTCGCGATCTCCAGCGTCAACCTCCTGTCGATCCGGATCGCCGATTCGCCCGCCGACGAGGGTCACCCCTTCGGGCACGGCAAGGCGGAGAACCTCGCCGGGCTCCTCCAGACGGCCGTCATCGCCGTCGTGGGCGGCGGCCTGCTGGTGGAGGCGGTCCGCCGGCTGATCCGGGGCACCCGGCCCGAGCACGCCGAGCTGGGCATCGCCGTCATGGTCGTCGCGACGGTCGTCAGCTGGCTGATCACGCGTCACCTCCGCCGGGTGGGCCGGGCAACCGACTCGGTCGTCCTCCTGGCCGACGCGCTTCACTACCAGACGGACGTGTGGACCAACGCCGGCGTGCTGGTCGGTCTCGCCTTCCTCTGGGCGACGGGCTCGGGGGTCTTCGACGCCCTGATCGGGATCGCGGTCGCGTGCCTCATCCTGGGCTCGGCGTATCGGCTGCTCGTGCGCTCGATCAACGACCTGATGGACGCCGCCCTCCCGGAGGCCGAGCAGCGGGCGATCGAGGAGGTGATCCACCGCCACCGGTTCGTCGTCGACCACCGGAACCTGAGGACGCGGCGCTCCGGCTCCCAGCGCCACGTGGACTTCACGATCGTGGCCTGCCGGCACCTGCCGCTCGGCGAGGCGCACGACCTCGTCGACCACGTCGAGCAGGAGATCGCGGCCACCATTCCCGGCGCCCAGGTCGTCGTGCACGCGGAGCCGACCGCCGACTGCGGCGATCCGGACCGCTGCGTTCACGCGGCCCGCCATGAGGATCTCCTCGCCCATCAGCCCGAATCCTAGAGGACCGGCGACTCCTCGTATGGCGCGCTCCTCGAGCGGCGGGGCGGGCCGCGCACCGGGAGCCGCCAAGCTTGTGTCGGCCTATCCGCCGTGATACAACCCGGAGCGATGACGGCTCCCGACGACGCTCACTACGACTACCCGAGGATCGCGCGCGCGCTGATCCTTGGCGATCGTGACACCGTCGGCCGGATGACCCGGGAGGGCCTCGACGGAGGGCTCGACCCCAAGCAGATCATCTTCAAGGGGCTGATCCCCGGGATGGACGTGGTCGGGGAGAAGTTCCGCCGTAACGAGTACTACGTGCCGCAGGTGCTGCTGTCGGCGCGGGCCATGTACGCGGGCCTCGACCTCCTGAAGCCGCTCCTCACCGCGGCCGCGACCAGCGAGTACCTCGGCACGGTCGTGATCGGCACCGCTCAGGGCGATCTCCACGACATCGGCAAGAACCTCGTCGCCATGATGCTGGAGGGCGCGGGCTTCAAGGTAGTGAACCTTGGCCGCGACGTGTCCCCCGAGAAATTCTGCGCGGCGGTGGAGGAGCACGGCGCCACCATCGTCGGCATCTCGGCCCTCATGACGACCACGATGCCCGGGATGAAGCGCACGATCGACGCGCTCGCACGCGCGGGGCTCCGGGACCGCGTGAAGGTCATGGTCGGCGGCGCGCCCGTCAGCCCGGCCTTCGCCGACGAGATCGGTGCCGACGGCCATGCCCGGGACGCGACGCTCGCCGTGGTGCGCGCCAAGGAACTCGCGAGCGCTCCCGTGACGTCGGGGTAGCCGGATGAGCTCGGCGAGGGGCCGGGAGTGGCTCGCGCGGGCGCTGGCCGGCGACCTGCTCGTGTTCGACGGCGGCTACGGCACGATGCTCTTCGCGGCGGGCCTCGCCAACGGTGCCTGCCCCGAGCTCTGGAACGATACCCACGCGGACGTCGTCCAAGGCATCCACCAGGGCTACTTCGACGCCGGCTCGGACCTCGTCGAGACCAACACCTTCGGCGGCTCGCGGCTCAAGCTGAACGAGTACGGGCTCGGCGACCGTACGCGCGACCTCAACGAGCGTGGCGCCCGGCTGGTGCGGAGGGCGGCGCCGGCCCACGGCTACGTGGCGGGCTCCGTCGGGCCGACGAGCCGCCTGCCGGCCGAGTACGAGCCACTGGGCGACACGACCGACGAGGAGTACTTCGAGACGTTCCGCGAGCAGGCCGAGGCCCTGGCGGAGGGCGGCGTCGACCTCTTCGCCGTGGAGACCATGATGTTCCCGCAGGAGGCCGTCGCGGCAGTGCGCGCCTGCAAGACGACCGGGCTTCCGGTCATGGCGACGATGTTCTTCCAGTACGAGGAGCTTCACGACCGCGACCGGACGATGTGGGGCGAGAGCCCCGCCGAGGTCGCGAAGAACCTGCTGGCGGCCGGGGCGGACGTGGTCGGGATGAACTGCGGCCGCGGCCCCGACCGGGCGATCGAGATCGTGCGCGAGATGCGTGGCGTGACGCACGCGCCGCTGGTCGCCTATCCGAACGCCGGGCTCCCGGTCACGACCGGCGACCGCGTCACCTACGAGCTTGGCCCGGAGGCCATGGCGCGCGAGTACCCCGCGCTCCTCGACGCGGGCGCCACCGTGGTGGGCGCCTGCTGCGGCTCGACGCCCGAGCACATCCGGCTCATCGCCCAGGTCGTCCGCGCCCGCCAGCGGTAACCGCCCGAAGCCTCGGCCCGCCATGGAATGGCCGGTGTTCGACCGCGCGCTCCGGGCGCGGCGTCGCCAGATCCTCGAGCGCTTCACCGAGTGCCTCCGCGTCGACACGGTGAGCCAGCAGCCGGAGCGCGTCCGCGCCGGCGCGACCTGGCTGGCCCGCGCCATGGAGCGCGTCGGGCTCGCGACCCGCGTGCTCGAGACGGGCGGGAATCCCGTCGTCCTGGGCGAGCGCCGAGCGCCCGGCGCGACGCGGACCCTCCTCCTCTACTGCCACTTCGATACGAAGCCCGCGCCGCTCCCGGGATGGCTGCAGCCCTCGCCGTTCGAGCCCGTTCTCCGTGCGGGCCTCGCGGAGGAGGGCGCGCCGGTCGTCGAGGCCGGCCAGGTGGACGACGACGCGCTGCCCGCGCACCGCCTCTACGCCCGTGGCGCGTCCGATGACAAGGGCCCGATCTGGGCGCACCTCGAGGCCCTCGCGCTGATGGACACCCTCGGCGTCGCCCCCCGGGTCAACCTGCGGCTCGTGCTCGAGGGCGAGGAGGAGATCGGGAGCCCTGGCTTCGGCGGCTTCGTGACGGCCCACCGGGACCTCCTCGCGGCGGACCTCGCGCTGGTCACCGACGGGCCCAAGGACGCGAGCGAGCGTCCGACGGTCGTGTTCGGCGCGCGCGGGATCCTCGCCCTCACCCTCGAGCTCGAGGCCGCCCGGCGCGACGTCCACTCGGGGAACTTCAGCGTGCCGAACCCCGCCTGGATCCTGACCGGCCTGCTGGCGTCGATGGCCGCGCCGGACGGGACGCCACTCATCGAGGGCCTGGGCGCCGACGCGACGCCGCCCACCGCCGGCGAGCGGGAGCTGCTCGGCCGCATCCTGCTCGACCGGGAGCGGCTCGAGCGCGAGCTCGGCGTGCGCCTGCCCGGCGACTACCTCGAGCGCCTGATGTTCCGGCCGACCATCACGATCCAGGGCCTTCGCGCGGGCTTCGTCGGCGCCGAGGCAAACACGATCATCCCCCACCGGGCCACGGTCGCCATGGACCTCCGGCTCGTGAAGAACCAGCGAGCCGACGCGGTGTATCGCCGGGTCGTCGAGCACATCCGGGCCCAGGGCTTCACGGTCATCGAGACCCCCGACGCGCCGTTGCCCGACGAGCTCCGGGGTCGGGCGGTGAGGATCGTCGATCGCCACGGCTACGACCCCGCGAAGACGCCGACCGACCTGCCGATCTCGCGCCGGGTCGTGGAGATCATCGAGCGGGCTCACGACGGCCAGCCGGCGGTGGTGGTGCCGACCGCGGGAGGCAGCGTGCCGCTCTGGGCGTTCACCGACGTTCTCGGGCTGCCGACGATCGTCGTGCCCTACGCGAACGCCAACAACCGGCAGCACAGCCCGAACGAGCACATCCGGCTCGACCACCTCTACCAGGGCATCCGCACGACGGCCCGCCTCCTCCTGGAGCTCGCGGAGTAGGGGAGCCGTCCCGGTCGGCCGGACGTCAGGCTTCCGGCGGGGACGGTCCGCCGCGCCTTAGTCGGCGTCGAGGATCCAGAGGGTGGTGCTGATCCGGGCGCCGAGCGCGCCGCCGCCGCCGGGGAGATCGAGGAGGAGCTTGACGGAGCGGGGGCCCTGGACCCCCGCGCGCGGCTTGATGGGGATCGCGAGCCCCTGGCTCATCTGCTTGTCGCCGAACGGGGGCACCCAGCCGCTCGTGGCCCCGTCGAAGTCGACGCCGGCGATCGCGGTCCCGCCGACGATCGTCCAGTGAGCCTTGACCCCGCTGGCGCTCCCGCCGGTCCGGGTGACGAGGACGCTGGCCGCGCTCTGGGACTCGCTCACGCTGCTCGCGGCGGCGGCGAACTGGACCGTCCCGGCGACATCGTCTTCGAAGATCTGGAGGGTGGCGGCGTTGGGCGCTCCCAGAGTGGCGCCCGACACGTCGTCGAGGAAGAGTCCGATCGTCTCGATCCCGTCGGCGTCGGTGTCCGGGCAGAGAGGGATCGTCACGGTCTTGACCGTCTCCCCGGGGTTGAACGGGACGGGCAGGGAAACGGCGGTGAAGTCGATGCCTGTGCCGCACGGACCCGGGCCCCCTTCCGCGGTGCCCGGGCCGGTGGTCTTGACGTTCACGGTGACGGCGCTGTTGGTCGCGCCGCCACGGATGACCGTCACGCCGACGCCGGTGCTGCTCTCGCCCACGAAGTAGGTCGGGCTGGAGAACCGGACGCTCGGCTCGTTGTCGTTGATGCTCAGCGTGGCGACGCTGGGGCTGCCGAGGATGGCGCCCCCCGTGGGCGTCCCCAGGGTGACGACCACGGTCTTCACGCCGTCCACGAGCGTGTCGTTGAGGATGGTGACCGGGAGCGAGGCGCTCGTCTGGAACGGGCCGAAGTCGAGCCACCCGCTCGTCGACCCGCTGTAGTCCGTGTCCCGGACCGCCGACCCGCCGATGCTCCACGGGACCCTGACGCTGCCGGCCGCCCCGTTCGCCCGGAGGACCGTCAGGATGGCCGTCGGGGCCCCCTCGGTGACCGAGTAGCCGGCGCTGCCGAACCGGAGCGCGCCTCCCGCGTCGTTCTCCTGGATCCGCAGGACCGCCGTGCTCTGGGCGCCCGGTGTGGCCGGTGGGCTCACGCTCAGCAGCCGGAGCGTGAGCGTCTCGGGATTGGGCGTCTCCACGACGTCGTCGCCGCAGAGCGGGACGATGAACGTTCGACTCGTCTCGCCCGGGTTGAAGGTGAGCGATCCGTCGACGATCGGCCGGTAGTCCGCGCCCGCCGAGCAGGCGACCGCGGCCGTGGACGGCGAGGCGCTGTCACCGGGGTCCCCCGTGGCGAAGTGCACGGTGGTGGGCCGGGCCGTCCCGCCCGTTCTCGTGAGCGTGATGGTGGCGGCGCCGGTGCCCTCGCTGACCGTGAAGGTCGCCCCGGCGAACTGGACCGTGCCCTCGTCGTCGACCAGCTTCACCGTGGCGGCCTTGGGGGTGCCCAGCCCGAGGTTCCCCGACACGGGCGGCG
>DATBGA010000177.1:0-40574 GCA_036558225.1 Candidatus Methylomirabilota bacterium | reverse complement strand
ACTCCGGGATGTGCGTCACCATCTCGTCGACCCACGGGTGCTTGTAGAAGAGGAAGAAGAGTTCCTTCCCCTGGAAGCGCTTCCAGTTGAAGCCCTGGGCGCGCGCGGGCGTGAAGACGAACGGCCCCGTGGCGGCGCCGGCGACGGCGGCGCCGCCGAGGCGAAGCACGGTGCGGCGCGAAACGGTGCCGGCGCGCCGCGCTGACTGAGTGTCGCTCATGACACCCTCCTTGGGCATGCTAGGATCCAATTCGGCGTTTGGATGCGGCGAGTAGTCTGGGGCCAGCCGCCAGCGCCTGTCAAGGCGAGCCACCTCGGCTCGCCGATTCAACCTCGACTGACCCGACGAGCCCAGCGCCGGGTGCGGGAATGACGGGAGGGTATTTCGATGTGGTTCGGCTGCGTGCTGCCCAGCCTGGGCCCCCTCGGCGGACCGGACGCGTTGACGCGCGTCGCCCAGCGGGCCGAGGCGCTCGACTATCACTCGGTGTGGGTGGCGGACCGGCTCCTGTACCCGCTCGCGCCGCGCACCCCGTATCCGGCCACCCCCGATGGCTCGCTGCCCGAGTACTTCAAGCGATGCCTGGACCCGGTGGAGGCGCTGACCTTCGTGGCGGCGCACACGCGCCGGATCACGCTCGGCACGAGCGTCCTCAACATGCCCTTCTACAATCCGGTCGTGCTCGCCCGCCGGCTCGCCACGCTCGACGTGCTCAGCGGCGGTCGGCTGCGCGTCGGCCTCGGCCAGGCGTGGTCGGCCGACGAGCTGGAGGCCGTCGGGGCGGACCCGAAGGCGCGCGCGTCGCGAGCCGACGAGTTCATTCAGGTGCTGAAGGCGGTGTGGAGCCCGGACCCGGTCGAGTTCCAGGGACAGCACTTCCGGGTGGCCCGCTCGATCGTGGGGCTCAAGCCGGTCCAGCGGCCCCATCCTCCCATCTACCTGGCGGGCTTCGTGGGGCCGGCGCTGCGGCGGGCGGCCAGCGTCGCGGACGGCTGGATTCCCTCGACCCTCCCGTTGGCCGCCATCAGCCAGATGCTCCCGCAGCTCCAAGCCTTCGCGCGCGAGGCGGGCCGCGACCCCGCGCGCCTCGAGGTCATCTACATGACGGGCGCGCAGCTCACGAGCGCGCCCCTGGACGAGGCGAAGCGAGGCCTCCTGTGCGGGAGCGCCGCGCAGGTTCGCGCGGACGTCGGGCGCCTCGGCGCCGCCGGGGTGACGGAGGTGATCGGCTGGAGCGGTGGCGCGACGATCGACGCGACGCTCACCGCCCTCGAGGGCTTCCGCGAAGCCGTCGGCTGAGGAAGGACCACCTGGCCGCTGCGCCGCATCCGATTCGCTTCGGGGTCTTCACTGGCGTCGCCCAGACGACGTGGCCCGACCTGCTCGAGGTCTGGCAGCGCGCGGACGAGATGGGGTTCGACACGGGCTGGGTGCCCGATCACTTCTATGCGGGCTACGGGGACCCGGCGGGACCGTGCTTCGAGGCCGGGACCATGCTCGCCGCGGTGGCGGCCCGCACGCGCCGGATCGGCGTCGGGCCGCTCGTCCTCAGCAACACGTTCCGTCATCCGGCGGTCCTGGCCAACATCGCGGCCAGCCTCGACCACGTCGCCGAGGGGCGCTTCACCCTCGGGCTCGGCGCGGGGTGGCTCCAGTCCGAGCACGACGGCTACGCCCTGCCGTTCGGCACGACGCGGGAGCGCATCGAGCGGCTCGACGAGGCGCTCGCGGTGATCCGGCTGCTTCACGCCGAGCACCGCGCGAGCTTCGCCGGGCGCTTCTACCGCCTCGAGGACGCGCTCTGCGAGCCCAAGCCCTTCGGCGGCCGGCGGCTACCCGTCCTCATCGGCGGGAGCGGAGAGCGCCTCACGCTCCGCGTCGTCGCCAAGCACGCGGACGAGTGGAACGGCGAGGTCGGACCGAGCGCCTTCGCCCGGAAGCTCGACGTGCTCCGCGAGCACTGCCGCGCGGTCGGCCGCGACCCCGGCGACATCCGGGTCTCCGTGGTGCTGCGGAGCGAGGCCCAGGCCGAGGCGATGTGGGAGGCGATGGTGCGCATGAGCAATCCGAACCTGGTCGCGGAGCGCCGGCGGCTCGAGGGAGAGGGCGTGTCCGCCGCCGATCTCCAGGAGCGGCTCCGTGCCTGGCTCCTGGAGTCGCTGCTGCCCGTGGACGAGAGCCGTGCCGTCGACCGGCTCCACGAGTACGTCGCCGTCGGCGTCACGCACTTCATCGTCGCGGCCCGCCCGCCCTACGATCTGGCGGGGCTCGAGCGCTTCCTGACGCGGGTCGCCGCGCGCGTGCGGGCGTAGCCGGCACGCGCCTCGCGGTGGAGAGACAGGTCCCACCGCCCTCGGGTTGAGGCGGCGCATGGCCTGGTGGTGGGACGGGAAGTCGCGGTACGCGGTGCCTTCGTGGCGCGCGGTGCCCACAACGGCGCGACTTCGCTCAGGGAGCGCCGGGGGCGGCCCCCAAGGTACCGGACGCCCACCTGGACCGGCCCCGGAGCGGGCTGCTAGGCGGGGACGATGGCGCCACGGGTGACGTGGCCGTCCTCCTGCTGGCGGAAGGCCTCGTTGATCTCCGCGAGCGGGAACTTGTGGGAGAGGATGCGGTCGTAGGGGTACCGCTCCCGCGTCCGGATCATGAGGTCGAGCGCGCCCTTCAGGTGCTCCGCCTCGTAGTGCGCCACGCCGATGATCCGGCGGTTGCCGAAGAGGATCCACGACGGGTCGAAGCGGGTCTCCCAGCCGACGTTGATGTTGCCGACCTCGAGGTACGCGCCCTCGGGCGCCGTCATGCGAAGTCCCTCGTCGACGACGTTCGGGTTGCCGACGAGCTCCATGACGACGTCGGCGCCCCACCGCTCCGTCAGCTCCAGGACGCGCTCGATCCGCGCCGCCGGCGTCGGGCACTCGCGCATGTCCACCAGCTCGTCCGCGCCGAAGTCCTTGGCGAGCGCGAGCCGCTCCTCGACGCCGTCGATCACGATCACGCGGGCAGCGCCCATCTCGCGAGCGACCGCGCAGGCGTAGACGCCGAGGCCGCCGGCGCCCTGGATCGCGACCGTCCGCCCGGCCTTGAAGCCGGCGATCTCGAGGGCCGCGTAGACTTGGGTGAAGGCGCAGTTGATGCCGGCGGCCATCTCGTCGGTGATCTCGTCGGGGATCCGGAAGATCGCGTGGTTCGGGCCGAGGTAGAAGTACTCGCCGTAGCCGCCCTGGAAGTGCGGCCACACGTCACAGGTGACCGTCCAGTTCGACTGCCGGGTCGGGCACGACTTGAAGGTCCGCCGGAGGCAGGCGCGGCATCGCCCGCAGGGCAGGAAGTAGCGGTAGATGACGCGGTCGCCCTCGCGGAGCGGCTGGCCCGCCGAGTCCGTCGTGACGCCGGCCCCCAGCCTGTGCACCGTTCCCATGTGCTCGTGGCCGGTGTTGATCGGGAGCTTCCGCCCCCGCTTCTCCATGTCCTGCTCGCCCTTCCAGTAGTGCATGTCGGAGCCGCAGACGTTCGCGATCGCGATCTTGACGAGGAGGGCGCCGGGCTTGGGATCCGGCACCGGGTACTCCCGGATCTCGAAGCCCTTGCCGAGGCCCATCCACGCCGCCAGCCTGCCCGTCTCAGCCATGAAGGTCGCTCCTTGGAATCGAGGGATCGCTCGGGACCTCGAGCAGTCTACCGCTCGGGCGCGTCGCCCGCCACGGGCGCGACGAGTGCTCTGTGGGCGGCCGGGCTAGGCGAGGGCGCCCCGCGCCTCCGCGCTCCATCCGGTCGCGCCCATGTCCTCGAACAGGCCGAGCCCGCGCTCGATGAGCGCGCGACCTGCGGGGGCGTCGGATCGGCCGCGGAAGCGCCCGTACGCCAGCAGGGTCTGCCCCAGCTCCGGGCGTGATTGGATCTCCTCCAGGATGTCGAGACTGGCGCGGAACTCTCGCTCGGCCTCGTGCGCCGCGCCGAGCGCCGCGTGCGCCTGCGCCAGCACCCGATGCGCCGCGCCGATCTCGAGGCGGAACCGGCTCCGCTCCGCCAGCTCCAGTGCGGCGCGCGCGGCCGCCAGGGCCTCGTCGAGCTCGCCCGTGGCGAGGTGGAGCTGCGCGAGCGCCAGATGCAGGTAGGCCAGGGGAAACGCCTGGTGGCCGCGGGCCCGACCCTCGCGCAGGGCTCGCGTGATGACGCGCCGCGCGTCCTCGAGCCGTCCGAGCTTCGTGTACGCGATGCCGGCCCACGCCGACGGGAAGAGGATGGCCGACCACTCCCCGATCTCCCAGGACGTGGGCAGGCCCGCCTCCGCCGCCGCGACGGCCTCGTCCCAGAGACCCTGATAGAGGTACAGCTCCGCCTCCATCGCGCGCCAGGCGAGAAGGCGTGGATCGGCGACCGCCGTGGCGACCTCACGCGCTGCCGCTGCGTAGCGGGACGCCTCGTCGAGCCGGCCAGCCCGGGAGCAGTAACACCGCCCGGTGTAGGCCATGGAGCTGGCCTGCTCGGAGCGCGCGCCGAGCTCGCCGAAGATCTCGATGGCCCGCGGCACGTAGGCAAGCGCTTCCTCGTAGCGCCCTTCTCGGCCCAGGAACTCCGCGTACCGCGACGCCACCTCGGCCCAGACGAGTGGGGCCTTCGCCTGCTCGGCCCCGGCGAGCGCGCGGGTCAACAGACCCTCGTCCTGAATCAACATCCCCTGCATGGACTCGAGCCGGGCGAGCGAGGCCAGGTCTTGGTTCTCGGTGGCCTCGCGAATCGCCGTCTCGAAGTGCTGACGCCCCCGGTCGGCATCGGCGGGCCCCCGCATCCAGCCCGGCAGCCGGAACAGAGCGACCGCGATCTCCAGGTGCGTGCGCCGCCGCTCGGGCGTGGGCGAGAGTCGATCGAGCAGCTCCAGCGCCTGCCAGTAGTGGCCGATTGCCTCGGACCGGACATAGAGCTTGCGCGCGCGCTCGGCGGCCTGGAGCGTGTACCGCAGCGCCGGCTCCCACTCCTCGGCCAGGAGCCAGTGGCGCGCGAGAAGGGCTGGCTCCCCCTCGCCGGCGCCCGATGTTTCCTCCAGGTAGGCCGCCACGCGACGGTGGAGCGCGCGGCGCTGCTCGGCCAGGAGGCTGGCGTAGGCGGCCTCCTGGGTCAGGGCGTGCTTGAAGAGGTACTCCGCCTCCGGTAGACGCGCGCCCTCACGGATCAGCTCGGCCCGGAGCAGGTGGGCCAGCGTCCGCTCCAGCGCTTCACCGCCGGGCTCGTCGGTCGCGCGGAGCACGCGGGCGGTGAAGAAGCGGCCCACCACCGACGCGCGCTGGAGCACCCGTTTGGCGTCGGGAGGCAGCCGGTCGATCCGGGCCGCGATGACGCCCCGCAGGGTGTTCGGGAGGGGGATCGACCCGGCCGCCTCGCCCAGCGTCCAGCGATCCCCTTCGCGTCGGAGCACCTGCTGCTCGATCAGCGCGCGGATGATCTCCTCGATGAAAAACGGATTCCCCTCGGCGCGCTCACGGATCCGGGCCCGGAGCGTGTCGGGAAGCTCGGAGATGTGCAGGAGGTTCCCCACGAGCCGCTCCGCCGAGTCCGGCGGGAGCGCGCCGAGCTGGATCTCGGTCAGCCGGTGGGGGTAGTTGCGCTGCGCGTGGAAGCGCAAATCCCAGGACCGGCCCTCGACCTCGGGCCGGGACGTCACCAGGATCATGAGCGGCAGGAGGTCCGTGAGCTCCATCAGCAGGCCGACGAGCTCGATGGACCCCGCGTCCGCCCAGTGGATGTCTTCGACGGCGAGGATCACGGGCGCGCCGTTGGCGAGGCCCTCGATGACGGCGCGGACGGCCAGGAGCAGATGCGACTGGAGGGCCCGAGGATCCGCGGGCAGCGCCCGCGCATCCGGCCCCTCCATGGGAACGCCGAGAAGAGCGGCCACGACCGACTGCACTTGCTCATGGCGCTCCGTTACCAGCGGCCTGAGCGTCGCCCGGAGCCGCAGCCGCGCCACGGTCTCGGATTCGTTGCCCGTCAGCCGCAGGAGTGTCCGCAAGATCTGGGTGAAAGGGGCGTAGCTCGTCGTCTGGAGGTACGCCTGGCAGCGCCCCTCGAGCCACTGGAATCCTTGCGGCAGATGCTCACGCAGCTCGTTCTTCAGCCGCGACTTTCCGAGGCCGGCCTCGCCCACGATCGAGACGACCTGGCCACGGCCCCGGCGAAGCTCCTCCATGGCTTGTCTCAGCCGGGCCAGCTCGGGGTCGCGCCCAACCACGGGCGACGACAGCCCAGGGATGCCCCGGGGGCTGCCCTCGGCGCGAAGCGTCCCGACGCGGTACGCCACGACCGGGGCGGGGAAGCCCCTGGCGACCACGCCCTCCAGGCGCTCCGCGTCGAGGAGCGGCTCGAGGAGGCGGTGCGTCTCCTGGCTCACGACGATTCCCGGCGCTACGGTTTGCAGACGCGCCGCCAGGTTCGCGACCTCTCCGGTGACCAGCAGCTCACGGGCGTCATCGGTGGCGGCGACCGCCTCGCCGGTCGCGATTCCCACCCGCAGCTCGAGTCGGGCGCCGAATTCCTCCTCGAAGGCGGCGTTCAGATGCGCGAGGCCCTCGCCCATCGCCACGGCCGCCCGGACCGCCCGCTCGGCGTCGTCCTCGCGCACGACCGGTACGCCGAAGACCGCCATGACGGCGTCGCCGGCGTACTTCTCCACGGTGCCGCCGTAGTGGCGCACGTGTTGGGCCATCTCTTCGAAGAATGCAGCCAGGAGAGCCCGGAGCTGCTCGGGATCGCGACCGGCCGCCAGCTCGGTGGATCGAGCAAGGTCCGCGAAGAGGACCGTGACGAGCTTGCGCTCCTCGGTGGGAGGCATCGATGTCACCTCACGACGCGCCGGAACTCGACCTCCGACTGCGAGACCCGTCCCGGCGCACACCCGGAGGGTAGGTGAGAGGGTAGCGGACTGCAAGCCGGGGGTCGTGGCGTGCGTGGCCCGTTCGGTTCGACGCTGGCCGTGCGGGGCTTCGGTCATGGGGCGTCCGCCTCGGATGGATGCCGGGGCGGCGCGCCGGCACGCCCGAGGTCCCGTGATAGGCTAGCCGCGTCACGTGCGGGCCGGCCCGAGCCGGCCCGCGCCGCGACAGGGAGGCCCGATGCGCGTCGGCTACTTCACCATGCCCCTCCACCCGCCCGGCGCCGATCCCGGCCGCACGATGGCGGACGACCTCGAGCAGCTCGTCTTCCTGGACCAGCTGGGCTTCGAGGAGGCGTGGATCGGCGAGCACATCACCGCCGAGTGGGAGAACATCCCGTGCCCCGACCTGTTCATCGCGCAGGCCCTCGGGATGACGCGCCGGATGAAGCTCGGGACCGGCGTGTCCTGCCTGCCGAACCACAATCCGCTGATGCTGGCGCTGCGCATCGCCCAGCTCGACCAGATGGCGCGAGGCCGGTTCCTCTGGGGCGTCGGCTCCGGCGGCTTCCCGGGCGATCTCGAGCTCTTCGAGCTCGACACGAAGGCGGGCGAGCACCGCCAGGTCACGCGCGCCATGCTCGACCTCGTCCTCGACCTCTGGAACGATCCGAAGCCCGGGGTCTACGAGGCGCCCCGCTGGCGGTTCCGCGTGCCCGAGCTCCAGGAGGACATCGCGCTCCGGTTTCACTTCCGGCCCTACCAGCGGCCGCACCCGCCGATCGCCGTGGCCGGCGTGACGGAGAAGTCGGACACGCTGACCCTGGCCGGCGAGCGCGGCTACATCCCGATGAGCATCAACTTCGTGCCCCCGCGCGTCCTCAAGACCCACTGGAGCGCGGTCGAGGCGGGCGCGTGTCAGGGCGGTCGCGTGGCCGACCGCGGGACCTGGCGCATCGCCCGCGACGTCTTCGTCGCCGACACGACGGCGGAGGCGCGCCGCCAGGCGCTGGCCGGGCCGATGGCCCGGGACTGGAATGGCTACTTCTTCCCGCTGATCCGGAAGTCCCGCGGCGTGGAGGTGCTGAAAGCCGATCCCGCCATGCCCGACGCCGAGGTCACGCTCGAGTACCTCGCCGACCACATCTGGATCGTGGGAGACCCCGCCGAGGCGGCGGCGAAGCTCCGGCGGCTCCGGGACGAGGTCGGCGGCTTCGGCACGCTCCTCGTCATCGGCCACGAGTGGGAGCCGCGCGAGGCCTGGATGCGCTCGATGCGGCTCCTCGTCGACGAGGTGCTTCCGCGGCTGTGAGCCCGCTTCGTCGCCCCGCCGGCCGGACTGTCCGCGGATCCGCGCGGGCCATCCGGTCCGTTCCGGTCACCCTTGCCACGGAGCCTTGGTCATGAGCACCCGTCCGCCCGCCGACGTGGGGATGCCCGTCGCCGAGATCGAGACTCCCGCTCTGCTCGTCGACCTCGAGGCCTACGAGCACAACCTCGACTTGATGGCCGCCACGCTCGCCGGCACGCCCGTCCGTCTCCGCGGTCACGCGAAGACCCACAAGTGCCCGACCGTCGCGCTGCACCAGATCGCCCGGGGCGCCGTCGGATCCTGCTGCCAGAAGGTGAGCGAGGCCGAGGCCATGGTCGCCGGGGGCGTGCGGAACGTCCTCGTCTCGAACGAGGTCGTCGACCGGCGCAAGATCGAGCGGCTCGTCGCGCTCGCCCGCCAGGCCGAGGTCGCGGTGTGCGTCGACGATCCCGGGAACGTCGACGACCTCGACGCGGCCGCGCGCGCCGCCGGCGTGCGCCTGCCGGTCCTGGTCGAGATCGACGTCGGCAACCTCCGCTGCGGCGTCGCGCCCGGCGAGCCGGCGGTCGCGCTGGCCCGGCACGTCGCGGCCACGCGCGGCCTGCGCTTCGCGGGGCTCCAGGCCTACTACGGGCGCGCCCAGCACATCAACGAGGTGGAGAAGCGCCGCGCGGCGATCGAGACGTGCATCGCCGACGTGCGGCACACCGTCGACCTCCTGAAGCGCCAGGGGCTCGCCTGCGAGATGGTCTCCGGGGCGGGGACCGGCAGCTACCGCTGGGAGGCGGCGAGCGGCGTCTACAACGAGGTCCAGGCCGGCTCTTACTGCTTCATGGACGTCGAGTACGGCCTGGTCGAGGGATTCCCGCGCGAGTTCAGGCAGTCGCTCTTCGTCCTGGCGACGGTGATGAGCCGCCCGGTCCCCGAGCGCGCGGTCGTGGACGCCGGGCTCAAGGCGCTGTCCGTCGACAAGGGCATGCCGCGCGTCCACGGCCTCGGCGGCGTCGAGTTCCAGCGGGCGTCGGACGAGCACGGCGTGCTGCAGCTCGGGGACGCCGGCCGCAGCCTCGCGCTCGGCGACCGCGTGTGGCTCGTCCCCGGCCACTGCGACCCGACGATCAACCTGTACGACTGGTACGTCGCCGTGCGCGGCGGCCGGGTCGAGGCGCTCTGGGCGATCACCGCGCGCGGCGCGGTCCTGTGACGACGGCGCCCCGCCGCACCCGGCTCGTTGCCGGGCAGACGGCGGCGTGGCTGGAGGCGGGGTCCGGCCCGCCGCTCGTGCTGGTCCACGGCGCGGGGGGATCCGCCGATCTCTGGCAGGCGCAGCTCGACGGGCTGGCCGACGCCGGGCGGCTGGTGGCCCCCGACCTGCCGGGCCACGGGCCGCTCGGCGGCCGCGGCAAGCCCAGCATCGGGGCCTACGCGACGTGGCTCGCCGGCTTCCTGGCCGCGCAGGACGAGGGGCGGCCCGCCGTGCTCGTCGGCCACTCGATGGGCGGCGCGATCGCCCAGACCCTCGCGCTCGCGGAGCCGGAGCGCCTCGCCGGGCTGGTCCTGGTGAGCACGGGCGCGCGCCTCCGCGTCCTGGCCCGGCTGGTCGAGCTCCTGCGCGCGCAGCCGGGCGAGGGGCAGCGCCTCATCCGGGATCTGTCGTTCGCGCCGGACGCGCCACGTGAGCCCGTCGAGCTAGTCGAGCGCGCCCTGCGCGACGGGGCGCCGCTCGTGACCCTCGGCGACTACCTGGCCTGCGACCGGTTCGACGTGCGGGCCCGCCTCGCCGGGATCCGGACGCCCACCCTCGTGGTGACCGGCGCCGAGGACCGGCTCACGCCGCTCCGGTACGGCCGCTACCTGGCGGAGAGGATCCCCGGCGCGCGGCTGGCCGAGATCGCGGGCGCGGGTCACTTCCCCCAGCTGGAGCAGCCCGCCCGCGTCGACGCCGCGATCCGCGAGTTCCTGGCGGATCTCCGCGGCGCGCCGACCGGCGAGCCACCGCGCCCGGCGCGCCGCCAGGGCGGCGTCCTCCGGTGAAGAAGGGCGCGATGCGGCGCGGCACCCTCGTCGTCCGGCCGGGCGACTACCGGGGCGAGTTCTTCCGGGTGCTCCAGGAGACGGCGCGGAGCCAGACCGCGGTGATGACGGTCTCGTCCGGCGAGGACGCCGGCCCGGCGGAGACCCACGCCGGCGATCAGGTCCTCTATGTGATCGAGGGCGAGGCCGAGGTGCGGCTCGGCGAAGAGCGCTGCGTGGCAGGGCCCGGGACGCTCGTCACGATTCCCGGCGGGACGCCCCACCACGTCCGCTGCGCGGGAGCCGCGCCGCTCTTCTTCCTGACCGTCTACGCCCCACCCGAGTACTAGACTCCCCGGCGGACCGGGACCCGCTCGATCACCCGGCTGACGGCAGGATCGGAGTAGACGCCGAACGCGTCGACGAGCGTCCCACGCGTGCCGTCGCGGCCCTCGATGGCGTACACGATCGACATGTCGTCGGGGTCGGAGACGCCCTCGAAGCGGTGCAGCTCGCGGATCGTCAGCTCGTCGGCCCGGTAGGTCCTGCCGCTCTCGATCGCCCGGAGCCCGTCGCGGGCCGCCTCGAAGTGCTCGCCGAAGCCGCGGCGCGCAAGGTCGTCCAGGGTGCCGGCCAGCGTCGGGTCGCCGCGCGCGCTCACGATCGTCCCCGGCTACCCTCGGCGACGGCGGCGGCGAGGCAATGTCTCGTGCGATACCTCCGGGACGGGACAGCGTCCGGGCCGGCCTCCGCGCGCCGTCAGCGGCGCTCGGGAAGACGCCCGAGCTCGACGGGAACCTTGAGCGACTTGCCCTTTCGCACGAGGGAGACCATGACGCGCGTCCCGGGCGACGTCCCGACGATCCGGCGGGTCAGCTCCTGCGGCGCCGCCACGGGCTGGTCGTCGACGGCGACGATCACGTCGCCCTTCTGGACGCCGGCCTTCTCGGCCGGGGAGCCCTCGACCACGCTCTCGATGACGACGCCCTTCTGCTCCTTCAGCCCGGCGGACTCCGCCGCCTCCGGCGTGACCGGCCGGACGGCGACGCCCAGGAAGCCCCGGACCACGGTGCCGTGGTCGCGCAGCTGGAGCAGCACGGTCTTGGCGAGGTTGATCGGGATCGCGAAGCCGATCCCGATGGAGCCGCCGGACTGGGAGAAGATCGCGCTGTTGATCCCCACGACGGCGCCCCGGCTGTCCAGGAGCGGTCCCCCCGAGTTGCCGGGGTTGATCGACGCGTCCGTCTGCACGAATTCGTCGTAGGGCCCGCTCCCGATGAAGCGCTCCTTGGCGCTCACGATCCCCGTCGTCACGGTCTGGTCGAGCCCGAATGGGTTGCCGATCGCCATCACGGGCTCCCCGACCTGCAGCCGGTCGGAGTCGCCCAGCGGGAGCACCGCGAGGCTCGAGATGTCGATCTTCAGGAGCGCGAGGTCGGTCGCCTGGTCGGTGCCCACGACCCGCGCGGCGTGCTCGCTGCCGCGGGAGAGGCGCACGACAATGTCGCCCCCGCTCGCCACCACGTGGTTGTTCGTCACGACGTAGCCGTCGGGCGAGATGATGAAGCCGGACCCGAGGCTGGAGCGCTGGCTGCCCGGCGGCCCGCCCTCGAAGAAGCGGCGGAAGAACTCCGCCCGGGGGTCGGACATGCGCGCCTGCGTGCTGACGTTGACGACGGCCGGCCGCGCGGCCTTGGCGAGGTCGACCCAGAGCTGGTAGGCGGGCTGGAGCGGCCCGTCCTTCGGCGCGTTCGCCCAGAACTCGGCGGCGGCCCAGCGCGGCGGGTGGAGGTCGATGCGGATCGAGACGATGCCGCCCAGCACGAGGAGCGCGACGACCAGGGCGACGGCGACGAACCAGGTCACGCGCTGGGTCACAGCGCACATTCTACCGGAGTTTCCGCTCGCCGCCCACGCTGGCGGCCCGCCCCGCGCGCGTGGGAGAATTGCCGCTACCGGAGTCAGACCCCGGAGCCGGTAGCCGAGCTTGCGCTCAGTGAACGACGGGGCCTGACCCCAGCGAGCAAGGAGACAAGATGCGCTACGAGACGATCACGCTCGAGGCCGCTCAGGGGATCGCCACCATCACGCTGAACCGTCCGGAGGCCTACAACGCGCTGAGCCTCACGCTCGCCCGGGAGCTCTTCGGCGCGGTGCTCGAGGTGGACGAGGACCCCGCGGTGCGCTGCGTCGTGCTCACCGGCGCGGGCAAGGCCTTCTGCGGCGGCGGCGACGTCAAGGAGTTCACGCAGAGCCTCCCGCGCGTCGGCGTCCTCCTCAAGGAGCTGACCACCTTCATCCACGGGGCGGTCTCGCGCCTCGTGCGGACGCCGAAGCCCGTGATCACGGCCGTCAACGGCGTGGCCGCCGGCGGGGGGCTCGCGCTGGCCCTGGCGGGGGACCTCGTGGTCGCCGCCGAGTCCGCCCGGTTCACGATGGCCTACTCGCGCATCGGGGCGACGCCGGACGGGTCCTCGACCTACTGGCTGCCGCGGCTGGTGGGCATCCGGCGCGCGGTGGAGCTCTTCTACACGAACCGCGTGCTCACCGCGAAGGAAGCCGTGGAGTGGGGGCTCGCGTCGCGGGCCGTCCCCGACGCCGAGTTCGCCGGGGCGGTGCGGAGCCTGGCCGCCGAGCTCGCCCAGGGCCCGACCCTGGCCCTCGGGCGGGGTAAGCGCCTCCTCCACCTCGCGACGACCGAGAGCCTGGAGACCCAGATGGAGCACGAGAGCCAGGCGATCGCGCAGAGCGGTCACACCGAGGACTTCGCCGAGGGCGTCCGGGCGTTCACGGAGAAGCGCCCGCCCGCCTTCCGGGGCCGCTGACCCGGCGGGACGCCGGAACGCCGGCGGCGGCCGGCGCGTCCCGCGGCGTGCGGGCGGACGCTACCGGCGCCGCGCCCTGGCCGGGGCGCGCCGCGCCGGCTTCGCGGCGCGCGCCGCGGGACGCGGCGGCATCGCCGCCACGACCCGGATCTCGACGAGGAGACCCGGGCGCGGCAGGACGACCTGGACCGTCGTCCGCGCCGGCGGGTCCTTCGGGAAGAACTCTCTGTACACCTCGTTGAACGCGGCGAAGTCGCCGACGTCGTGGAGCAGGCAGAGGCACTCGACCGCGTGCGCGAGCGACGTCCCCGCCGCGCGGAGGATCGCCTCCACGTTCTCGAGCGTCTGCCGGGTCTGCTCGCGGATGCCGCCCGCCACGACCTGGCCGGTTGCGGGATCGAGCGCGACCTGACCGGCCACGAAGACGAGGTCCCCGTGACGGATGCCCTGGGAATAGGGAAGGCCCGTCCGCGGACCCTTGTCGGTGCTGATCACCTGGCGCATCATGTGCGGCTCCCTCGTCCGTGGGCGCGGGCCCGGCGGCCGACCGGGCGGGCGCCCGCTGTCCTCGTGGGCGTGAGTGAGCGGATCGGCCGGACGCCAGCGTGGCACGGTTCCCCGCGGCCGGCAACCGACCGCCGTCTAGCGGACGAACGTCGCCTGGCGCGCGGTCTCGATCGAGCGCAGGATGTCGTCGGCGTCGAAGACCCGGTGGGCCAGGAGCAGCTCCAGCTCGTGGCGGAGGGTCGTTCGGAGGAGGTACGTGCCGTCGGTGTTGACGGTCGTGCGCACGCCGGCGTCGCGGAGGCTCTGGTAGGCCTCGCGTAGGTCGTCCCATCCCGAGACCGCGCGCGTCCGGAGGTTCGACGACGGGCAGAGCTCGAGCACCGTCCCTTGGTCGCTGAGCCGCCGCATGAGCTCCTTGCTGCGGGCGGCGGCGATCCCGTGGCCGATGCGGTCGGGCTGGAGCTTCTCGAGGACGGCGACCACGCCGTCGGCGCCGGTGTGCGAGGTCTCCCCGGTGTGGATGGTCGTGCCGAGGCCGGCGGCGCGGGCCCGGGCGAAGAGGTCGTGGTACCGGTCGACGTCGTCGCCGAACTCGAGGGTGTGCCGCTCGGGCCCGGCGAGGTCGATGCCGACCACGCCGCGGTCCCGGTAGCGCTCGGCCTTCCGCACGATGATGTCGTTCAGCGCGTAGTCGAACTCGCGGGCGAGGCAGAAGATGAGCCCGGCCCGGACGCCGTAGGCGAGGCAGGCGCGCTCCATCCCGTGGATCGCGGCGGTGATGATGTGGTCGAGGTCGCGCTCGCCGCCCAGGTTCCGCTTCATGGGATTGAAGCGCAGCTCGATCGTTGAGACGCGCGAGGAGCGGTACTCTTTGCCGATGATCGAGTAGACCGATCGCTCGATGGCCGCGGGCGACGACTGGATGCGCTCGGTCCAGCGGTGGAGGATGTCGAGGTAGCCGTCCAGCGACGTGACGCGCTCGGGGTCCGCGTAGACGAGGTCCTGGAACTCGGGGTAAGTCCGGACCGGCAGCTTGAACCCGTGGTCGTGGGCGATCTCCCACAGCACGTGGGGCGCTACCGCGGCGCCCACGTGGATGTGGAGGTCGACCAGCTCGGTCGCCTCCAGGAGACTTCTCGCGGCCTCCGAGGGGTGAGGCTCCGGGCCGGAGGCCGGGCCGATCGGCCGGCCGGCAGCGGGTCGGCTCATCCGCCCGCCCGGAAGGCGCGCGCCTCCGCGGCGATCGTGTCCGGGTCGAAGCGGTTGATCTCGTCGATCAGCTCGTTGGTCACCAGCTCCTGCGCCGTGGTGATCGAGGTGCCGCGGAGGCGGGCGTCGCCGCGCGACGCCGGCATGAGCCCGGCCAGGATCTTGAGCAGCGTCGTCTTGCCGCAGCCCGAGGGCCCGACGACCGCCACGAAGTCGCCCTCGCGGACGTCGAAGCTGATGCCCTCGAGCGCCGCGACGCTGCCGTCGCGGGTCGGGTAGCGCTTCGAGAGGTCCCTGACGGCGATCGCGTCCTGGTGCGGGATGGGCCGCTCGCCTCCGCCGGATCGAGGTGAGGGAAGGCCGATGGGGATCGAGTGCGGGGATTATACCGCAGTCCTCCGGGGTATACTGCCGCCGCATGTCCGCCGAGCCCGCGGAAGAACTGCCGGTCGAGCCGGCCTCCGGGCCGCCCCGCTTGAACGGATGGGTCACCGGCGTCGCGCTCGGCGTCCTGGCCGGCCTCGCCGTCCTCGTCTTCTGGCCCACGCGGCCGCTCGACACGGTCGACCGGCCGGAGCAGTCGCTCGAGCGCGTGGTCGCGAGCGACATGGACTACCGCGCGGCGGCCCGGGTGGCGCCCGCCTGGGAGCGCCGCCTCCACGCGCTCGCGCTCTCCTCCGACGCCGCCGCGCGCGCCGACGCGATCTCGTGGTACGAGGAGCTGATCCGGGTCGAGGGCGCGCCGCTGGCCGAGCTCTACCGCATCATCCTGCTCGCCGAGGACGGCCAGACGGAGGCGGTCCAGTCGGCGGTGGCCGCCTGGACGCCGGGGGACGACTGGGTCCGGCGGCTCGCGGCGTGGGCGCGGGCGGCGTACGAGCCCGAGGCACCATCGCCGGAGGAGCTCCGCGCGGCGCTCGGGGCGGCTCGCCTGGAGCTGCCCCCCGGCTGGTTCGCCGACCGCCTCGTGGCCCGGCTGGCGACGCGGCTCGGCGATGCCGAGGCCGCCGCGGAGGCGGAGCGCGCGATCCAGGTGCGCGGGACCCGGCTTCTCTGGCGGCTCCGCGGCATTCTCGCGGGGGAGACGCTCCTCGTCCTGCTGGGACTGGTGGCGGTCGGGGCGTGGCTCGCCGGTCCGGGCGTCCGCGTGGCGCGCGTCGCCCGCGCGCCCATACCGCCGCCCTGGGACCTGGCGACGGGCGTCGGGCTCTTCGCGCGCGGCGCGGTCGGACTCGTGGGGGTCGCGCTCGTGTGGCCGATCCTGCCGGAGGGCGGATGGTCCACCCTGCTCGTGTCCGTGCTCCAGACGCTCCCGCTCGGCGGCTACCTCGTCTGGTACTGCCGCCGATCGTGGACGGCGCTCGCCGAGCTGTTCGGGCTCGCGGTCTCCCGGGCGCAGCTGTCGACGCTCGCGCGGGCGACCCTCGGGCTCATCGGCGTGTCGACGCTCGTCGACGTGCTGATCGAATTCGGCAGCGCGCGCCTCGGGCTCGAGACGCACTGGACCGACGGCTTCCAGGAACGACTCGTGTGGGGCACGCCCGGCGACGTGGCCGCGGACATCCTGGACAGCTGCGTCTTCGCGCCGGTCCTCGAGGAGCCGCTCTTCCGCGGCGTGCTCTACGGGACGCTCCGGCTCCGCTTCGGGCCGGCGCCGGCGACCCTCGCCAGCGCCGCGCTCTTCGCCCTGGCGCACGGGTACGGAGTGGTCGGGTTCGTCTCGGTGTTCGCGAGCGGTGTCCTGTGGGCGGTCGCCTACGAGCGGACGCGCAGCCTCCTGCCCGGGATGCTGGCGCACGCCGCCAGCAACATTGAGGCGACCGCGATCGTTCTCGCGACCCTGCGCCTCTAGCCCGGCCCGTCGCCGGACCCCGGGCCGTCCGCGCGCGGCCGGCGGGAGCGCACGACGTGCAGGTGCAGCACCTTGCCGGAGGCGGCGGTCAAGGGGGCGCGCCGCTCCACCCGGAGGAGCCGGGCGTCGCGCCACACGATCCCCATGATGCGCTCGGCGCCCGAGCCGGCGCCGACCGCCGCCAGGAAGGCCTCGGCCACGCGGGCCGGGTCGAGGGGCCCGACCGCCGGGTGGACCAGGAGCCGCACCACGGGCTCCCCGGCGGGCGTCTCGTCCTCGACGAGCTGGTAGTCCGTGGGGCCCCCGCCGAAGCGGCCCGGCAGCACCCGCTCGAGGACGCCCACGACGTCGACGTCGTAGAAGGTCATCCCGGCCGCGGTGAGCTTCTCCCGGCTGGCGACGCCGTGGAGGTGCGTGGTCCAGCCGAGCCGCTCGAGGGGGCAGCCGCAGCCGCGCGGCGCGAGCGTGGCCTGGTCGCCCATCGAGAGGTTCAGCATGACGAGGGGCGCGGCGCGGCGGATCGACGTCACGAAGAGCGAGGGATCGCCGTCCGCCTGCACGAGCGCGTGAAGGTCGTGGAAGACGTGCATGTCGTCCGAGGACGTGGGCGTCAGGCAGCCCCACGCCAGCGGGCCGGTCTCCATCGCGCCGTACCGGGGGGAGGCGTGCGCGCCGCTCCGCCGGATCGCCTCCAGCTTGGCGTCGGTGACCGGCTCGCCCGAGACCGTGAAGCGCGCCCCGGCGAGGTCGATGCCGGCCGCGACCGCGGCCTGGCACGCCCGCACGGCGGAGCTCGGCAGGGTCCGGATCCAGGGCGTGGCGCCACGGCGGAGCACGTCGGCCATCCAGCGCGCGACCGGCAAGGGGTCGTCGAGCGGCGCATGGACGGGAGCCGGCAGGGGCGCCGCGGCCGCGACGCTCACCCAGCGGACCAGGCGATGGCTCCAGCGGTAGCGGGGATGAAGGCCGGGGTCGGACGGGTCGACCTGGGTGAACCAGCGCGCGACGCGCGTCCCGAAGCTGCTGAGCTTGAGCATGCGGTAGAGCGCCGCGCCCCCCGGCACCGCCCAGGCGGCCTTCACCCAGTCCGCCCCGCCCGCGGCGTCGACGGCGAGGCACGTGTTGACGCCGTGGTCGCGGATGAACGCGAGGTCCATCAGCAGCACGGTCCCGGCGCCCCGGCTCCCGCTGCTCGCCACGGGCACGTGCCGCGCGGCGATCGGGTTCGCGAGCGCGTCCGGCCCGGCCGCCGCCGTCAGGCTTCCGCGGACCACCGGCCGGCGCCCCTTGGCCTCGTCGACCGTGAGGTAGACGCCCTGGCGCAGGAGCTGGCGGAGCGCGGCCTCCAGTCCTTCCCCGGTCACCAGCCGCTCGAGGTCTCCGTACTCGCAGCCGACGTGGCGGAGCAGGTGGCGGTAGACGCTGGCGGCGTTCGGGTAGACCGCCTCGCGGGCCAGCGCGAGGAAGTCGCGCTCGCGCCGCGTCAGCCGGCGGGCCAGCGTCGCGCGGGCCTCGGGGAGGGTGAGGGGACGGCGGAGAAAGGCGGCAACGGGCCCGGCCAGCCCCGCGGCGATCCGCGGCGTGGCGCCGAAACCGGGAATCACGCGCGGCACGGGCCGCATCCGCTCCGAGCCCCAGCCGTCGATGAGGGAGCGAACCACGGCCCACCGGGCGTCGTCAAGCGCCCTGCACGGCGCCCGGGGCGCCGGTTGCGCGCGACGGGCGCCCTTGAGAGGGCGCACGGGCGCGGGGTAAGATGACGCCCGTGTCGCCGCGAGGCGGCACCCGCCCGCGCACGGGAGACACTCACGCCAATGACCAGGCCTCGTGCCCGCAGGCCTCTGGCCCGCTCGATCCCGACGCCCGAGCTCTGCGACCGCTACGGCCGCCTCTACGTGGCCGCGATCACCGACGTCCTCGACCATCACGGCCGCTACGCGCAGACCTTGCCCCACGACATCGTGGGGCTCACGCCGGGCACGCGGGTCGCGGGCGTCGCCTTCCCCGCGGCCGGCCGCCCGACCCGGAGGCCGGATCCGGAGCGCGCCATCCGCGCGTTCCTGACGCTCCTCGGCGCGGTGCCGCGGGACGCCGTCCTGGTCGTCAAGTCGAACGACGACGTCGCGGCGCACTTCGGCGAGCTGTCGGCGGTGGCCATGAAGGCTCGCGGGGTCCGGGGCGTGGTGATCGACGGCGCCACACGCGACGCGGCCTACGTCCTCCGGGAGCGGTTCCCGGTCTTCTGCCGGTACAAGACCCCGCTCGACTCACTGCCGCGCTGGCGCGCCACGGAGTGGGGCCGTCCGGTCACCATCGGCGGGGTGCGAATCGCGCCGGGCGACGTCGTGGTGGGCGACCTCGACGGGGTCGCGGTGGTGCCGAGGGCGCTGGCGGCGCCCGTGCTCCTCGAGTGCGAGCGGCTGCTCTCGACCGAGAACCGGGTCCGCGACGCCGTGCGCCGGGGGATGGCGCCGCTCGCGGCGTACGAGAAGTTCGGCGTGTTCTAGACGGAGGGACGACGACCATGATGGAAGCGATGATCGCGGAGCGGATGGGGCGGCTAGGGACGGAGACCGCCTTCGAGGTGCTGGCGCGGGCGCGGGCCCTCGAGCGCCAGGGAAAGTCGGTGGTCCATCTCGAGATCGGCGAGCCGGACTTCGACACGCCGACGCACATCATCGAGGCCGCCAAGCGGGCGCTAGACGCGGGGGCGACGCACTACGGGCCGTCGGCCGGCCTGCCCGAGCTGCGCGAGGCGATCGCCGAGCACATCGAGAAGACCCGGGGCGTGCCGGTGGCGCCCGACGAGGTCGTCGTGACGCCGGGGGCCAAGCCCATCATGTTCTTCGTCATCATGGCGCTCACGAACCGCGGCGACGAGGTCGTGTACCCGAATCCCGGTTTCCCAATCTACGAGTCCGTCATCAACTTCGTGGGCGGAGTGCCGGTGCCGATCCCGCTCCTCGAGGAGACCGGCTTCGGCTTCGACCTCGAGGAGCTCGAGCGGCGCGTCTCGAAGAAGACCAAGCTCATCATCATCAACTCCCCCGAGAACCCGACGGGCGGCGTGCTGACCCCCGAGGACATCGGGCGCATCGCCGAGCTGGCGCGGCACTACGGCGTGCCCGTGCTGTCGGACGAGATCTACCGGCGCTTCCTCTACGAGGGGGAGTTCGCCTCGATCGCGAGCCTGCCGGGCATGAAGCCCCAGACCGTCATCCTGGACGGCTTCTCGAAGTCCTACGCCATGACCGGCTGGCGGCTCGGCTTCGGCGTGATGCCGAAGGCCCTGGCCGGGCACCTCACCCGTCTCATGACGAACTCCGTGTCCTGCACCGCGACGTTCATCCAGCAGGCGGGCGTGGCCGCCCTCCGGGGCGACGACACCCCCGTGCAGACGATGGTGGAGGAGTTCCGCCACCGGCGCGACCTCATCGTCGACGGCCTGAACCGGATCCCCGGCGTCACCTGCGCGCGGCCCCGCGGCGCCTTCTACGTCTTCCCCAACGTGAAGTCGTTCGGGCGCCCCTCGAAGGAGATCGCCACCCACCTCCTCGAGCAGGGCGGCATCGCGGTGCTCGGCGGGACCGCGTTCGGCGAGTACGGCGAGGGCTACCTCCGGCTCTCGTACGCGGCGTCGCGGGAGACGATCCAGGAGGCGCTTCGCCGCATCGCCCAGGGCCTCAAGCAGCTCGCCTGACGCGCGGGCGATCCGCCCGTATAATTGGGGCGGGGTCGGGTCACGGGCCCCGGGAGGGACGATGGCGATCCTGACGGAGCGGGACCGGACGGCCGTCCGGACGGAGCTCGGGAAGCTGGCGGGCCCGGTCAAGCTGGTCGTGTTCTCGAGCCAGCTCGGCGCGTCGGAGTACTGCGTCGAGACCGAGCGGCTGGTCCGCGAGGTCGCGGAGTGCTCGGACCAGGTGACGGTGGAGATCCTCAACCTCCACATCGACCGCGAGCGAGCGGAGGCCTACGGGGTCGACCGCGTGCCCGCCATCGTCGTGGAAGGCGCGCGCGACTACGGGATCCGGTTCTTCGGGATCCCGATGGGCTACGAGTTCACGAACCTGATCGACGCGATGGTCGTCGCCTCGTCGGGCACGCCGTCCCTCGGCGCGGAGACGCTGGAGCGACTCGAGAACCTCAAGGAGCGCGTCCACATCCAGGTGTTCTCGACCCCCACCTGACCCCACTGCCCCCGGGCCGTGCGCCTGGCGCATCACCTGGCCGTGGCCTCCGAGTGGATCCGCGGCGATTGCGTGGAGGCGACGGAGTTTCCCGACCTCGCGCAGCGCTACATGGTCATGGCCGTCCCGAAGACCGTGGTCAACGATCGCGTGTCGTTCGAGGGGGCGGTGCCGGAGGCCCAGTTCGTCGACGCCGTGCTGCGCGCGGTCGACGGGGCGGGAGACGGCCGGTGAGCCCACAGGCCGAAGGCCGTCCATGAGCTCCCGCGGCGACGGGGGAGCCCGGTGAGCTGGGCGCAGATCCTCGTGACCGTGGGGCTGACCGCCGTCCTCGTGCTCGTGGCGCGCCGCGGGCTCGGCTGACGGCCCCCCTCGGCGGACTCCGGGACGGAGTCCCAGGCGTGCGGGGGGCGGAAGCCGAGGTCGTCGGGAGATCCGCAGTCCCGCGAGGCCGATCCGGCCGCGCGTCGCTAGCCGGGCCGGCCCGCGTCAGCGGGCCCGGAGCCGACTGCCGAGACCTTCCCACTCCGCGCGGATGCCGCGCGGGAGCCGGTCTCCGAACTTCTGGAAGAACTCGGCCTGGCTCCGGTGGTTCGTCTGCCAGGCCTCGCGGTCGACGTGGAGGAGCTCCCGCATCGCCGCCGGCGTGATGCCCAGGCCGCCGGTGGGGATGGCGCCGTCGGCCGGGCGGTGGCCGATCGGCGTCTCCTCGGCCTTGCCGTTGTCGCGGCACCGCTCGACGATCCACTCGAGGACGCGTAGGTTCTCGCCGAAGCCGGGCCAGAGGAACCGCCCCTCGGCATCCCGCCGGAACCAGTTGATGCGGAACACCTTGGGCGGGCGAGACAGCCGCTTCCCCACCTCGAGCCAGTGCCCCCAGTAGTCGGCCATGTTGTAGCCGCAGAAGGGCAGCATCGCCATCGGGTCGCGGCGCACGACGCCCACTGCGCCGGTGGCCGCCGCCGTGGTCTCGGACGCGAGGGTCGCCCCCAGGAACGTGCCGTGCTGCCAGTTGAACGCCTGGAACACGAGAGGGATGAGCGCCCGCCGGCGCGCGCCGAAGAGGATGGCGCTGATCGGCACGCCCTCCGGCGCCTGCCACGCCGGCGAGATCGTCGGGCAGCGGGCGGCGGGCACCGTGAAGCGGCTGTTCGGGTGGGCCGCGGGGTCGCCACTCCGGGGCGTCCAGGGGCGGCCCCGCCAGTCGGTCGCCGACGCCGGCGGCGGGTCGTCGTGGCCCTCCCACCACACCGTGTTGTCGGGCCGGAGCGCGACGTTCGTGTAGATGGTATCCCGCCGGATCGTCTCGGTGGCGTTCCGGTTGGTGCGGGAGTTGGTGCCGGGTACCACGCCGAAGAACCCGTTCTCGGGATTGATGGCCCACAGCCGGCCGTCCGGGCCGGGGCGGAGCCAGGCGATGTCCTCGCCGACCGTGTGGATCTTCCAGCCCTTCATCGAGGGGGGCGGCGTGAGCATCGCCAGGTTGGTCTTGCCGCAGGCGCTCGGGAAGGCTCCGCAGACGTAGGTGATGTCGCCGTCGGGGCTCTCGATGCCGACGACCAGCATGTGCTCGGCGAGCCACCCCTCGCGCCGCCCGATGTCGCTCGCGATCCGGAGCGCCATGCACTTCTTTGAGAGGAGCGCGTTGCCGCCGTAGCCGGAGCCGACGCTCCAGATCGTGCGGTCGTCGGGAAAGTGGCAGATGAAGCGACGCTCGACGTCGAGGTTCGCCGTGGAGTGGAGGCCGCGCGTGAAGTCGTCCGAGACGCCCAGGTGGTCGAGGGCGACCCGTCCCATGCGCGTCATGATCCGCATGTTGAGGACGACGTACCGGCTGTCCGTCACCTGGACGCCCACGCGGCTGAACGGCGAGCCCGGCGGGCCCATGAGGAAGGGGATGACGTACATCGTCCGCCCGGCCATCGAGCCGTCGAGGATCTTCCCGAGCCGGTCGTAGCCCTCGGCCGGCGCCATCCAGTTGTTGGTGGGGCCGGCGTCGTCCTTCTCGCGGGAGCAGATGAAGGTGAGGTGCTCGGTCCGGGCGACGTCGTTCGCGGCGCTGCGGTGGAGGTAGCAGCCCGGCAGCTTCCTCTGGTCGAGGGCCAGGAGCTCGCCGGCGCGGACCGCAGCCTGGGTCAGGCGCTCGCGCTCGTCCTCGGAGCCGTCGCACCAGACGACGTCGTCGGGGCGACACAGCCGCGCGGCGTCGTCCACCCAGCGCCGGACGCCTTCGTTTTCGGCCATGGGGACGGTATTCACGTTATCGCGATCCCCGGGCCCGGGTCAATGACGTGCGCCTGGGGTACGATGGATGCACCATGATCCTGGGCGCCGCGGCGGGCCGCGGGCCGTCGTCGCTCCGACTCCTCGCCGCGTGCCTGGTGCTCGGGTGCGTGGTCGTGGCCCTCCACCTCCTGCGTCCGGCGCTCCTCGCCCGGGCGGACCTGGCGGTGTACGACCGCCTCCTCGCCGCGTCCCCGCTCCGCGCCCCGTCGGGCCGCGTGGCCTTGGTCGAGGTCGACGAGCGGAGCCTCGCCGAGGGCGGCCGCTGGCCGTGGCCGCGCGACCGGGTTGCCGGCCTCCTGGACCGGATCCGCGCGCTCGGGGCCGCGGCCGTCGGCCTGGACGTCCTGTTCGCGGAGCCGGACGCGGCAGCCGACGCGCCGGGCGGGGCCGGCCGGGCGCCCGACGACTTGCCGGCCCTCTCGGCCCGGGACGCCGTGCTGGAGGCGGCGCTCGGTCGCGGGGCGGTCGTGATCGGCTACGCGTTCACGTTCGACCGGCCCGTCGACCGCCCCTGCCGTCTCCGCTCGCTCGGCCTGGCACGCGCCGCGGGCGGGGGCGCGCTCACGGAGGTGCCACGTGCGTCGGGTGTCCTGTGCAGCCTGGCTCCCTTCGGCGAGGCGGCCGCATCCTCGGGCTTCATGAACGCGTCGGCGGACGCGGACGGGATCCTCCGGCGGATGCCTCAGATCATCGCGTTCGGCGGCGAGGTCTACCCGAGCCTCGCGCTCGCGACCGTCGCCAGCGTCCGAACCGGCGTCGCGCCGAGGCAGTTCGGGGTCGCGGACCGGGTGGGGCGCTGGCCGGTTCTGTGGCTCGAGGACCGCGACATTCTCCTCGACGCGGACGGGAGCCTGCTGGTGCGCTTTCGTGGCCCCGCCGGGACCTTCCCGCATTTCTCGGCTGTCGACGTGCTCCAGGAGCGCGTCCCGGCCGGCGCGCTGGCGGGCCGGATCGTGTTCGTCGGTGTGTCGGCCCTCGGGCTCGGGGACACGGTCGCCACGCCGCTCGGCAACTTCCTGCCCGGCGCCGAGGTCCACGCGACCGTGGCCGACAATCTCGTTCGGGGAGACTTCGTTCGCCGTCCCCCCGCCGCGACCGCCCTCGAGCTCGGCCTCGTCCTGGTCGCTGCCGTGGGCGTCGCCCTGAGCGTCGTCCTGCTGGGATGGCGCTGGACCCTCCCCCTCGCGCTGGGGGACGGGGTCCTTCTGTGGCTCGGCGCGGGGTGGCTCCTCGGCGCGCGGGGCTCCTACATCTCGCCCCTGTTCCCGACGCTGGCCCTCGTCGGGGCGCTCGGCATCGCGGCGCTTCACCGGCTCGTCGCCGAGCGCGCGCGGGCGGACCAGAGCACGCGCCAGCTCCGGACGGCGCGCGAGATGGTGCTGCACGCGCTGACCTCGCTCACCGAGACGCGGGACTTCGAGACGGGCGCCCACCTCATCCGGACGAGCCGCTACGCGCGGGCGCTGGGCGAGGCGCTGGCGTCGCATCCGAAGTTCCAGGACTTCCTCACGCCGGAGACGGTCGACCTCATCGCGCGGCTGGCGCCCATCCACGACATCGGCAAGGTCGGCGTCGCGGACCGGACGCTCCGGAAGCCTGGCCCCTTCTCGGAGGATGAGCGTGAGGAGATGTCGCGCCACCCGATCTACGGGCGCGACGTGATCGCGCGGACGGAGGAGCGGGTGGGGGTGCGGGACGACTTCCTCCTGAAGCTGGCGAAGGAGATCGTCTACTCGCACCACGAGCGCTGGGACGGCTCGGGCTATCCGGAAGGCCTGCGGGGGGAGGCGATCCCCGTCGCCGGGCGGCTGGTCGCCCTCGTCGACGTCTACGACGCGCTCGCGAGCGCCCGCGTGTACAAGGGCGCCCTCCCGCACGACGAGGTCGTCCGGGCCATCGTGGCGGGCCGGGGGAACCAGTTCGATCCCGACATGGTCGACGCCTTCCTCCGGATCCAGGAGGACTGGCGCCGGATCGCGATCGACTTCGCCGACGAGCGCGACGAGCGTGACGCGCACGGGGCTCCGCCCGCCGAGGGCCGGCGGCTCGACGCGGTCTGAGGGCGCTGCTACAATGGCCGCCGTGACGGCAGCCGGTCCTGGTCCCGCTCCGGGCCCGGACCGGCTCTTCGCCTATGGAACGCTGATGACCGGCTTCTCGCGGCGCCCGCTCCTCGGGGGCGCGCTCCTGGAAGGGCTCGGGCGGATCCGCGGCTCCCTCTACCACTTCGGGGAGTACCCCGGGGTGGTTCTCGATGACGGCGGATGGGTCGCGGGGGAGCTCTATCGCGTGCCGGACCTGCCGGCGCGGCTGCCCATCCTGGACCGCGAGGAGTGGTGCAACCCCGCGGACGAGACGCGGAGCCTCTATCTGCGGCGCGCGGTGCGGGTGCACGCCGCGGACGGAGCCGTGCGGGAGGCCTGGGTGTACGCGTACAACGAGCGATTCGGGGCCGCGGCCGGCCGGGGCCCCCGGGTCGAGTCCGGCGACTGGCGCGCCCACCTCGTGGGCGCGCGTGGAACTCCTTCCGTGCCAACGGTGCCAACTCTGGAGGATCCTCGATGACGACGATGGCGGCGTCCGACCTCATCAAGAACGATCAGGCCCACCTCATCCACCCGCAGCACCACTCTTCCGAGGCCGCCGAGCCGCTCGTGATCGTCGAGGGCCACGGCGCGGTCATCAAGGACATCCAGGGCAACGAGTACATCGACGGCCTCGCCGGCCTCTGGAACGTCAGCGTGGGGCACGGCCGCGACGAGCTCGCGAAGGCCGCGGCCGACCAGATGAAGAAGCTCGCGTACTACTCGAACTACGTGGGCTACTCGAACATCCCGGCCGTCGAGCTCGCCACTAAGATCGTGAGCCTCTCCTACCCGAACATGGCCGCGGTGTTCTTCGCCTGCGGCGGCGCCGAGGCCAACGAGTCGGCCTTCAAGACCGCGCGCTTCTACTGGAAGGCGAAGGGCAAGCCCAACAAGGTCAAGGTCATCGCCCGGCACAACGCGTACCACGGCGTCACCCTCCAGGCGATGAGCGCCACCGGCATGCCGCCCTTCTGGAAGATGTTCGAGCCGCGGGTGCCCGGCTTCCTCCACATCCAGGCGCCGTACCCGTACCGCTTCCAGGGCGCGAAGGCCGGGGAGACGGTGGGCCAGGCGGCGGCCCGGGAGCTGGAGGAGGCGATCCTGCGGGAGGGCCCGGACACGGTCGCGGCCTTCATCGCCGAGCCGATCATCGGCGGCGGCGGCGTGATCGTCCCGCCGGACGACTACTTCCCCCGGATCCGCGAGATCTGCACGAAGCACGAGGTACTCTTCATCGGGGACGAGGTGATCACGGGCTTCTGCCGGACCGGCCAGTGGTTCGCGCTGACCCACTGGAACGTGCAGCCCGACATCCAGTCCTTCGCGAAGGCGGTGACCTCGGGCTACGCCCCGCTCGGCGGCATCGTGGTGTCCCGCGACATCTTCGAGGCGATGAACTCGGTCAAGCCCGAGGACCGGTGGATGCACGCCTACACCTACTCGGGACACCCGATGTGCTGCGCGGTCGGTCTCGCGAACATCGGGATCATGGAGCGCGAGCGGCTGTGGGAGCGCTCGGCCCGGCTCGGGACGCGGCTCTACCAGGGACTCCTCGCGCTCCAGAAGGAGCTGCCGGTCATCGGCGACGTGCGCGGGGGCAAGGGCCTGATCGCCGCCGCGGAGCTCGTCTCGGACCGGACCACGAAGGCCGGGTTCCCCGCCGACCAGAAGGTGGGGCTCCGGATCCGCCGCGACATGGAGAAGCGGGGGCTCGCGACCCGCATCCGGAGCTATCCGCTGGCCGACGGCTCGATCGCCGAGATGGTCTTCTTCTCGCCGCCGCTGGTCATCACCGAGCAGCAGATCGACCGCGTGCTGGAGATCGTGCGGGCGTCGATCAAGGCGGTCCTCCCCGCGTAGGCGGGCGCGGGCCCTTCGAGGCGGTCCGGGCGGGGCGTCGGTCGCGCGACCGGCGCCCCGCCTGCGTTGGCGAGCTCCGGCCGCCCCCCTCCGCCTCCTTGCGCGACGTCGTCGGGGCTCCCCGTCTCCATGCGTCACGCGGTCGCGCGGCACTCGGGGAACGACATCCCACGTCGCGCCTGCCCGGGTGGGCCGCGCCTTGACCGTCCTCCGGGAGCCGGCTAGGCTCGGCGCGCCATGGGGGATCGGCTGCGGGGGAAGGTCGCGATCGTGACGGGCGCGGGCTCGCGCGGCCCCGGCCTCGGGAACGGCAAGGCCGCCGCGATCCTCTTCGCGCGCGAGGGCGCGCGGGTCCTCTGCGTCGACCAGGCGCTCCCCCGGGCCGAGGAGACGGTCGCGCTGATCCGCGCGGAGGGCGGCGAGGCGGCCGCGCTCGCGGCCGACGTCACGCGGGCCGACGACTGCCGCGCCATGGTCGAGGCCGCGGCCGCCCGGTGGGGCGGTCTCGACGTCCTCCACAACAACGTCGGGATCGAGTCCCGGAAGGACCTTCTCGAGACGAGCGAGGAAGAGTGGGACCAGGTGCTGGCGGTCGATCTCAAATCGGTGTTCCTCGCCACGCGGGCCGCCGCGCCCGCGATGATCGCGCGCGGGGGCGGCTCGGTGATCTGCGTGTCGTCGATCGCCGGGCGCCGGGGCCACGGACGCACCGCCTACTCCGCCGCGAAGGCGGGCATCGAGGGCTTCGTCCGGACCGTGGCCGTCCAGCTCGGGCCCCAGGGCGTCCGCGTCAACGCCATCGCGCCCGGCACCGTCTGGACGCCGATGGTCTCGAGGCTGGGGGAGGAGGCGCGCGAGCGCCGCCGGAGGGCGAGCCCGCTCGGCACCGAGGGGACGGGCTGGGACGTGGGCTGGGGCGCGGTCTACCTGGCGAGCGACGAGTCGCGCTGGGTCACCGGCCACGTCCTCGTCATCGACGCGGGCCTCACCGCCACGACCCGCTAGGGCTCAGAAGTCAAACTCCGGGGTCAGACCCCCGAGGTCAAAGCCCGATCCCGAGCTTCCTCAGCTGCTCCTCGATGCGGGCGCGATGGGCCTTCTCCCACGCGTCGAGCGTCGTGGCCGCGTCCTTGTCGGCCCGGGCCCGGGCCGCCTCGAGGACCTGGGCCGCGCGCGCGGCGGGCACGACGACGACGCCCTCCTCGTCGCCGACCACGATGTCGCCCGGCCGCACCGCCACGCCGCCGACCCGCACCGGCTCGCCGAGCGTGCCGAGCTTGTCCTTGGCGCCCGGAATGGGGATGACGCCGCGGGCGAGCACGGGGAACCCGCGCTCGCGCGCCTCGGCCACGTCGCGGATCACCCCGTCCACGACGAACGCCGCCACGCCGCGCCGCTGGGCGACGGCGCACACGTTGCCGCCGGCCACCGCGTAGTCGACGTCGCCGGCCTCGACGACGATCACGTCGCCCGGCGCCGCCCGGTAGATCGCCGCGTGGACCATGAGGTTGTCGCCGGGCGCGCAGCGGACGGTGTACGCGGGCCCGGCGACGCGCGGCATCCCCGGCCAGAGCGGCCGGATCCCGATGTCCATCACGCGGTCGCGGGTGAGCGCGTCGGCGACGCTGGTGGGCGAGAGCGTGGCGAACTCGCCAGCGAGCGACATGCGGCCTCCTGTTCTGGGGTCAGACTTTGCCTTCCGGACATTTCCGCCGGGCGGCCGCCCGAATTGTCGGGAAGTCGAAGTTTGACCCCGGTACAGTAGCACGCGTGAAGGCGCGAGAGCTGTCGGGACGCGTCGTGGTGGTGACCGGCGCCTCGAGCGGGATCGGCGCCGCCACGGCCGTCGCGTGCGGACGCGCCGGGATGCGCGTCGCGCTGGCGGCCCGGCGCGCGGACCGGCTGGCGACCGTCGCCGCCGCCGTCGTCGCGGCCGGCGGCGCCGCGCGGGTCGTGCCCACCGACGTCGCCGACGAGGCGGCCGTCCGGGCGCTGGTCGACGGGACCGCGGATGCGTGGGGGCGCCTCGACGTCCTCGTGAACAACGCGGGGATCGGGCTCCTGGCGACGGTGGAGCAGACCACGCCGGCGGAGTTCGAGCGGATCCTCCGCGTCAACTACCTCGGCGCCGTCCACGGCGTGCTCGCCGCGCTCCCGCACATGCGCCGCCAGGAATCCGGCCACATCGTCAACGTCGCCTCGGTGGTCGGGAAGCGCGCGAGCCCCTTCCGCGCGGCGTACGTCGCGTCGAAGTTCGCGCTGGTCGGCCTCTCGGAGGCGCTGCGGATGGAGCTCCTCGGCACCGGGATCTCCGTGACGTGCGTCTGCCCGATCGGCACCGCGACGGAGTTTCACGAGGTCGAGGCGAACCGGCTGGGCGTCCCGGGCCGGGGCGGCCCCATCCAGAGCGCGGAGCGCGTCGCCCGGTCGATCGTGCGGGCGCTCCGCCGCCCCCGGGCCGAGGTGCACCCGTTCCCGCCCGCGCGGCTCCTCTTCCTCGCGAACGCCCTCGCGCCCGGCCTCGTCGACCGCCTCCTGATGCGCCTCAGCCCGCGCGCTCGCGCGCGCTGACCGGCACCACCCGCCGGCAGGTCTGGTACAGCAGAAGGTCGTACACGATCTTCAGCCCGCCCCCCAGGACGAAGGGCGCCGACAGCGAGACCGCCTGCATGACGTAGCCGGTCAGCGCCGGGCTCACCGCCTGCGCCACGGTCCGGCCGGCGTTGGTCACGGTCGCCGTGGCCTCCCGCTCGTCGTCGTGGACGACCAGCATCAGGAAGGCCTGGCGGGTAGGGACGTCCATCTGGGAGAGGAGCGCCCGCAGGAGCAGGAGCGCCACCGCCAGGCCCGCCGTCGGCGCGAGCCCCATCGCGACCAGGAGCGCGTTCGAGGCCAGGTGGGAGAACACCATCGTGTTCACGAGCCCGAACCACTGCGAGGCGCGGGCGGCGAGCAGGACCGAGCACGCGGTGAGCAGCTGGGCCGCGAAGAACACCGCCCCGATGGCGCCCGGCGTCATGGCGAAGTGCGCGTAGAGCCAGTACACCAGGAGGCTCTGGAGGACGAAGCCGCCCGCGAACGAGTCGAGCGCGAAGAGCGCGGCGATGCGGTAGATCAGGCGGCGCGAGGGGAAGCGCCGGGCGCCGGCGGCCGGCGGGCGCACGGGGATGTCCGGCAGCCGCGCGTAGAGGAGTGCCTGGACGCCGCCCGAGAGCGCGAAGAGCCAGAAGAGCGCGCGGTAGCCGGCCGGCCCCCCGCCGACCGCGTGAGCCCCGCCGCCCGGGAGCGCGGCGACGGTGAGCGCGCCCAGCCCCGCGGCGACGTAGCCGACGAGGTTGTAGAGGCTCATCCGGAGCGTGAGGTCGCGCCCGGCGGCCCGCGCGACCAGCACCTGCTCGATCGACAGGAACGGCCCGGTCTCGCCGGTGCTGACGGCCACGTTGCCGAGCATGGCGGCCAGGACGACCAGGGCCGGCACGCGCGCCGTCGCGAGGAGCACGCCCGCGGCCATCACGAGCGACGCGAGCACGATCAGGACCGCCCGGCCCCCGCGGCGCTCGGCCGGGCGCCGGATGAGCAGGGTGAGGAGCGCGCTGGCGCCGAGGGTCAGCGTCACGGCCAGCCCGATCCCGCCGGCGCCGAGGCCGAGCGCGGCGAGATGAAGGGGGACCAGGATCCCGAGATAGCCGTAGCAGAAGGTCCGGACCGCCTTCGCCGCGAAGACGAGGCCGACGGTTGATTCGATCGCGGGCGCCATGACGTCCAAGGGTACGACGGTGACCGTCGTGCACGCGAGAGGCGAGAGGCACAGGCGGTCGTGGCACCGGGATTGCTACAGTACAAGATGTAGCGGATTGCGAGAGTACTAAACAGATGTTAGCATACACACGGTCGATGGGGAAGGCGCGTAGAGAAGTCAGGGGCAGGCCGGGTGGCCTGGCCGGGAAGCAAGGAGGCAACCGATGAAACGGGCAGGGCTGCTGGAGACGATGGCGAGCGGCGATCTCGAGGCCGTCACGCGCGCCGTGGGGCGCGGCTACCGGTCGGGCAGCGTCGAGCGCTTGGCCGCGCGCGATCCGGAGTGGCACGAGGCGCTCGAGCGGGCGGAGCGCGAGGTCGGGGCGCTCTACGCCGCCCTCTGCGAGGCGGATGCGACCCTGGTGCGCTGGCGCGAGGCGGTCGGGGAGCTCTACCGCGTGTGGTCGCGCGTCAACGACGCGTCCGCCGAGGACGAGGTGTCCGTGCTCGACGAGGTCGCGTAGCCCGCGTGGGAGCGTCCGGCCCCGACCGGGACGGCGCCCATCCGCGGGGGCTCGAGGTCGGCCTCATGCCGGCGTCGCGCCGCCTCGACGACGAGCGGGCGGCCGGCGAGGCCTCGGGGCGTCCCGCGGCGCCGACGACCCCGTCCGTCCTGATGCCGGCGCGCGCCGAGGGCCGGCCCGAGGAGATGGCCGTCTGCGAGCTCTGCGGGCTCGTCTCCCGGCTGCCGCGCCCCCTTGTGTGCCCCGCGTGCGGTGGAGGATACGGCTGATGCGGGTAGCCCCGGCCTCCGTCGGAGGCCCCGGCTCTCCGTATACACGGCATAATCGGGGGGATGCCCGGCACCCCGCGCCCTCGCGACCGCTTCGTCACCGTCCACGGCCTACGTCTCCGCTACCGCGACTGGGGCGGTGACGGCCGGCCGCTCCTAGCGCTCCACGGCGCCGCCGCCCACGCCCACTGGTGGGATCCGGTCGCGCCCCACCTCGCCCGCCGCCTCCGCGTGCTGGCCCTCGACTGGCGGGGCCACGGCCGGAGCGCGTGGCCCAGACCCCCCGCGTACCGGAGCGAGGACTTCGCGGCCGAGCTCGCCGGCGTCATCGAGGGGCTCGGGCTCGAGGACGTCGTCGTCGCAGGCCACTCCATGGGTGGCCACAACGCCATGGCGTTCGCCGCGTGGCACCCGGAACGGCTCGCGCGCCTGGTCGTCCTCGACGCGCGGCCCCACGTCAACTACGAGCGCCTCCGGGCGATCCAGCGCCGGCTCCCGCGTCCCCAGACCGAGTTCCCCAGCCTGGGTGCCGCGCTCGCCCGCTTCCGGCTCCGCCCCGCGGAGACGACCGCGTCGCCGGCGCTCCTCCGGACTATTGCCCGCCACGGCGTCGTGCGGCTCGCGTCGGGCCGCTGGCGCTACCGCTTCGACCCCGCGTGCGAGCGCACGCGGGTGCCGGTCGACTGCTGGGCGCTCCTGCCGCGCATCACGGCGCCCACGCTCGTCGTGCGCGGCGAGCACAGCACGATCCTCGAGCGGGAGGTCGCCCGCCGCATGGCCAAGACTCTGCCGTCGGCGACGCTGGAGGAGATTCCGGGCGCCCACCACCACGTGACTTTCGACGCGCCGCGCGCGCTCGCCGAGGCGATCCTCGCCTGGCTCGCCTGAGGCGTCCGCCGAGCCGGACTCCAGGGGCCGGATCGGCCCGAGGCCGCCGCGTCACGCCACAGGCCGAAGGCCGTGATCAGAGGGGGGACGTGGATCAGACGAAGGGAGGCCTCATGCGTGTGCTCGTGACCGGAGCGGCGAGCGGGATCGGCCGTGCCACGTGCGTCCGGCTCGCCCGGGACGCGCGAGCGGCCGGCGGGGGCGCCCGGGTGGCGGCGGTCGACGTCGGGCCGCCCAGCCAACTGGACGGCCTCGTCGGCGAGCTGCGCGATTTCGGCGCCGACGTTCTGCCCATCCACGGTGACATGGGCGCGCCGGACGCGCCGGAGCGGGCCGTGGCCGAGGCGGTCCAGCGCTTCGGCGGCCTCGACGGGCTCGTCAGCAACGCCGGCATCAACCGGCCCGGCCCCCTCGTCGACTACTCGGTCGAGGA
This sequence comes from Candidatus Methylomirabilota bacterium, assembly GCA_036558225.1. Taxonomy (GTDB): domain Bacteria; phylum Methylomirabilota; class Methylomirabilia; order Rokubacteriales; family DASRDR01; genus DASRDR01. The sequence goes on along the minus strand of DATBGA010000177.1, from coordinate 7,715 downwards.
CTGGGACCGCCTCTTCGCCGTGAACACGCGCGCGACCTGGCTCCTCGCCAAGGCGGCGCATCCCGCGCTCCGCGCCTCGGGCGGCGCCATCGTGGCCGTGGGCTCCATGTCGGGCACCCACGCCCACGCGGGCCTCGGCGCCTACGGTCCGAGCAAGGCGGCCGTCATCATGCTGGTCCGCGTGCTGGCGCAGGAGCTCGGCCCCGATGGCATCCGCGTCAACTCGGTCTCGCCCGGCATGACGCGCACGGGGATGACGGCCCGCGTCTACGCGGATCCTGGGGTCGCCGCGGAGCGGGACGCGCTGGTCCCGCTGAGGCGCGTTGCCGTGCCCGACGACATGGCCGCGGCCATCGCGTTCCTGCTCTCGTCCGACGCCCGCTACGTGAACGGCCACGACCTGGTCGTCGACGGCGGCGTCACCGGCAACTTCCTCGGCCGCCTGCCGGGGCTCTCGCAGGTCACGCGCGCCTGATCGGCGCCACACAAAGGAGAGACCGACCGTGTCCCGACGACGCCTCCGGTTCGGCTTGAAGGTCGCCCAGATGGGCGGGACGTACGCGGAGATCCGCGACGCGTGGCTCGAGGCCGACCGCCTCGGATTCGACACCGGCTGGGCCCACGACCACCTCCTCAACCAGAACGACCAGTCGAAGTCGGAGGACGAGGGCTGGACGCTCCTCACCGCGCTCCTCGTCGAGTCGCGGCGGATCCGCGGCGGCCTGATGGTGACGGCCAACACCTTCCGTCATCCCGCCGTCCTCGCGAAAATCGCGACGACGGTGGACGTGGTCTCGCGGGGGCGCGTCGAGGTGGGCCTGGGCGCGGGCTGGCACGAGGACGAGCACCGGCAGTACGGGCTGCCGCTGCCGCCTCTCGGCGAGCGGATGCGCCGGCTCGAGGAGGCGTGCCGGATCATGCGGGCGCTCTGGACGGAGCCGCGGGCGACGGTCGAGGGGACGTACTACCAGGTGCGCGAGGCCTACCACGAGCCGAAGCCCGTCCAGCGGCCGCACCCGCCCATCGTGCTCGGGACCAGCGGGGAGAAGGTCGGGCTCCGGATCGTCGCGCGGCACGGCCAGGAGTGGAACATGTCGAAGGGCACGCCCGCGGAGTTCCGGCGCCTGTCGGCGCTCCTCGACGGCTACTGCCGGGAGGCCGGGCGCGATCCGGCCGCCGTCGAGCGCTCGATCCAGTTCGGCGCCGACGCGATCCAGAACGGCGCAGCCGACCTGGTGGCCCTCTCGCGCGAGTTCGTGGCCGCGGGGGCGACCCATCTCATCTACACGTGCCCGATTCGTTACAGCGCGGCCGGCGCCCGCCGCGTCTGGCAGGAAGTCGTCACGCCCCTCCGCGACGCGTAGACCGGGCGGTGAGCCGGCAAGAGGAAAGGCTCAGGCCGCCGGAGGATCCCCCGGCGGCCTGAGGACGGTCCTGCGCACACCGATCCGGAGGCGTCCGATCAGTGCCCGGTGACGGATTGACTGAGAGCGGCCGAGACGCCCGCCGGGACCGGTGCCCCCGGCAGCGGGCTCAGACGCGCGTGCGGCGCAACGGTCGAGAAGTCCGGGTAGGCGCCGATGCCGTGCTCGCCGACGTCCAGGCCCTCGAGCTCCTCCTCGGGGCTCACCCGGATCCCCATCGCGGCCTTGATCGCGAGCCAGGCGACGAGCGAGACGACGAACGTGAAGACGCCGACCGCGACGACGCCGAGGAGCTGCGCGAGGAACAGGCTCAGCCCCCCTCCGAAGAACAGGCCGTTCCCGGTCGTGTTCGGTGTCATCGCGTCCTGGGCGAAGAGCCCCACGGCCAGGGTGCCGAAGACGCCGCAGACGAGGTGGACGGACACGGCCCCCACCGGGTCGTCGATCTTCACGCGGTCGAAGAAGAGGACCGCGAAGACCACGATGATGCCGGCGAGCAGCCCGATGACCACCGAGCTGGGGATGCTGACGAACGCGCAGGGCGCGGTGATCGCGACGAGCCCGGCGAGCGCCCCGTTGATGATCATGGAGAGGTCCGGCTTGCCCAGGACCAGCCAAGCGACCACCGTGGCGCTGAACGTGGCCGACGCGGCTGCCATGTTGGTGGTGACCGCGATGCGGGCGATGTCGCCGGGCACGGCCGCCATCGTGCTGCCAGGGTTGAACCCGAACCATCCGAACCAGAGCACGAGGGCGCCGATCGTCGCGGACGTCATGCTGTGGCCCGGGATCGGGTTGGTCCGACCATCCTTGCCGAACTTCCCCAGCCGCGGACCCAGCACCAGCGCCCCGGCGAGGGCAGCCCAGCCTCCCACCGAGTGGACGACGGTGGAGCCGGCAAAGTCCCACATGCCGAGCTTCGCGAGCCAGCCCCCGCCCCAGATCCAGTGGCCAGTGATCGGGTACATGATGCCGACGATGAGGAAGCTGAAGACGATGAAGGCCAGGAACTTGATGCGCTCCGCCACCGCGCCGGAGACGATGGTGGCGGCAGTGCCGGCGAAGACGAGCTGGAAGAAGAACTTCGCCCAGAGCGGCACGCCAGTCCAGTTGATGGCGGAGTAGACGCCCTTGTACGCGTCGCCGGTGGCCGGGCTGTTGTCCTGGCCGCCGACGAGCAGGAGTCCGTGCATGCCGAAGAAGGGCGTGCCATCGCCGAACATGAGCCCCCAGCCGAGGATGAGGAATGCGAGCGACGACACCGCGAAAACGATGAAGTTCTTCGCGAGGATGTTCACCGCGTTCTTGGCCCGGCAGAGCCCGGACTCCACCATCGCGAAGCCCAGGTTCATGAAGAAGACGAGGAAGGCGGTGATCATCACCCACACGGTGTCGGCGGCGACCTTCAGGTCGCCCAGCTTGCCGGTGAGCTCGGCCACCGGATCGGCCGGGGCCGACGCGGGGGCCGCGGGTGCGGGCGTAGCCGGCGCCTGCTGGGCCAGGCTGTCGGGCGCTCCGAAGCCGACGGAAAGGAGAGCGACGAGCACTGCGAGGAGTAGGAAATGCGTGGGTCGGGACACCATTGGCCCTCCTAGGCCGCGCAACCCTGAGGTCAGCGGCCGCAGCTCACCGACATGGCGCTACAGCGCCGCCTCGTCGCGCTCGCCGGTCCGGATGCGGACCGCCATCTCGACGGGCGTGACGAACACCTTCCCGTCGCCGATCGCGCCCGTCCGGGCGGCAGCGGCGATCGTGTCCACGACCTTGTCGACCATCGCTTCCGCGACGACGATCTCGATGCGGATCTTCGGGAGGAAGTCGATCGTGTACTCCGAGCCGCGGTAGAGCTCGGTGTGCCCCTTCTGCCGCCCGAACCCGCGCACCTCCGAGACGGTCATGCCGATGACCCCCATCCCGGTCAGCGCGTCCTTCACCTCGTCGAGCTTGTAGGGCTTGATGATCGCCTCGATCTTCTTCATGCGATGGGTCTCCTCCTGTCGGCCGGTGGCGGGTGCAACGCGAGTGCCACCGGCACCGCGGCCGCGACTGCCCCGCAAGTGCGCGTCGTGGCGGAACCTCCCGTCGATTGCGCCGGAGCCCGTATCGAGCGGCTGCCTAGCTCGCGACCACGCTGCCCAAGGAAAGGGCACGCTCCGGGGTCGCCGGGGCCGGCCCGGCCCTGGCACGGGCTACAATGCCGCGTGGACCGCCCGCGCTTCCGCGCGATCAGCGCCGTCACCCTCGCCACCCGGGACATGGCGCGCGCCGTCGGCTTCTACCGTGCGCTCGGCTTCGAGCCGGCGAGCGGCGGCGCGACGGCGGCGTTCACGTCCTTCACCGTCGGGGAGAGCTATCTGAACCTGATCGCGGCGCCGCCGGAGGCCCGGTGGAGCTGGTGGGGCCGGGTGATCATCCACGTCGACGACGTGGATGCCCTCCACGCCCGGGCCCGCGCGGCCGGGCTCCTTTCCGAGGCCCCGCCGCGGGACGCGGAGTGGGGCGAGCGCTACTTCCACCTGACGGACCCGGACGGGCACGAGCTCTCCTTCGCCCGCCCGCTCTGAGCCTGCGGCGGGATGGCGCCTCGGCGCTCGGTCCTTCGATCCCCGGCGTGCCCCTGGTAGCCTGGACCTCGTTGCGTCGAGCGCCGTCCTGGTCGTGGCTCTCCGTCCTGCTCGTGCCGGTCCTGTGCCTGCTCGGCGGGGCCCGGTGCGCCGCGGCCCAGGCGGCCCCGTCGCTCGCCGACATCCGGGACCAGCTCGACCAGGTCGTGGGGAACCGCGTCGAGGCGACCGTGATCCTCGGCGGCCAGGAGGTGCCGCAGGGCGGGCTCTTCACCTGGAGCTTCAACGGCGTCGACGCCGGCATCCTCAAGTACCCGTGGAGCGTGGAATGGGGCGAACCCCGGCCGCTCGGCATCGCCGGGCTCACGTGGACGCCGGTGCTCCTCGGCTCGGCGGGCACCGCCTACTTCGTCAACAAGTTCCGCGACGGCCCGCTGGCCGGCAACGAGTCCACCTACACCACCTACTCGCTCGGCCTCGGCGGCGGCGCGCGCATCGGGCTCCTGCCGGACCTGAGCGTGCTGCCGAGCTTCGGTCTCCTCTACGCGTACACGGAGAACGACTTCGACGCCGGGACCGAGCCGGGCCGCGCCGCCGAGCAGGCCGTCGACGGGCGCCTCGTCAACTGGCACACGCACACGCTCACGTTCGTGCCCTCGCTCGCCCTCCGCTACCGGCCGACCTTCGGGCGCGTCACGGTCGGGCTCACGTCGACCTACACGTACTTCGCGACCGTGCCGATCGCGCGCTCGACCGAGGCGTACTCGTTCACGAGCGACTCCCAGGTCTGGAACAACCGCGTCGCGCTCGACGTCGCCACGCCGTGGGCCGTCGCCGGCTGGCCGCTCCTGGTGGGGGTGTTCCTCGACCGCGCGGAGCTCTTCGGCGGGCTCCGCGACAGCCTCAAGACCGATCACTTCTACTCGACCGGCGCCTACGTCGCGCTCGATCCAGGGGGCTGGCTCTGGAAGGTGAAGCAGATCGGGCTGGCCGGCTCCTATTTCTGGTCCGAGTCGTTCTCGGGCTGGACGCTCGGCGTCGACTGGGCCTTCTGAGCCGCCGCCAGCGCCTCGCGCACGCCGTGGTAGGCCGGCTTCGGCCGGTAGTCCCGATCGAACAGGAGCGGCGCGTCCCGGCCGAACTCCCCGTGGACCCAGGAGTGCCGGTCGCTCACGCCCCAGAAGGTCACGCCCGCGAACCCCGCCATCCCCGCGCAGCCGGCGATCGCGTCGTGGTAGACGCGGCGCTGGCGGGCCAGGGGATCCCCGCGGCGGACGCGGCGGATCCGGACGTCCATCTCCGAGATCCGGACCTCGAGGCCGAGCCCGACGAGCCGGGCGACGTTGGCCGCGACGGCGGCGACTGACGGAGGTCGGGTCACCCGCAGGTGCATCTGGAGCCCGACCCCGTGGAGCGGAACGCCCGCGTCGAGGAGGCGGCGGGCGAGCGCGTAGACCGCGTCTGACTTTCGCCCCGCGCCCTCGGCGCCGTAGTCGTTGTAGTAGAGCCGGGCGCCGGGATCGGCCGCGTGGGCCAGCCGAAAGGCCGCCTCGACGTAGTCCTTCCCGCAGGCACGGAGGAAGTAGGTGTCGCGGAGGCCGCCGCCGTCGGCGGCGACCGCCTCGTTGACCACGTCCCAGGAGGCGATGCGCCTCGCGTAGCGGCCCACGAGGGTTTCGATGTGGGCGGCGAGCGCGCGCGCCACCTCGGGGCGGGTCAGGGCCGGCGTGAGCCAGCCGGCGAGCTGGCCGTGCCAGACGAGCGTGTGACCGTGGACGCGCAGCTGATTCGCCTCCGCGAACGCGACGAGCCGGTCCGCGGGCTCGAGGTTCCACGCGCGCTCGGAAGGATGGACCACGCCCCACTTCAACGCGTTCTCGGGCGTGATCGCGTTGAACTCGCGCAGGAGCGTGGCGACGTACGCCGCGTCCTGCTGGAGAAGGTCCGGCTCGACGGCGGCCCCGACCGGGACGCTCGCCGCCGCCCACAGGGGCCCGCCGGCGTCGCGTCGCGGGTCCGGCGGCCCCGGCGGACGAGGGGAGGCGGGCACCGTGGACGGACCTCGGTCGGAGACGGCCTTCAGGAGCCGCCACGTCGTCGCGCGGCAGCCGACGGTCGGCGCGGACGTGGTTAGTACGCGGGGAGCTTCCCGCTGGCGACGGTCTGCTTCACGGCGGCGGCCTCCTCGGCGGCCCGCGCGGCGAGAAAACGGCTGTCGCTGGCCAGGGTCACGAACTGCCAGCCCTGACTCGCCATCTTCAGCGCGTAGCCGCTCGTCGCGTTGTGGATGCCGGCGGCCACCTTGTGGCGCTTGCAGGCGGCCAGGATCGTCCCGAGGGCCTCGACGACCGGCGCGTCGGTGTGGTCGAGCTTGGGCGTGCAGCCGAGGGTGAGCGCGAGGTCCGACGGGCCGACGTAGACCGCGTCGATGCCGGGCGTGCTCAGGATGTCGTCGATGTGCTCGACGGCTTCCTTCGTCTCGATCATCGGCATCACGACCAGCGTGTCGTTCGCGTGCTGCGCGTAGTCCGTGCCGCCGTAGATCGACGCGCGCACGGGGCCGAAGCTCCGGTAGCCCTTCGGCGCGTACTTGCACGTGCGGACGAGCTGCTCGGCCTCCTTCCGGGAGTTGATCATCGGGCAGATGATCCCGTAGGCGCCGGCATCCAGGATCTTCATGATGTGGGCGGGGTCGTTCCAGGGCACGCGTGCGAACGGGATCACGCCCGTCGTCGAGATCGCCTGGAGCATCGTCACCGCGGTCTGATAGTCGACGACGCCGTGCTGCATGTCCACGACCAGGGAGTCGAAGCCCTGGTGCGCCATGACCTCCGCCGAGAAGCTCGACGGGATCGACAGCCACCCGTTGACCACGACCCCGCCCTTCGCCCAGATCGACTTGACCGTGTTCTCGCGCACGTCAGGCTCCTTCCCGCGTGGGGTCCATCGTGAGGGTCGCTTGCCGTCGCGGGCGGCCAGCCGGCGGCCCGCGGCACCGCAGGGCCCGCATCCGGCCTCGCGGCACCCCAGGAGTATAGGCGCGGGCCGGCGGCGGCGCCACCCCGCGGCGCTGGCTTGGACGACGGGCTGAGCTAGCGACCGGAGGGGCGCAGCTCGTTGGCGTGGCGGTGGAAGATCCTCCACTCGCCATCCTCGAGCCGGTAGGCCTGGGTCGCGCGCAGCACGCGCGGCACCGCCTGGCCGTCCGCGAGGCGCCGCATCCGCTCCAGATCGACCGTGAGCGCGAGGTCCGTGCTCGCCGTGGTCCGGAGGTTCTCGACCTGGAGGTCGGTCGCGCGGACCCGCTCGCTCACCCAGTCGAGCCGGGCGTCGACCTCCGCCCAGCCGAGCTCGAGCCCGTCCAGGGCGCCGAAGAGCGAGACGTCCGGCCGGTGCGACCAGAGCGCCTTGAACGCCGCCGGCCGCCCGTCGAGCTGCTCGGCGAGGGCCGCCTCGAAGCTCGCCCGGAACCGCCGCCACTTCTCGTCCACGGTCACCTCCCTCGGTCGGTCCTCGCGGTCACCGGGCTGAGACTGTAGCCCGTGGCCGGCCCGTTGGGCAAGGGCGCGTCGAGAGGTCGCACCGTTGCCGGCCGCCCGGTCGCGCTACCGTCTGAGGACGGCAGGGCCGCCGAGCGAGCGAGGATCACGCGAGCCCCGCCGCCGGCCCAGGACGCCCGATGCGACTGGCGATCCTCCGTCCGGAGAAGCCGCCCACGTCAGCGGCA
>DATBGA010000176.1:0-13419 GCA_036558225.1 Candidatus Methylomirabilota bacterium | reverse complement strand
ATCTCGATCTTGCGGCCGGCGACCGTCCAGTTCTCCCGGGCGAAGACGAGCTCCATCGCCTGGGTGATGCTGTTCCCGAGCTCCGCGTAGACGCCGGAGTAGGGCAGCACGAGACCGACCTTGACCGGGCCGCCCTGGGCGCGGGCCCGCAGGACCCAGGGGCCGGTGGCCATCCCGGCGGCGGCGCCGCTCCCGATGACGGCAGTCTTGAGGAACGTCCGACGTGTCTGCCGGTCCATGCGCTTTCCTCCTCAGTCTCCGGCGCTAGGGATGCGGTCGAGCGAGCTCGGCGCGCGGGCAGACGCCCCGCCGCCCGTGATGACGCGAGACGATGCCTAGAGCCTACACTGAACGCGCCGCGCGAGAAACCCGCCAGAGGGGCCCTGAGCCAAACGGCCCAGGAACCCGACATGGACGGCTCATCCGAGGGAAGCACCGCGCCGGCTGGCGTCCCGTCCGGCCGCCGACGCGGGGTCGCCCTCCTCCGGCTGCTACTTCTTCTTGCGCTTGGCCAGGATGCCCTCGAGCTTCTTCGCCTGGTCCGTCTCGGTCTTGAGGGCCTCCTGGGACTCCTTGAGCTTGGCCTCGGCCTCCTGGATCTTGGTCGCGAGCTGGCCTTCCCGCTCGGCGGCCTTGCGCGCCTCCTCGAGCTGCGCCTTCGCCGCGGCCACGTCCTTCGCGGCCTGCGCCGACTGCGACCCCCACGTGACGTACCCGATGCCCAGCCCGATGATGGCGGCGATGATCGCGATCACGACGGCTTGCATGGCACCTCCCATTCGTGCCCCACGCGTTCCCGTCTCACTTCTTGCCCTTGGACACCTGCGCCTGCATCTGCTCTCGCTTCGCCTTCTCCTTGGCCAGGTCGTCGCTCACCTGCTTCAGTTGGGCCTCCATCGCCGCGAGCTTGTCGCTCAGCTCCTTCTCGCGCGTCGCGGCCTTCTGCGCCTCGGCGAGCCGCGACTTGAGCTGGTCGAGCTCCCCCTGGAGCGACTTCACGTTCGCACCCCACATGAGGTATCCGACGAGTAGCCCGATGAGGATCGCCACGATGGCGACGATCGTCACCTTCTTGCCGTCCATCACGCCTCCTTCCCGGGCCGTGGCGGCCCGCTTCCTGGAGAGCCTGTCGGTGAGCCGCGGGACCGGGCCCGGGCTCGGGGAACGGCGGGGTCAAGGCGGTGCGGCGCGCCCTGCCTCTTGCTGCCGGAGCTCCACCCGGCGGATCTTGCCCGTTTCCGTGTGCGGCAGCGCCCGGACGAACGCGACCTGGCGCGGGTACTTGTAGGGAGCGAGCTGCTTCTTGACGTGGTCCTGAAGCTCCTTCGCCAGCTCGTCGGTGGCCGTGAACCCGGGGCGCAGGACGACGAACGCCTTCGGCACGGCGCCGCGCATCGCGTCGGGGGCCGCCACCACCGCCGATTCGGCGACGGCCGGGTGCTCGTCCAGCACGTGCTCGACCTCCGGCCCCGGGATCTTGTAGCCGCCGGTCACGATCATGTCGTCGGAGCGGCACTGGTACGAGAAGTAGCCGTCGTCGTCGTGGACGTAGACGTCGCCCGTCACGTTCCAGCCCCCGAACCTCACGTACTCGGCCTGCCGCTCGGGCTTTCGCCAGTATTTGCACCCGGTCGGGCCCTTGATGACGATGAGACCGGGCGTCCCGCGCGGGACCTCGCGGCCTTCCTCGTCGACGACGCGGCAGTCGTAGCCCGGCACCGGCACGCCGGTCGCCCCCGGGCGGACCTGGCCGGCCACGGACGACACGAAGATGTGGAACATCTCGGTCGAGCCGATCCCGTCGAGACACTCCTTGCCGGTCGTGGCGACCCACGCCTCGTAGGTCGCCGCGGGCAGGGGCTCGGCGGCGGAGACGCAGAGCCGGAGGCTCCCGAGGTCGAACCGCCGGGCCATGTCTGGCACCGCGAGCATGAGGCGGTACGACGTGGACGCGCAGAAGGCCACCGTCACGCGCTGCCGCTGGAACGTCTCGAGCATCCGCTCCGCGTCGAAGGGTCCGGACAGGACGGTCGCGGCGCCAAATCGGAAGGGGAACACGAGGAGCCCCCCGGTCCCAAACGTGAAGGCGAGCGTCGGGTGGCCGCCGAACCGGTCTTCCTCGGTGGGCTGGAGGACGTACCGCGCGTAGGAGTCGGCGGACCCGAGGACGTCCGCGTGCTGGTGGACGCACCCCTTCGGCACGCCGGTGGAGCCCGACGTGTACGCGATCATCGCGGTGTCGTCGGCTCGGGTGTCCGCGGCCTGGAAGCGCTCCGGCTGGCCGTCGAGGAGGCTCGCCCACGAGAGGTCGCCGGGGCGAGCCTCGCCGACCACGATCGGCCGCTCGATGCCCGGGGCCGCGAGGCGGGCCCGGTCGAGCTCCTCCCTGAGGCCGCTCGACACCACGGCGACGCGCGTCTCCGCGTCGTTGGCGATGTAGGCGAGCTCCCGGGCGCGGAGCAGGGGCATCGTCGACACGGTCACGACCCCGAGCTTCTGGCACGCCAGCCAGGTGACGATGAACTCCGGGCAGTTGGTCATCCGTAGGAGGACGCGGTCCCCGCGGTCGACGCCGGCCGCCCGGAGGCCGTTGGCGAGCCGGTTGACCAGCTTCTGCAGGTCGCCGTAGGTGAGCACCTGGTCCTGATAGTGGATGGCCGGTCGGCCCGCCCGTCCTCCGTCGGCGTTGGCGTCGAGGAGGGCCGTCGCGACGTTGAGCCGGACGGGATAGCGGGTTTCCGGGAGGGTGTAGACCCGCTCCGGCCACAGCGACTTCGGCGGGAGACCTTCCTCGATCGCGACCGCCAACCCGGGGCCCTCCTGTGTCCGGCGACCGACACCGCGCTGCGCAATGGTAGCCAACTTCCACGTGCACGACAACCCTTGCGAGGGGTCACGGGTGGCGGCCCGACGCAGGTCGCGCGCCCTTCGGGGCCCGGACCGATGTAGGATCAGGCTCGCACGACACGTCGGCCCGGCCGACGCTCGAGCTCCGCGCGACCTCGGGGCCGGGCTGGCCGCCGGCCTTTCCCCGGGAGGTGCCCGATGGCCGCGAAGTTCGGCGCGCGCGAGGCGGCGCGACTCCAGAGCGTGTACGCGTCGCCCGCGATTGCCGCTCAGCGCGCGGCCACGCGGGCCGCGCTGCGGGCCCGGCCCGGCGAGCGCGGGCTCGACGTCGGATGCGGGCCGGCGTTCCTCGCCTGCGAGCTCGGTCGCGAGGTCGGGCCCGGCGGGCGCGTCGTCGGCGTGGACGAGAGCCCGGAGATGCTGGAGGCGGCCCGCGCCCGCATCGAGCGGGAGGGGCTGGGGGACCACGTGGAGGTCCTGAAGGGCGACGCGGCCCGCCTCGCCTTCCCGACCGCGGCCTTCGATTTCGTCACCGCGGTCCAGGTCTACCTCTACGTCCCCGACGTCGACGGCGCGCTGGCAGAGGCCGCGCGCGTGCTCCGCCCCGGCGGCCGCCTGGCCGTCGTCGACACCGACTGGGACTCCTGCGTGTGGCTGACGTCCGACCGTGATCGGCATCGCCGGGTGATGGAGGCGCGCAACGGGTACTTCGTCCAGCCGCACCTCCCGGCGCGGCTGCCGGGGCTCCTGGGCCGGGCCGGCCTCGAGCTCGCGCACGCGGCAGCGATCCCCGTGCTGGAGCTCGACGGAGGTGCCAACACCTTCAGCGGCGGGCTGATCGCGCCAATCGCGGATCTCGCCGTTCGCCACGGCGTCCCCCGCGAGGAAGCCGAGGCCTGGAGGACGGATCTCCTCGCGCGCGCGAAGGGCGGCGAGTACTTCTTCAGCCTGACGCGCTACTTGTTCGTCGCGACCCGGCCGAAAGGCTGACGGCCCGACGGCTCACGGGCCAGGCCCGAGGGCGATCGCGCCGGACTCCGCCAGCCGCGCGACCTCCGCCGCGGAGAGCCCGAGGACCTCGGTCAGCACCTCGGCCGTGTGCTCGCCGAGCAGCGGCGCCGGTCGCCGGATCGACGCCGGGGTCGCCGACGCGCGGAACGGGAAGCCCAGCATCCGCACCCGCCCTCCGTGCGCCTCGTACGTCGGCTGCTCCACCTCCGCCAGAAGCCCCAGGTGTCGCACCTGCGGGTCGTCGAAGACCTCGTCCAGCTCGTAGATCGGCCCGCCCGCGATCGACGCCGCCTCGAAGCGGGCGACCCACTCCGCCGTCGGCGCGGTGGCGAGGGCGGCCTCGACGCGGGCCTTCATCTCGTCGTGATTCTCGAGGCGGCCGAGGTTCGTCGCGAAGCGCGGCTCCGTCCGCAGGACGTCGTCGCCGAGGGCCCGGCAGAATCGGTCCCACTGTCCCGGGTTCATCAGCACGACGTTGAGCCAGCCGTCCTGCGTCCGGAAGGCCTCGGCGGGCGTGAGCGTCGGGTTCCTGTTCCCCACGCGCGCTGGTCGCTTGCCGGAGTCGAAGAGATGCGCGACGGGGTCGGGGAGGAGGCCCAGGGTCGCCGCGAGGAGGTTCACGTCGAGATGCTGCCCGCGGCCGGCCCGGAGCCGGTGCACCAGGGCCGCGCTCGTGGCACCGAACGCCAGATAGGCGGCCGCCAGGTCGGCGATCGACCCACCCGCGCGGGTCGGCGGGTGACCGGGCATCCCGGTGATGCCCATGAGGCCGCCCATTCCCTGGGCGATGGTGTTGTAGCCGGGGCGCTGGGCGTAGGGGCCAGTCTGGCCGAACCCGCTGACCGAGACGTAGACGATTCCCGGGTTCACGACGCTCACGGCCTCGTAACCCACTCCGAGACGGTCGGCGACCCCCGGGACGAAGTTCTCGACGAGCACGTCGGCGCGGGCCGCCAGCTCGCGGAGGAGCCGCGCGCCCTCCGCGTGCTGGAGGTCGATGGCGATGCCGCGCTTGCTCCGGTTGACCGCGGCGAAGACGGCGCTCATGCCCGGGCGCCCGGTGCGCGCGCGCCACTCGCGGAGGTCGTCGCCCTGCCCGGGACGCTCGACCTTGATGACGTCCGCTCCGAGATCGCCGAGGAGCATCGCGCAGTAGGGGCCTGCGAGGACCCGCGAGAGGTCGAGGACGCGGATCCCCGCGAGCATGGAGGCGGATCCCTGGGCGCCGGCCGGCGGCGTCACGCCCTCACTCGCGCGTGAGAAAGCCCTCGGTCATCGCGTTGACCTCGGGGATCCCCGTGCGGGCAATGGCGTTGATCCGGGCCTTCACCTGCGCGAGCGGCGCGAAGGGCTTCGCCGCGAGGCGCTCGGCGTACTCGCGCACGGCGGCGGCCAGCCGATCGCCCGGCACCACGCGGTGGACGAGGCCCATCGCCTCCGCCTCGGCGGCGGTGTACCGTCGCCCCTCCATGATGATCTCCTTGGCGCGGGCGGGGCCGACGAGCCGCACGAAGCGGGTGGTCGACGCCACGCCGAGCGGGACGCCGAGGTCGACCTCGGGGATCCCCAGCGTGGCCTCGGCCGCGGCCCACCGGAAGTCGCACGCGAGCGTCAGGCCGAAGCCGCCCCCGATCGCGTGGCCGTTGATCATGGCGATCGTCGCCTGCTCCAGATTCTCGAGGAGCGTCGTGACCCGCTCGAAGAGCCGCCGGAACTGGTTCGGCGTGGAGAGGAAGACCCGCCGGCGCTCCTCGGCGGACATACCGCGCTTGGCAGGGAAGTGGGCGCCCGCCGAGAAGACCGGCGGCGCGCCGGTCACGATCACCACGCGCGACCGCGCGTCGTCGCGGAGGGTTCCGAGCGCCTCGATCAGTTCGCCGAGCATGGCATCGCTAAGCGAGTTCCGGTGCTCGGGCCGGTCGAGCGTGACGGTGGCGATCGGGCCGCCGCGCTCGACGACGACGTTGGCCGGCGCCGCCACGCTACGCGCCCTCGACGAAGACGACGTTCCCGTTGGACGCGGCGAGCCGCATCGCCTTGGGCTCGCGGTACTCCTCCGAGTCGTACCACCGGCGGGCCTGGGCGAGGCTTGGGAACTCCACTACCACCAGCCGTCGCGGGCGCCAGGTGCCCTCCAGGACCTCGTGCGCGCCGCCCCGGACCAGGAAGCGGCCTCCGTACGCGGCGATCGTCTGGGGAACACGCTGCCCGTACTCGGCGTAGCGAGCCGGATCGGTGACCTCGATATCGACGATGACGTAGGCGGCCATGGGCGTCCTCCAGGCTCGAACCGGGTCCTTCGTCGCCTGGGGGCGGCGCGCGGCGCCGCCGGCCCGGCCGGCCGCCGGCATGGTAGCCCGGGCGAGAGCCCGGACGCCAGGGACCCCGGTTTGCGGCGGCGCGCCTCATCTCGGGCCCGCGCCCCGAGCTCGCGGCGCGGGTCACGCGCGGACCGGCGGCGCTTTCGCCGACCTCAGAGCGGAGCGGGCTGAGGCACTCCTCCACGGCGACCGTCTGACGGCGCTCGAGGTGGGCCTCTCCGCGGGTTTCGGCAGCTCCACGGCCATCACCTGGGCCTTCCGGCGTCGGACCGGCCGCTCCCCGTCGGGGTGGCGGCGCGCGATCCGGGATGCGGGCAGCGGCGACCACGCCTCGCGTCGGCTCGCGGGAGTCGGCTCGATGCGGAACGGATCGATCCGGCGCTAGTCGGAGGCGGCGCCCCGGAGCCGCGCCAGCACCATCCATTCACGGCCCTGGCGGCCCTCGGGCGACACGTCGGGCACGTAGTCCTCGACCAGGTCGAAGCGCGCGGCCAGGAGCTCCCGGACTTCCGCCTCGCTCACGGCGAACGGCGGGCCGCCCGGCTTGTCGCCCATGGGAAAGAAGCAGGCGAGGAGCCACCCGCCCGGCCTGAGGATCGCCGCGAGCACCTCGACGTACTCCGCCCGCCGCGCGGGATCGACGGCGCAGTAACAGGTGTACTCCCAGACCCCGTCGAAGAAGGCGGGATAGGCGCGGGCGAGCCCGAACACGTCGCGGTCCTCGAAGCTGACGTCCACTCGCTCGCGCCGGGCGAGCTCCCGCGCTGCGAGAAGCGCCTCCGGGACGAAGTCGAAGCCGAGGACCCGGTGCCCTCGACGCGCGAGGAGGCGCGCGTCGTGACCGCGGCCGCACCCCGGGACGGCCACGGTGCCAGGGGGCGGCGGCCGGCGGGCGAGGTGGGCGACGAGCGCGGGACTGGGCCCGCCGAGCTCCCACCGGTCGCTTCCCTGCTCGTAGAGGCGCTGCCAGAACGCGGCGTCGCTGACCGGCGGCCCCCCGGTCACTGGAGCTCGTCCGTCGCCCGGGCCCGGCCGTGGCTCCGGCCGCCGCGCCGGAGGGGGATGCGGCCGGCGGGCGTCAGCCCGGTCCGGAACGGCGCGTCAGGCTCCTCCCTGGCAATGTCAGGGGGAGGCGGGGGGCCGACGGTCGCCACCGTTTCTTTGACTTTGCCGGCGGGGCGGGCGGACGATAGGCGGTGCGAGGAGGCCCTGATGGCACTGATTCTCACGGTCGTCGTCACCGTCTGCTTCGTCGCGTCCTTGCTGCCGTTTCTGTTCCCGGGCGCCGTGATCGGCCTGCTGGGCAAGGTTCTCAACGACGGGCTCGGCGATCCCGTGTGGGCCCTCCTGCCGTTCGCGCGCGGCACCCTGGTCATGGCCGGGGCGGGAGAGCCCATGCTCACGCTGCAGGGGGTTCTCGTGCTGTACGTGCCCGTGCTGCTGATCCTGCTCTGGGGTCAGCGAGGCCGGTGAGACCTCGGGATCAGACGCGCCGCCCCGGGGCGAGCCGGCCGCCCAGCACCAGCAGGAGCACTCCGGCCACGAAGAAGCCCACCGTCAGGTAGACGACCTGGGGCACGGCGCGATCGAGGTAGAGCTCGACCGCCGGGCGGACCTCCTGGAAGCGCGGAACCGTCTCCGCGAAGCGGGTCAGGAGCCACTCGCGCCCGAAGATCGCCGCGAGAAGGCCGATGAACCCGGGGAGGAAGGTCAGCAATCCCAGCGCCTTGAGCGAGTCGCTCAGCGAGTGGGTCACCCAGAGCCGGACGACGAGCGCGGCGGTCATCAGCCCGATCGCGACCCACAGCAGCACCGGCGACATCCCGACGGGCACGAGATGGAGGTCGGCGGGCTGGAGCCGCAGCACGACGAAGGGGATGAGGAGCGTCAAGCCGGTGGTGTAGGCCGCGCTGACGAACAGCCGCCAGACGATCGCCCCGGCGAGCCGGCCAGCGAGCGGCGCCGGGCCGTTCCCGCTCACTAGCCGCGACGCGCCGCGCCGGGCGCGGCGGCGGCCGCGGCGGCTGGGCTCGCCGACGGGCCCTCGTAGAGCTCCACGGTGAAGCCGTCCGGGTCGCGGAGGTAGACCGCGCAGCCACCGGCGTGGGCGCCCGCGGTGATCTCCGTCGGCTCCGAGACCAGCGTCACGCCCCGCCGGCGGAGCTCCACGCAAGCGCCGCGCAGGTCGTCGACCTTGAAGCAGAGATGACCATTCCCGGGACGGTTCGTCGCGCGGTCGGTCGGCGGCGCGGGGTGCGACACGTACTGGAGGAGCTCCAGCATGCTGCCGCCGGCGACCGGCTGGAGGTGTGCGGTCTCGAGGCGGACCCCCTCGAAGCCGGTGACGGTCGAGAGGTAGGGCGCGGTCCCCGTCTGCCGCTTGACCAGCTTGAGCCCGAGGACGTCGCGGTAGAAGGCCACCGAGCGCTCGATGTCGCTCACCGTGAAGCCGGTGTGATACACGGGGCCGACCTGCATCGCCAACCTCCTACCCGAGGACCGCGATCGCGTCGATCTCGACGAGGGCGTCGTCGTCCCAGAGCCCCCGCACCTCCACGAGCGTCGTGGCGGGCCAGTGGCCCTCCATCATCTCACGGTAGACCTGCCCGATCTCCCGGGCCTTCGCGCGGTAGTCTCGCTTGTCGACGACGTAGAACGTCACCTTGACGAGATCCCGCAGGCTTCCTCCGCGCGACCCGACGACGGCGCCGACGTTGGCGAGCGCGTGCCGGAACTGCCCGACCAGGTCGCCGGCCGCCGCGATCCGGCCGTCGGCATCCTGGGCGGTCTGACCGGCGATGAACAGGGTCCGTCCCTGCGCCTCGATCCCGTGCGAGTAGCCCGAGGGCTTCGGTAGCCAGGGCGGATTCACGATCACCTTCGGCACGGCTTCCCCCTTCCTGACGATGGCCGCGCCGCCCGCGCCCGGCCGGTGCCGTCAGCGCCCGGTGAAGCGGGGCGACCGCTTCTCCGTGAAGGCGCGGTAGAACTCCTTGTGGTCCTCGCTCATGAGGAGGAGCGCCTGGGCCTGGGCCTCCGCCTCGATGGCCGAGGCGAGATCCATGCCCCACTCGTTGTTGAGCATGCGCTTCGTCATGCCGAGCGCCTGCCCCGGGCCGTCGGCCAGCCGCCGCGCGAGCGCCCGCGTCTCCTCGGCGAGACGGTCGGCGGGCACGACGCGGGTCGCGAGCCCGTAGCGCTCGGCAGTCACGGCGTCGACCGTGTCGCCCAGCATGAGGAGCTCCGTCGCCCGCCCGAACCCCACGACCTTCGGGAGCAGGAACGCGGCGCCCATGTCGGCGCCGGTGAGCCCGACCCTCGTGAAGAGGAAGGCGAAGCGGGCCGCGTCGGCCAGGATCCGGAAGTCCGACGCGAGCGCCAGCACCGCCCCGGCGCCGGCCGCGATCCCATTGACCGACGCCACCACCGGCTTCTCGAGGAGGCGCAGGTTGCGGACGACGGCGCCCGTCATCCGCGTGAACTGGAGCATGCCCTTGACGTCGCGCTTGAACAGCTCGCCGATGATCTCGTGCACGTCGCCGCCCGAGCAGAAGCCTTTGCCGGCGCCGGCGAGGACGAGGACGCGGACGGACTCGTCGGACTGGCAGTCGAGCGCCAGCCGCTCCAGGTCGGCGTAGATCTCGAACGTGAGGGAATTCAGCGTGTCGGGGCGGGCGAACGTCACCGTTCCCACGCCGTCCTCGATCCGGTAGTCGAACCCGCGGTAGGCAGCCATCGGCGTCCTCAGGCCTGGACCGCGCCGCCGTCGACGTTCCAGGCCTGGGCCGTTACGCCGCGCGCCGCGTCGCTGGCCAGCAGCACGGCCACCGCGGCCACCTCCTCGGGCTCGATCAGGCGCTTCTGCGGGGAGAAGGCCGCCAGCGCCTGGACCGCCTCCTCGTACGCGCGGCCCGTGCGCTTCTGGATGTTCCGGGCGCCGGCCCACGTCAGCTCGGTCGCCACGTAGCCGGGGCAGATGGCGTTGACCGTCACGCCGGCCGCCACGACCTCCTGGGCGAGGGCCCGGGTCAGCCCGAGCAGGCCGTGCTTCGAGGCCGCGTAGGCGGCGATGAGGGGGAACCCCTGGCGCCCCGCGATGGACGCGACGTTGATGATGCGCCCCCAGCGCGCGGCCAGCATGCCCGGCAGGACGGCGCGAGTCACGAGGAAGGCGCCCGTCAGGTTCACGCGGAGATGGCGCTCCCAGAGGGCGTCGTCGGTGTCGACGAGCTTCGCGGAGACGGCGATGCCCGCGTTATTGACCAGGATCTGGACGGCGCCCAGGCCGTCGGCGACCCGCCGCACGGCCTCGTCGACCTGGGCTCGCTCGCCGACGTCGCAGGAGACCGCGAGGGCCTTGCGCCCGAGCGCCCGGACCTCCGCCGCGACCGCGTCGATCTCCGTGGCCGTGCGCGCGGTGACCGCGATGTGGGCACCCTCGCGCGCGAACGCGAGTGCGATCGCCCGCCCGATGCCCCGGCCGCCGCCGGTGACGAGGGCGACCCGGTCCGGAAGCTTCACGGCGCGATGATACACTAGCGCGCGACGCGTGCCCGGCTCGCGTCCAGACGGGTCGCCCGGGTCGCCAGGTCGAGGGAGGCGCGGCGGTTGAGGATCGTCTGCATCGGCGGGGGTCCGGCCGGGCTCTACTTCGCCGCGCTCATGAAGAAGGCCGATCCGGCGCACGACGTCACCGTCGTGGAGCGCAACCGCCCCGACGACACCTTCGGCTTCGGCGTGGTCTTCTCCGACGCCACCCTCGAGCACTTCGCCCGGGCGGACCGCGAGACGCACGACGAGATCGTCGGCGCGTTCGCGCACTGGGACGACATCGACATCCACTACCGCGGCACGGTCGTGACGTCGACCGGCCACGGCTTCGCGGGGATGTCCCGGCAGCGGCTCCTCGACATCCTGCAGCGGCGCTGCCGGAGCCTCGGCGTCACGCTCGAGTTCGAGACCGAGGTGCGCGACCTCGCGCCGTACCGGGACGCGGACCTGATCCTCGCGGCCGACGGGGTCAACAGCGCGATCCGGGCCCGGCACGCCGAGCGCTTCGGCCGGCGGATCGAGTGGCGGCCCAACCGGTTCGTCTGGCTCGGCACGACGTGCCCGTTCCCGGCCTTCACCTTCCTCTTCAAGGAGGACGTGCACGGGCTCTGGCGAGTCCACGCCTATCGCTACGACGCCCAGCACTCGACGTTCATCCTCGAGACGACCGACGCCGCCTGGCGCCGGGCGGGCCTCGACGAGGCGTCCGAGGACGACACGGCGGTGTTCACCGAGGAGCTGTTCGCCGACGAGCTGAAGGGCCATCCGATCCTCAAGAACCGCTCGCTGTGGCGGAACTTCCCGGTCGTCCGGAACGAGCGCTGGTCCCACGGGAACGTCGTCCTCGTCGGCGACGCCGCCCACACCGCACACTTCTCCGTGGGCTCCGGCACGAAGCTCGCCATGGAGGACGCCATCGCGCTCAGCCGGGCGCTCCGGCACCACGCCGAGGTGCCGGCGGCCCTCGCGGCCTACGAGGCGGAGCGGCGGCCGGAGGTCGAGAGCCTCCAGCGCGCGGCCCAGGTGAGCCTCGAGTGGTTCGAGACGACCGAGCGGTATCAGCGCCTCGAGCCCATCCAGTTCGCGATGAGCCTGCTCACGCGGAGCCTCCGCGTCACGCACGACAACCTCAGGGTCCGGGATCCCCGCTTCGTCGCGACGGTGGACCGGTGGTTCGCCGAGGGCGCCGCGCGGCAGAGCGGCGCGCCCCTTGCGACGGCGCCGGCCGCGCCCCCGCCCATGTTCACGCCGT
The DNA here is from genome assembly GCA_036558225.1 of Candidatus Methylomirabilota bacterium. Taxonomy (GTDB): domain Bacteria; phylum Methylomirabilota; class Methylomirabilia; order Rokubacteriales; family DASRDR01; genus DASRDR01. The sequence continues at coordinate 1,437 of DATBGA010000176.1, read as the reverse complement.
TCCGGCTGCGGGATCTCGTGCTCTCCAACCGCATCGTCGTGTCGCCGATGTGCCAGTACTCCGCCGAGGACGGGACGCCGAACGAGTGGCACCTGGTCCACCTCGGGAGCCGCGCGGCGGGCGGGGCGGCCCTGATCGTCGCGGAGATGACCGACGTGAGCCGGGAGGGGCGCATCAGCCCGGGATGCACGGGGATGTACAAGCCCGAGCACGTCGACGCCTGGAAGCGCATCGTCGAGTTCGTCCACCGCCACACGCCGGCGCGCGTCGCACTCCAGCTCGCCCACGCGGGGCGCAAGGGGTCGACGCGGCGGATGTGGGAGGGGATCGACGAGCCGCTCCCGGACGGGAACTGGCCCCTGGTGTCGGCGTCGCCGCTCCCGTATCTCCCGCACAGCCAGGTCCCGCGCGAGATGACCCGCGACGACATGGACCTGGTCCGCGACCAGTTCGCCGAGGCGGCCCGCATGGCGGAGGCCGCCGGGTTCGACATGCTCGAGCTCCACATGGCGCACGGGTATCTCCTCGCGAGCTTCATCTCCCCGCTCACCAACGTGCGCACGGACGCCTACGGGGGCCCGCTCGACCGCCGGATGCGCTACCCGCTCGAGGTCTTCGACGCGGTCCGGGCCGCCTGGCCCGCGGGCAAGCCCATCTCGGTCAAGATCTCGGCCATCGACTGGGCGCCGGGCGGCACGACCGCCGAGGACGCGGTGCGGATCGCGGCGAGGCTCCGGGCCCACGGCTGCGACGCTGTCACCGTCTCCACCGGACAGACGGTCCCGCACCAGAAGCCCGTCTACGGGCGGCTCTACCAGACGCCGTTCAGCGACCGGATCCGGCACGAGGTCGGGATCCCGACGATGACGGTCGGGAACCTCTCCACGTACGCCGACGCGAACTCCATCCTGGCCGCGGGCCGGGCGGACCTGTGCGTCCTCGCCCGCGGCCACCTCTACGATCCCTACTGGACCCGCCACGCCGCCCGGGAGCAAGGCCACGACCTCCCGTGGCCGGAGCAGTACGAGTCCGTCAAGAGCTACACGCCACGAGCGCGCTAGGCCCGGCACCGAGCCCCCCGCCGCGGTCGCGCTGGCTCGTCGTCGCGGCGCTCCTGGGGCTGGCGGCGCTCGTCCGCGTCTCGGCGATGTTCTACGAGAACATCTCCGGCGACGACGCGACGGTGGCCCTCATGGCCAAGCACATCCTGAGCGGCGAGAACCTGCCGGTGTTCTTCTACCGGCAGTCGTTCATGGGCTCGCTGAACGGCTTCCACATGGTGCCGGCGCTCTTCGTGTTCGGCCCCTCCGTCCTCCTGGTGCGGCTGAACGCGGTCGCGTGGTCGCTCCTGTTCCCGCTGGGCCTCTACGTCCTGGCGCGGCGGCTCTACGACGAGTCGGCGGCCCGGGTGACGCTGCTCCTGGCGGCGGTGCCGCC
>DATBGA010000175.1:0-1833 GCA_036558225.1 Candidatus Methylomirabilota bacterium | reverse complement strand
GGCCGAGGCGGCCAGCGTGTCGAGGATGCCGGCGAGGCGCGCCGACGCGAGCGTGCGCCAGTGCTGATAGCGCGCCGCCTCGGCCGCGTAGCCAGGCCCCGAGAGCTCCGCGGCGCGAAGGCGCTCCTCGAGGCCGATCCGCCGCGCGAAATCGGCCCGGATCATCGGCGGCCCGAGCAGGCCCCGGCGGCGCAGGCGCCGCCACGTCCGGCGAAGCAGCGGTGGCGCCACTGCCCCCGTGACGGCGCGCAGCGTCCGCCATGTCGGCCGCTGGAAGGACTGCGAGAGCTGACGGGCCTCGCGGCCGAGCGCCAGCCAGCGCCCCTGGCGGGCGAGATCGTGGAGGTACCCCGTCCCGTGCGAGACGACGAGATCGCCTCCAGTGCCCTCCAGGAAGACCCGCACCCCGTCGGATCGCGCGGTGTCGTACAGCGCGCGGTGCATGTAGTAGCCGGGCGCGTGGAACGTCTCGTCCTCCAGCCCGGCCCGCTTCTCGAGGTCACCCAAGGGATCGAGCGTGTCCCCGCGCAGATGCCGCGGCGCCAGGCCGCCCCGGGCCTCGATCAGGGCGACCTCGGCGCCCTCGTCGCAGCCCGGGATCGTCGGGAAGCGCGCGGTGTAGGTGCGGAGCGGCCCCGTCCCCGCCGCTTCCTGGATCGCCCGGGCGACGCACACCACCGACGACGAGTCGAGCCCGCCGCTCAGCGCGGCGGCGACCGGTGAGGCGCTGCGCATGCGGCATCGCACGGCGTCGGTGAACAGGTCCCGGAAGCGCTCCGCGTACTCGAGGTCGGACGTGAGGCGGAGTCCGCGGGCCGGATCGAGCTGCCAGTAGGCGCGCGGCGCGCCGCCGCGGGCGGTCACGGCGAGGCCGTGGCCCCCCGGGAGCCGGAGGAGGCCCTCCCAGGATGTCACCGCCCGGTCGTCGACACCCCGGACGAGCCAGGCGGCGATCCTGAGCTCGTCGAGCCGGCGCGGGACGTCCGGGACCGCGAGCAGCGCCCCGGTTCCCGACGCGACCGCGAAGACCCGCGGCCCCAGGTGGTAGTAGAGCGGCTTGACGCCCGCCGGATCCCGGGCGCAGAAGATGACGCGCCGCCGGGCGTCCCAGAGCGCGAACGCGAAGTCGCCCCGCAGGCGCGCCGGGCACTCCTCGCCCCAGCGCTCCCAGGCGCGGAGGAGAAGCTCGCCGTCCCCCACCTCGACGGCGGGCCGGCGCGCGAGCCCGAGCGCCGACATGAGCTCCGTCCGGTTGTCCAGGCGCACGTCGGCGGTCACGACGGTCCCGCGCGTGTCGCCCGCCAGCGGGAACGTCTCGCGGCACGACTCGGGTGTGGCGTGAAGCATCCGATGGCCGAGGCCGACCGGACCGTCCAGCCACGATCCCACCGCGTCGGCCGCGCGGGGCGCGAGGCGCTCGATCATCCGGTCGAGGGTCGTCCGCTGTAGCGGCGCGCCGTCCAGGCGCCAGATCGCCGCGATGGCACTCACCCCCGGCGGTCTCGCGAGGAGCAGGGTCCGGCCGGGAGCATCCGCGCGCCTCGACTCGTCCGGGGGCCCGCGCCCGGGCTCAGGCCGTCCGCCGGAACTCGTCCTTCGCCGCCTGGAGCGCGGCCGGCTCGGCCAGGAGGTCGAGGGCGGTCAGGGCCAGCGCCTTGGCGCCGGCGACCATCCCCGCGCGCGCGAGCGGCGTGGCGTTGTGCTCCGCGAACTCGCGCGAGTGCCCGGGGACGCCGTCGGGCGCCGTGCGGATGTACGGATGGATCGTCGGGACCGCGTGACTCACGTTGCCGGCGTCCGTCGAGCCGTAGCCGGCTTGCCCGTCGTCCGGAT
>DATBGA010000174.1:0-21488 GCA_036558225.1 Candidatus Methylomirabilota bacterium | reverse complement strand
ATCAGGAGCGGCAGGTCCTCCATCCCGAGCGAGTGGGCCTCGTGATGGGCGAGCGTCTGGAAGGCCGTCGTCGTCACCACCACCGCGGGCGTGCCGGCCCGCTGGAGGGTCACCGCGTCGTGGAGACTCCACGACGTGCAGGACCCTCAGTCGGCGGAGCCGGTGACGACCAGGTCGACGTCGCGGAGTCGGGCGAGGACCTCGGGCTGGGCGGGGGTGGACGAGTTCGTCTTCCGCTCGTAGACGACGTCGACCGGCCCCGCCTGCGCTCGGAGGTGCGCCTCCATGCGGCGGAGCAAGAGCTCGAAGTTCGCCTTCGTGTTGTCGAGGAAGCCGAGCCGCTTGCCGGCGAGCGTGCCGGGCAGGGGCAGGGAGGCCGTCTGGCTGACCTTGGTGTCGGCCACGGGAGAGAGCACGCGGATCGTCCCCATGAAGCCCTCCGCTCGGGAGTGGTGTCCAGGCCCCATCCTCCCCAGGATGGCCCGTCCGGGCCCGGCCAGCAAGCCGCCCGGATCGCCGCTATCGTACGACGCCGGCCTGCCGGAGGCGGGCGATCTCGGGCGCCGGGAGCCCCGCCTCCCCGAGGATCGCATCCGTGTGCTCGCCGAGCGCCGGGGGCGGTCCCGCGGGCGCGCCGGGAGTGCCCGCCAGGCGCACGGGCACACCCAGCATCCGGACCGGTCCGAGCGTCGGGTGCTGGACGGTCGCCAGGGTGCCGTTCCGGAGCGCCTGGGGATCCACCAGCATCTCCGGCATCGAGCGGATCCGGGTGCACGGCACGTCCGCCTCGGCGAAGCGTGCCTCCCACTCGGCGGCCGTCCGGGTTGCCAGGCGCTCCGTGATGGCGCGGATCAGCTCCGCCTTGTGCGTGTGGCGCCCGACCATGGTCCGGAGGCGGGGATCGTCGAGCCACGCCTCGAGCCCGAGCGTCCGGCAGAGCCCCGTCCAGAACTTCGGCAGCTCCACGTAGAGATAGAGGTGCCCGTCCCGCGTGGGGTAGATCCGCGAGACGCGGTCGCCAAGGAGGTCGCGGACCGCGCCCGGCGGCTCCACGGCCTCGGCCCAGAAGGCCCGGCCCGCCTGCATCGCCAGGACCCCGTCCAGGAGCGAGGTCTCGATCCGCTGACCCGCGCCGGTCTGCCCGCGGGCCACCAAAGCGAGAAGGATGCCGGAGACGGCGAGGCTGCCCGTGTAGTAGTCGACGAGGCTGCCGCGCACGAGCTCCGGCGCGTCCTCGTCAGCCGCGCCTTGCTCCCAGGCGAGGCCGCCGTAGGACTGCACCACCGGGTCCAGGCCGGGCCGCTCGGCCAGGGGCCCGGTCTGCCCGAACGCGGAGACCGAGCAGTAGATGAGCCGCGCGTTCTCGGCCCGCAGCGCCCGGTCGTCGAGCCCGAGACGGCCCGCGACGCCGGGCCGGAAGCTCTCGACGAACACGTCCGCCCCGCGCGCGAGCCGCCGCGCGACGGCCAGGCCGTCCGGGTGCTTCAGGTCGAGGGCCAGGCTCCGCTTGCCGCGGTTGATGCCGAGGAAGTAGCGGGAGAGGCCGGGCAGCGTCGACGGGTAGCTCCGGAGCGCGTCTCCCTCGAGCGGCTCCAGCTTGACGACGTCGGCGCCGTAGGTCGCGAGGAACGCCGTCGCGATCGGCCCCGCGATGATCGCCGAGCAGTCGACGACGCGCAGGCCCTCGAGCGGGCCGGGCACGGCCGCTCAGCTCCGCGCCGCGCGGAGCGCGATTCCCGCGGGTTCCGGATGCGTCGCCATGGAGCCTCCTGGGCCGGGGATGAGGCGCGGGGCGTGTCGCCGGGCGGCCCGGCGCCTGTGTTGGTACCAGAGCCTCACGGGACCGGTCAAGCCTCCCGGGGCGATGCTATTCTCTGGTCGATGGCGGATCTCGCCAACGTCTTCTCCTGGTCGCGCTCCCGCGCGGGCATGTTCGAGGACTGCCGGCGCCGCTACTACTACCACTACTACGGCGCCTGGGGCGGCTGGGAAGGCGGGGCGCCGCCGGACGTCCGGCGCCTCTACGTCCTGAAGCAGCTGACGGGCCGGCAGGGCTGGGCGGGGCGCACGGTCCACGCGGCGGTGGAGCTCGAGCTCCGCGCGCTCCATGCCGGCCGGGAGCTGTCCGAGGAGCGCCTGATCCAGGACACCGTGCGGCAGATGCGCGAGGAGTGGCGGTTCTCCCGGCGGGGCGGATACCGTGACCGGCCGAAGGAGGCCGTCGCCCTCTTCGAGCACGAGTACGGCGTGGAGGTGCCCGACCAGGCGTGGCAGGTCCTGCGGGAGCACGTCTGCCGCTGCCTCCGTAACTTTCACCGGCTCCCGCTCCTGACGGAGATCCGGCGCACGTCCCCCGAGCGCTGGATCCTGATCGAGGACATCCGCGCCTTCGAGTTCGAGGGCACGCCGATCTACGCCGCGCCCGACTTCGGATACTGGACGCGGGAGGACCGGCTCGCCCTGGTCGACTGGAAGACCGGGAGCCCGGATCCCGAAGAGACCGCGATCCAGTTGGGCGGCTACGCACTCTACGCCCAGGACATCCTGGACGTGGACCCAGACCGCGTGGACCTCCTGGAGGTGAACCTCCGGGCGGGCGAGGTCACGACGCATCCATGGGACGCGGCGCGGCTCGACGACATCCGGGAGCGGCTGCGGCTCTCGATCCGGGGCATGAAGGCCTGGCTCCGCGACCCGGACGCGAACGTGGCGGCGCTCGAGGACTTCGAGCGGACCGAAGACCTCCGGATCTGCCGCTGGTGCAACTTCAAGGCGGTGTGCCGGCCCGAGCTCCTGGCCGGGGCGCCGTGACGCTGCCGGCGCGGTCGACGCCCCGGCTCGGCCAGGTCGTCGAGGCCTCGACGCTGCTCTTCGACCGGCCGGCGCTGGAGGGGCTGGCGGATCGGTTGCAGCGCGACTACGCGAGCGCGCAGCCGTTCCCGCACGTTGTGCTCGACGACTTCCTCCCGGCCGCGGCGGCGCGCCGGCTCGTCGAGGAGTTCCCGCCGGTCGCCGAGTTCGCGCCGGACGACCAGGCGGGCGGCCACAAGGCAGGGAAGTTTGATTCGAGCCCGCGCACCGCCCTGGGCGCCTTCACGCGCAGCCTGCTGGCCCAGCTGTGCTGCTCGCCATTCATGGATTTTCTGGAGCGGCTCTCGGGAGTGAGCGGCCTGCTCCCGGATCCGCGAGGAGTCGACAGCGCGCTCCGGCACTTCGTGCGCGGCGGGCGCCTGGACGTGCACGCCGACTTCAACCGGAAGGGGCGACTTGGCCTCGAGCGACGGGTCAACCTCATCGTGTACCTGAACGAGCGCTGGCCGGCGGGGTACGGGGGCGCGCTCGAGCTCTGGGACCGCGAGATGGCGGGCTGCGTCACGCGGATCCCGCCGGTCTTCAACCGGGCGGTCGTGTTCTGCGTGGCGGACGACGCGTACCACGGCTTCCCGGACCCGGTGCGCTGCCCCGAGGGTGAGAGCCGGAAGTCGCTCCAGCTCTACTACTACGCCGCCCCGCGACCGGGCGTCGCGCCGCACTCCACGATCTGGCGCGGGCGCTCCGACGGGCCGCTGCTCGGCCGCTTGCCCCGGCGGGTCCGTCACTGGTGGCCGTCCCGCCCCTGATGCCGGCGGGCGGCCGGCGCGCTGTCGGCGCGCGCGGCCCCCGGTCGGCGCGGAGCGTCGGGTGACGAGCGAGCCGGTCGTGGTGCTGGGGGCGGGGCTCGCCGGCGTGTGCACCGCCCTCGAGCTCTGGCGCCGAGGGCGACGCGTCATGCTCGTCGAGCAGGCGCCCGACTGCCTGGGCCGCGCGAGCCTCCGCAACGAAGGCAAGATCCATCTGGGCCTGCTCTACGCCAACGATCCCGGCGCGCGCACGCCGGAGTTGATGCTCCAGGCGGCGCTCCGGTTCGACGGCATCGTTGAGCGGCTGGTGGGAGGGCCGGTCGACTGGGAGTCCCTCCGGTCCTCGCCCTTTCGCTATGCGGTGCTCGCCGGATCGCTCCGCACCGCCACCGAGCTGACCGACGCGTACGCCGCCCTCCAGCGCCGTTACGACCAAATCACGCGGGACGCCCCGCTCACCTATCTCGGCACCCGGCCCCAAACGCTGTGGCAATCCGTGCCGGATCAATCGGCGCACCGGTGGCTGGCGTCCGGCGTGAGCCAGGGCGTCGTCGCCACCGCGGAGCTCGCGCTGGACCTCGACCGGCTCTGCCGGCTCCTGCGCGCCGCGGTCCGGTCCGCCGACGGGGTCGAGCGCCGCTGGCGCCATCGCGTCGACGACGTGGAGCGCGCGAGGAGCGGCTATCGCCTCCGGGGCCGCACGCTCGACGGGGAGGCGTGGTCGACGCGCGCCGCCGTCGTCGTCAACTGTCTGTGGGACGACCGGATGCGCCTGGACGCTCAGCTCGGGTTCGCGCCGCGCCGCCGGTGGGTGCACCGGCTCAAGTACCGCCTCCTGGGACGCCTTCCCGCGGCGCTCGCCGACCTGTCCTCCTTCACGTTCGTCCTGGGACCTTTCGGCGACATCGTCACCTGGCCCTCCGGCCGCGTCTATCTGTCGTGGTACCCGGCGTGCGTGCGCGGCTGGTGCTCGGAGCTGACGGCGCCCGGGGCCTGGCAGGACGCCTGCAACGGCCAGGCGGACCCTCGCACGGCGCGGGACGTCGTCACGGACGCCCTGCGCGAGCTCGCGCGCGTCGTCCCCGGCCTCGACGCCGCGGCCATCGACACGGTGGACGCCGGGATCATCACCGCGTGGGGTGACACCGACATCGACGATCCGAAGAGCGAGTTCCACCAGCGGCACGAGGTGGGGCCGTGGGCCCGCGACGGGTGGATCTCCGTCGACACCGGCAAGCTCACGACGGCGCCGCTCTTCGCCCAGCAGGCCGCGGCCCTCGCCATCGAGGCGGCAGGGTGACCCCGCCCGCGGCGCCGCTCCTGACGATCGGCATCCCGCTCCACCGCTCGCGGCCCTTCGTCGAGGTGGCGAGCGCCAACATCGCGGCCGTCGATCGGACGGACGTCGAGTTCCTGGTGTCGGACGCGACCGGCCACGACGACGCGCTCCCGGTCCTGGCCGCGCGCCACGCCGGCGACCCCCGCGTGGCGCCGCTGCGGACGGTGGACGGCGCCGACTGGGTGGACCACTGCAATGCGCTCCTGCGACGGGCGCGTGGCACGTACTTTTGCTGGATGCCCCACGACGACAGCTTCCCGCCGGGCTGGGTCGACACGCTGCTCGGCTGCCTGGAGGCGGCCCCGGACGTCCTCATGGCGTTCGGCCGGATCGATCCAGTCTCGGTCGATGGAGCGCCCGCCGCGCGCGGGCGCTACCGGCATCCCGCGCCGGGGACGGAGAGCGGGCCCTGGACCGTGCATGACGCGGTCACCGCCGTGACGGAGTGGAGAGCGGGGTACGCGTTCACCGGCGTGTTCCGCCGGGGGCCGGTGGTGGCGCGGGGCCTGTTCCTGCCTCGCACGCGCGATGGCATCGCGGCGGACACGGCGTGGGTGTTCGGGATGGCCCTGCTCGGGCGGCTCCGCTACGTGCCCGAGGCGGTCTATCACAAGCGCTATCACGAGGCCTCCGCGCACGGGACGTGGAGGTACCGCGCGGCGCACCACCTCTCCCTGGGTTGGGCCCTCGCTCGCTACGCGGTCCGGTATGGCGCCTCCCCGGCCGCCACCGTGGTTGCCCTGGCGGCGGCGGCCGAGGTCACCGCGAAGCGCCTGGTGTGGGGGCCCGGAGAGCGGTGGGCATGGCCGCTGGCGCGCCTCGGGCGCGTCGGCGGCCGGGCGCTTCGCCGTGCGCGCCCGCTCGACGGCTAGGGCCGGCGCCGGCCGGCGAGGCGCGCGCTCAGCCTAGCGCGCGCGCCAGTGCCCCTCGACCCAGACCCATCCGCCCGGGCGCTGCGCCCAGTGTCCCGCGACCCACTGGTAGGTGGGCTGGGCGGGAACGGTGTAGGTTCCGGGGATCCACACGTACCCCCGCCGCGGTCCCCGCCAGGCCCAGTACCCGGATACCCAGACGTATCCCGGGCCCGGCGCGGCCGGAACGACCTCCGGCTGCGCCGCGGGGACCGGCGGCGGAGACTGCTGGACGGCGACCGGCTGCTCGACGACGCAGGCGGTCAGGAGCAGGAAGGCCCCCGCGACGAGGGCCTGGCGGACAGCGCCCTCGGTCATGACGCCCCTCCCCGGCGCCTGCATCGACGCCTGACTGTTCGACGGAAGGGGGCGCTGGCCTGTTCCCGCTCCGGGCGGCCGCGAGGGCCGGGGAGACCGGCGGGCCACGGCCTGCGTGGCCAGGAGGGACCGGCGAGCGATCCGGTCGGGACGCTTGCGATCTGACGCCGGCTGCGCGACGGCCCGCTACGCCGGCGCCGCGAACATCGAGGCGCGGGCGATCTCGTCGAGGCGGACCTTGGCCGGATCGAACGCCTCGAGGCTCTCCCGGAGTCGCTCGAACGTCTGCTCGAAGGACGGCAGGGTTTTCCGCGCGCGGCTGAGCGGCGTCGTGCGGGCGAGCACGTAATTCTTTACGTACGGGTGGTTCACGCCGCGCTTCTTGATCTTGGCCACCACGTCGGCCAGCGCGTCGTCGGCGGCGCGGACCAGCTCCGCCCGCCGCTCGCGCTCCGCGTAGGCCTTCGGGAGCGGGGACTTCAGGAACTTGTCGACGCGGCGGAGGATCGGCGCGAAGGCCCCGCCGGCGAAGCGGGGGCGCGCGTCGTAGAGGAGCCCGAGCGTGATGAAGTGGGGGGCCTCGAACTGGAAGGCGAAGTCCTCCTCGGTCGCCTTGGAGTCCTCCTCGACGAGGCCGCGGTACATGCGGATGACCTCCAGCGACTTCTCCTTGACGTTGTGCGCCTTCTCGGTGTTGAGGGCGAGGATCTGGTAGGCGACCTCGGGCTCGGGGATGAGGATGGCGGGCATCCAGTCGGCCTTGAGCTTCGTGAGCGCCTCGCGCCGGTGGTTCCCGTTCGGCGTCCAGTACTTCCCGGGGCCGGTCGACACGACGACGATCGGGTCGACGAACCGCCCCAGCTTCTTGATGACGTCCTGGAGGCGCTTGACGTGGGGCTTCGAGAGGTCGCGCTGGTAGGGGGTCGGCTCGACCTTGGCGAGCGGCAGCATCACGAAGAGCTGCCAGGCGCCCTTGAGGGGCTCTTGGTAGACCGCGAGCACGCGACCTCCGTCGCGTTGCACCTGCTCGGCCAGCGCCACCACCGCCTTCGCCGGCTCGCCGCCTTCGGGGAAGACCGTCCAGTTCGTCGCCACGGGTGCCTCCTCGGGTCAGGGAGAAGCGAGCGGTTCCCACGCGAGGCCGGTGAAGTCCGGGGCCGTCCAGGCGGCGCCCGCCTCGCGCAGCTCCGCCTCGGCGTGGGCCGTCGTGAGCCCGACCACGGTCATGCCGGCCCGGCGGGCTGCCTCCACGCCGACCACCGCATCCTCGAACACGACGCAGGCGGCGGGCGGCACGCCGAGGCGCGCCGCGGCCGTCAGGTACACCTCCGGGTCCGGCTTGCCGCGCCGGACCTGCCCGGCCGTCACCTGGACCGGGAAGGCCCCCGCCAGACCGACCCCGCCGAGGATGCGCGCGGCGCTCTCTGCCGCCGCGGAGGTGGCGAGGGCGCGCGGCACGCCGGCGGCCGCGAGGGCGCGGATGAACTCGACGACGCCCGGCACCGGCAGGGCGTGGCCGTCGGCGAGCTCGTGGTAGAGCGCGGTCTTCCGTCGCGCCAGGCGGACCGCGTCCGCCGCCGGCACCGGCCGGCCGAGGATGCGCGGGACCGCCTCCTCGACGGGGCGGCCGATGGCGTGGCGCCAGAACTCGGGATCGGTCAGGGCGAAGCCCTCCTCGCCGGCGAGCCGCCGCCAGGCCTCGCGGTGGAAGCGCGCGTTGTTGACGAGGACGCCGTCCATGTCGAACACGGCCGCCCGCGGACCCGGCGCCATCACTCGGTCCCGCGCGCGTCGGCCGGCAGGACCCCCAGCGCGTGGCCGTTCCCGCGAGCCAGCGTGCTCTCCGTCCGGGCGAGGTGCTGGCGGACCGCCTCGAGGCGGGGATGCACCTGGAGCGCGCGCCGGAAACAGCGAGCCGCCTGGCTGAGCTGCCCCAGCGCCGCGTGGCAGAGCCCCTGGCCGGAGAGGGCGCCGAAGTGGTGCGGGTTCAGTCGCACGACCTCTTCGCAGTCGGCGATCGACATCGCGTAGTGGGTCGCCAGGAAGCGCGCCGTGGCGCGCTTGTTCCAGCCCTCGGCGAACGTCGGGACGGTCTCGATGACCCGGCTGAACGCCGTGACCGCACCGAGCCAGTCCTGCCGCTCCATCGCGCGGAGTCCCTCGGCGAAGAGCACGTCGACGGCGGGGTCGCCGGAGCGGCTCCAGACCCTCCAGAGCGTCGCCTCAGCGAGCGCCACCAGCTCCGGGTCGTCGGTGTGGAGCATGGCCGCGACCGCCGGCGTGACGCGCGCGTCGGCCTCCTCGGCGAGGATGTGGAGGGTCGCCCGCCGCTCGGCGGGGGTCCCGCTGCGGAGCCGCTGCCACGCGTCCTCGGGGGTCACCGCCGGCGCAGGCCGTCCCGCCGCGCGCCGAGCGGCTCGCGGGCGGCGCGGAAATCCTTCGCGGCGAATGGCTCGGCAGTCATGCGTGCGTCTCCGGAGCGGGCGGGTCTGGGTCGCTTCGAGTCTACCACCCCGGCGGGCGCCGGGGCCTAGCGAGGCCGGGCCCGGAAGAAGAAGCTCGGCTCCGCCTCGCGGGCGGGCACGCCGAGCGCGAGGTCGCCCGCCACGGCCCGGCGCTCGAGCCCCGCGAGCTCCAGGAGCGTGCCGATCTCCGGCGCGGTGTAGAAGTTGCGCTCGGAGTCCTGGACCGCGCCGGTCTCGAGGAACTGCCCCACGACGTGCCCGCGTCCCTCGACGGGGTCCAGGTCGAACTCCCACACGATGCGGAGCGCGCCCTGGCCGTCCCGGCGAAGGAAGACCGTCCGCGGCGTCTCGCACCAGCGGAGGACGTCGAAGACGAGGTCTCCCTCCGGCTCGAGCGCGGACCGGATCGCCCGGAAAGCGGGCACCAGCGCGGACCGCGGGACGCAGTTGAACACCCCGCCGAGGACGGTCACGAGGTCGAACGTGCCCAGGCGCCCGAGATCCGGATCGGCGAGGTCGGCGACCTCGAAGCGGAGGCGCGGGTCCCCCGCCGCCCGCTGGCGCGCCAGCGCGATGGCCACGGGCGCCGAGTCGATCCCGACGACCTCGACCCCGCGCCGGGCCCACTCGAGCGCGTGGAGGCCGGCGTTGCACCCGACGTCGAGGACGCGGCGCGGGCGGGGCGCCCACGCGAGGATCGCCTCGACCTCCTCGGCGGCCTCGCGCCCGGCGTAGAAGGCGCGCTCGAAGACGCCGATCGTGGCGCGGTCGTTGAAGAACGGGTCGATGCTCACGCCCGGCTCTCTCGCGAGCACGCCCCTCGGCGCCCGGCGCGGATGGCGCGCCGGTGCTCGGTTTCGTGTGTCCAGGCGAACTCGCGGAGCCAGCGCGTCACGGGCAGCGCATGGGCGGGGTCGCCGAGCGCCGACGGCGGCAGACGGCGGAGCTCCGCCACGAGTCGCGCGCGCACGGCGGCGAGCCGCCCGAGGACCGCCCGGACGCTGAGGCCACGGCTCGCGCGGACGACCCGCGCGTTGAACGCGTCGAGCTCGGCGGTGGTGTCGTACCAGACGATGCGGTCGCCGCGGCCGCGTGCGATCAACGCGAGACGGCGCGCGCCTTCGGCCTCCCACGCCGCGATGTGGACGAGAACGTCCCGGATCGACCAGGCGCCATGCGTCCGGGGGCGGCGAAGCATGGCGGCGGGGATCCGGCGGACCAGGGTCAGGGTCGCGGCGCGGGACCGGGTCATCTGGCGAATCGCACGCCGGCGCCAGGCGACGAGGACGGCCCGGCTCCGCCGAGGTGAGCGTCGCGAGGTCATCCTGCAGCGATCGTACGCCGCGCTCCAGTCGCGTGGCAACCGGCCATGCCCCTTGCCCACCACGTACGCCACCACGTGGGCGGGCGGCGCGGCCGCGAGTCAGGCGGCGTACGGCAGCTCGAGGCGCGTCCAGACCTCGCGGAGCGCCGCGACGAGACGGTCCATCGTGGCGTCGTCGTGGAGCGGGCTCGGGGTGAGCCGGAGTCGCTCGGTCCCGCGGGGCACGGTGGGGTAGTTGATCGGCTGCACGTAGACCTGGTGACGGAGCAGGAGCTCGTCGGACGCCTGCTTGCATCGGGCGGCGTCCCCGACCAGGACCGGCACGATGTGGCTCGCCGTCGGCATGACCGGCAGCCCGGCGGCGGCGAGGAGGCGCTTGAGGCGAGCGGCCCGCTCCTGGTGCCGGTCACGCTCGGCCCGGCTCGCCTTGAGGTGCCGCACGCTCGCCAGGGCGCCGGCCGCCACCACGGGGGGCATCGCGGTGGTGAAGATGAATCCGGGCGCGAAGCTCCGGACGGCGTCCACGACGACGGCGGAGCCGGCGATGTAGCCCCCGACCACGCCGAAGGCCTTCGCCAGCGTCCCCTGGATCACGCTGATCCGGTCGAGCACGCCGTCGCGCTCCGCGACGCCGGCGCCGCGCGCGCCGTACATGCCGACCGCGTGAACCTCGTCGAGGTAGGTGAGGGCGCCGTGGCGCGCCGCCACGTCGCAGAGGTCCGGGATCGGCGCGATGTCCCCGTCCATCGAGTAGACCGACTCGAAGCAGACGAGCGCCGGCCGGCCGGCGCCGACCGCGGCGAGGTGCCGCTCGAGGTCCGCGGGGTCGTTGTGGCGGAAAATCCGCTTCTCGGCGCCGCTCCGGCGGATCCCCTCGATCATCGAGGCGTGGTTCTTCTCGTCGGACAGGATCACGCAGCCCGGGAGGAGGCGGGCCAGCGTGCTGATCGCGGCCTCGTTGGCGGCGTAGCCGGACGTGAAGAGAAGCGCGGCGGGCTTCCGGTGGAGGTCGGCCAGCTCCCGCTCGAGGAGCACGTGAGCGTGTGAGGTGCCCGCGATGTTGCGGGTCCCGCCCGCCCCGGCGCCCACGCGCTCGAGCGCCTCGGCCATGGCCTTGAGCACGAGCGGGTGCTGGCCCATGCCGAGGTAGTCGTTCGAGCACCACACGGTGACCTCGACCGGTCCCTCCGGACCGTGCCACGTGGCGCACGGGAAGCGCCCGCAGTGGCGCTCGAGGTCGGCGAAGACGCGGTAGCGTCCCTCCGCGCGCAGCCCTGCGAGGGCGTCGGCCAGGACCTGCTCGTGGCCCGCCGATGGTCGGGCTTGCAATGCGGCCACGGGTTCTATAATACGCGAGCCGTGAAGGCGCTGGACCAGCTCGCCACGACTCGGATCGCGCGCCTCCGTCCCTCGCGGCGCCGGGAGCTGTTCCGCGCGGTCGAAGCGGCCGAGACCTCGGCCGCGCTGTTCCATCGCTACCGGGCGGGCGCCCCGCCGGTGCCGCACCCGATCGCGCTCACGCCGTTTCTCATCCGTGAGAACGCGCTGCGCGGGCTCGCGCGCCTCGCCGACCTCGTCCATCGGCTCCAGGCGCATGCGCCCGCGCTCTGGCAGGCCGACGTCGGCGGCTTCCGCGGCCTCTGTCCGGTCAGCGACGCGACGGCGGCGTGGGTCGCGCGCGATGCGGGCCGCGGCCCGGCGCCCTGGCAGCTCATGATCCGGCCGGACGTCGGTCTGGAGACGCGACCGAGCGGCGCCCTCGAGCCGGTGCTCTTCGAGACCAACTCGACCGGGCTCGCGGGGCTCTACAACCACGCGGCGGGCGTGCGGATCCTGCGGGCGGAGGTCTTCCCGCGCATCTACACCGCGCGCGAGGCGCGCGCGCTCGCCGACCCGCCCGATCTCCTGGCCCTCGCGGTGCGCTGGGTCCAGGCCGCGGCGCAGCGTCTCGGACGGCGGCGGCTCGGCGGCGTCGCGTTCGTGGAGGACGCGCTTCCCGTCGACGGCTACAGTGAGATCCCGCGCCTCGTCGCGGCGTTCCGGGCTGCCGGCATCTCCTGCGCGCAGGGCACGGTCCGGGAGCTGCGCCTCGCGCGGGACGGCGTGCGGCTCCGCGGCGTGCCCGTCGACGTCGTCTACCGGGACCTCGCGCTCGAGGACGTCGGGCTGCCGGCCGGGCGGGCGCTGGGAGCCTTCCTCGACCGCTTCGACGCCGGCGCCGCCTTGCCGGGCGTGGCGGGCGAGTTCAGCCACAAGGGGCTGCTGGAGTGCATGGGCCGGCCCGAGCTGGCGTCCCTCTTCACCCCCGCGGAGCGCGGGCTTCTCCGCCGGGTCGTGCCGTGGACGCGGGTTCTCGGGGCCCGGTTCACCGAGGACGCAGCGGGGAGGCGGGTGGACCTGCCGGAGTTCGTCCGCCGAAACCGCGAGGGCTTGCTGATCAAGCCGAACGTCGGATCGAGCGGCGCCGGCATGCTCCTGGGTCTGGAAGGGGGAGCCGCCCGCTGGGAGGCGCGGATCGCCCGCGCCCTTCGGCAGCCCGGGCGGTGGGTCGTCCAGGCCCGCCGGCCCGGTACGTGCCGGCTGATGTGCTACCTCCGCGGGGGGCGCGCGCACATCGGGCCCTGCTACTTCTCCCTGGGGCTCTTCTACGCGCCCGGCGACCTCGGGCTCCACTGCCGGGTGAGCCGGGAGCCCGTCGTCAACGTCGCCCGGCAGGGCGCCGTGGCCTGCGCGTTCCTGACGAAGGGATAGCGCGCGAGCTGCCGAGCGTGCCGTCGCGCTCGCCGGTGGGGCGCGCGGCGCTCGGCCCGTTGAGGGCGGGACGCCCGGCGCGTCCCGCCTCTCGCGCGTCGGCGGCTACTTCGACTCGATCTTCTTCGCGGTCGCCACGTAGTAGACCGTGACCTTGTCGCCCTTCTTCACCTTGAGGTCCTTCATCCCCTCGGTCGAGAACTCCCAGATGTCGCCCCCCTTGTCGACGCTCATCGTTTTGGCCTTCGCGTCGACCTCCGTCACGGTGCCGGTCCACTGATACTGCTTGGGACCGGCGGCCATCGAGAGCGTCGCGGCGAGCCCCACCAGCACGAGGACGGCGAGCACGGCCATCGTCACGCGGTTCTGCATACCCTGCTGCTCCTTTCCTGGCGGCGTCGGCGCCGCCGCTCCGGGCACCGGCCCCCGGGGTCCTGCGCGCGGCCGTTCGGCCGGCCGGGGCGGCGCTCACGTCCACGCGGGCGTCAGCGTGCCCGCGCGATCACGCCAGTGGGGCGTCCAGGCGAGCGCGCACAGCCGCACCCGCACGTCGGTCTTCTTCGGCCGGACCGCTACGGGCTCGAGGCGGTCGGGCTCGCTCTTCGCGTCGAGCGCCGCGACCTCGGCCTGGAGCTGGGTCTCGAGGGCGCTCAGGTCCTGCTGGACCGCGGCCACCGTCTCCTGCGCGCGGGCGACGTCCTCGCGCTCCTTGAGCACGCGCCCGGCGTCGCGCGCGGCCGTCGTCGCCCGGCCGATGTTGGTGGCGCTGATCGTCTTCCGCCCCAGCACCGCGCCGAGGATCGTGGCGCCGATGGAGATCGCCGCCTGCACGCCGCGCTGGGTGACCTGCCCGCTCTCCCGCTCCGCGCCTTGCTGGGCGCGCCGGAGGCGCTCCTCGATCACCGCGCGCTTCGGAGCGTACTTCTTGCGGAGGGCCTCCACGCGCTCGTCCCGGTCGGCCCGGGAGCTCTCGCGGAGGCGCACCCGGAAATCGCGCTCGCTCTCGCCCGGGCGCGAGAGCGCGCCCGAGGCGGGGTCGCGGAGGAGGTCCAGGCGCTCCTGCCCGTAGAGCCACGCCGCCAGGTCTCGGCTCCAGCCCTCGTAGCTCTTCGGCTGGGCGGCGACGGCCGGAAGCGCCGCCCACTCCGCGGTGGGCCGCGGCGCCTTCTCGAGGTCGGCGACGGCGACGGCCATCGGAGCGGCGCCTTCCCAGGTCACGGGGACTGCCGCGTCGGTGATCGGGGTGGCGACGACGACGTCCTCGCTCTGGTCGACGCCCGCCTTCGCGTCCGAGAAGCGCACGCTGGCCGCGCCCAGGACCATGGGCTGATAGACGAGCGAGGCGCCCGCGGGGCCGGTCCCCCGGACGGGCACGAAGTGCTGGGGGACGCCGGGCGGGAGGACCGGGCGCGCCGCGCCGCTCGCTGACGGGGCCGCGGCGGCCGCGGGATCCTGGCCTCCGGCCGCGGCGGCGCGCGCCGCCGTCGTCGTCGGGGCGCGCTTCGCGGCAGGGGCCGGCTGGCGGTCGGCCATGAGCTGCTTGATCTCGGTGCGGGTCAGGGGACCGCGGAGGTAGGACATGACCCAGCGGGACTCGAACACCTCGGGTGCGTCCTCGTGGACGTTGTTCAGGAGGAAGATCCGGCTCCCGAGGCCGCCGAGGATCTGCTCCATCGCACCGCGGTCGAAGCGCTTGTCGCTGCCGCCGGCCGCGCCCTCGAGGCCGTCCAGGACGCGCGCGCGGTCCCGGTCGGTCTGGAGCCGCCCGATGAACCATGTCCCCGTGTTGGCCAGGCCCTTGTAGTCGAGGTCCACCGGATTCTGGGTTGCCAGCACCACGCCCACCCCGAACGCCCGGGCTTGCTTGAGGAGCGTCAGGAGCGGGAGCTTCGACGGGGGATTGGCGACGGGCGGGAAATAGCCGAAGACCTCGTCCATGTAGAGCAGCGCGCGGAGGCTGCTCGTCCCGGACTGGGCGCGCACCCACCCGAGCATCTCGTTCAGCAGGAGCGAGACGAAGAACATGCGTTCGGGGTCGGACAGGTGGGCGATCGAGAGGATCGCCGCGCGGGGCTTGCCCTCCGGGGTGTGCAGGAGCGCGCCGATGTCGAGGGGCTCGCCCTCGAGCCAGGCGTCGAACCCCGGCGCGGCCAGGAGATTGTTGAGCCGCGTCGCCAGCGCGAAGCGGTCCTTCGCGGGAAAGAACGCCTCGAGGTCGAGCGCACCGATCTTGGCGATCGGCGGGCTCTGGATCTCCTGGATCAGTCCCGCCAGGTCGAGGTCGCGGCCTTCGCGCCACGCGGCCTCGAAGAGCTTGGCGAGTAGGATGTGCTCGCGGCTCTGGAGGGGGTCGGCCTCGATCCCGAGGAGACCGAGAAGGCTCGTGGCGGTGGTTCCGATCCGGTCGCGGAAGAGCTCCGCGTCGTCGCGCACGGCGGGCGGCGGCGCCGCGAACGACTTGACGATCGAGATCGGGAACCCCGCCGTGCTGCCCGGCGTGTAGACGGCGACGTCGGCGGCGTCGCGGAGGCGCCGGATCCGGGCGCCGTCCTCGCCCCACGCCGCCAGGCCCTTCTGCCAGACTTCGGCCTGCTGCACGGCATACGCATCAAGGGCGAGCCCCTTCCGGCGCGCGTCGTCCTCGTTGACCCACGGCTTGAAGTCCTCGGGCCGTAGCTCCGGGAAGGTGAGGCAGAGGTTCGGGAGGTCGCCCTTCGGGTCGATGAGGAGCACGGGGATGCCGTCGAGCAGCGCCTCTTCGATGAGCGCGAGGCAGAGGCCGGTCTTGCCGCTGCCCGTCATCCCGATGCAGACCGCGTGGGTGACGAGGTCCTTCGAGTCGTAGAGGACGAGGCCCGGCTTGGGCTGCTTCGCCCCGAGGTCATAGGGGCGACCGAGGTAGAAGACGCCGAGCTTCTCGAAGTCGGCGGCCGTCGCCGCGGCGGGCCCCGGGGCCGGCGATGCCGCCGCGCGCTCCGCGGCCGCGGAGCCCGGGGCCCCGCTCGACTTGGCCCGAGCGGGTTGACGCGCACGGGGCGACATGGACGCCTCCCAGCCTGGGTCGTCCCGCCGCCAATTGTCAAGCGTTCGTGGCGCCGGACCCCGTGTCGATTGCCGCGGTGCTCCGTCGCGTCAGCCGGGGAGCCGGGGCGCGCCCCAGCTCGACCGTGCGCTGAGCCGGTCGACGGGAACCACTAGGACCGTGTGAAACGGGACGGCGGTGCGCCCCGGATGACCGGTCGCCCCGGTGGCCCAGGCGCGGCCGACGGCCTCGAGGAGCTCGACGAACGTCGCGTAGCTGGCGTCGTCCCGCGCGAGCAGCCGATGCGCCGAGGTGATGAAGAGCCAGTACCCCGCGTGCGGGAGCCAGTCGAGATCGGTGAGACAGTCCTCGAGGGCATCCCACGTCTTCCCGAAATGCGCCGGGAACTGGAGGACGCGCGCGAGCTCGTCGAGCAGCGTGGGCTTCGTCTGGCAGCGCCGACCGTCGAGCGTCCGCACCGCGAAGCCGGGTGGGGCCGGCGGCAGCGCCGCGGCCCCGCCGGCTCCCGCGAGGAGATGGACCCACGGCGGCGCGGGCGACGCGAGCGGATGGGCCGACGGCGCGGGGGTCAACGCGCCTTCGGGGTGGGCCGGCTCACTGCTTGCGGGCCGGATACTCGCTCAGCAGCCAGTCGATGATGCCGCCGGGGTCCATCGCATCGGCCGCCTCGCTGCCGGCCTGGCGGGGGGCACGGGGGCTCCCGGCCGGCACCGCGGTGACGGGTTCCTGAGACCGCGCCACCGCTGGCGCGGCCGCGATGGGCGACGGGGGACGCGCCGCTAGTGGCGCCGCCGCAACGGGTGGCTGGGCCCGCGCCGTCGTCGGCGCCGTGGCGACCGGCTCCGGCGGGCGCGCGACGGGCGGGGCCGCCGCGACGGGCTCGGGGGAGCGCGCCGCGGGTGGCGCCGCGGTGGCGGGTTCGTGGGGCGGCGCCGCCGCTGGCGCGGTCGCGACGGGCGACGGGGGACGCGCCGCTAGCGGCGCCACCGCAAGGGGTGGCTGGGCCCGCGCCGTCGTCGGCGCCGCGGCGACCACGCTCTCCCGTGACCCCTCCGTCGCGCGCGGGACGGCCGGAGCCGACCGGGGCACGACAGGCGGCGGAAGCGGAAGCGGTCCCGGTGAGGTGACCACCGGCCGCTCGGGCGGATGGAGAGCCGCGGGCAGGGCGGGCACTTCCGCCGGGCGGGGCCCGGCGGCCGGCGGCGCGACCTTGCCCATCGGGACCGGCGGGGGCAGCGCGGGCTCGCCGCCGCGAGTGGCGGGATCGGGCGAGGGCATCGTGGACGAGGCGAGCCGGCCGAGCGCTCGTCCAAGATCGCGGTGCCAGGCGGACTCGAGCAGGAAGCCGACGACCGCGAGCAGCACCACGAAAGCCGGGACGTAGAGCGCCGGCCGCCATCGTCTCGGCCGTCGGGCACGGGACAGCTCGGCGGGTGCCCGGCTCCGTCTCGGCGTCCGCCCCGCGCCGTGGCCTAGCGGCCGCCCGATCTGGCGTCCGCATTCCCGGACGACGTCGGCCCCGATCGTCGACCTCCCTTGCTGCGCGCTGCTCAGAACGGCGAGGCCGGCGATCGTGTTGATCAGTCGGGGAATCCCCTGCGAGGCGGCGGCGAGCTCCCGCAGCCCGTCGTCGGTGAAGACGGGCGCCGGCCCGGTGCCCTCGGTCCCGGCGGCCTTCAGCTGGTGGAGGACGTACGAGCGGACGTCGGCTTCCGTCAGCGGCCCGGTCGTACACCGCACGGCGACCCGCTTCGCCAGCGCCGCGTTCTCCGGCCGCGCGAGGACGCCGGTCAGGAGATCGTCCTGGCCCACCAGCAGGATGCTCACGCGCGCCGAGTCCCCCCCGGGCTCGCCGGCCATGACCGCGAGCCGCTCGATCTCCGCGAGGAGCCCGCGGCTCAGCGCCTGCGCCTCGTCCACGAAGAGGAGGACCCGCTGGCTGCGCGCCGCCGCGTCGTGAAGGAGCGCGGGCAGGGCGGCGCGAAGCGCCTCCGCGGTCGAGGCGGAGTCGTCACCGCCCCAGGCTCCCGCGATCCCTTTCCAGAAATCGAAGGCGTCGTGCTGCGCGTACGTCACCGTCGCGATGCGGGTGTCCGCGCGGAGGCGCTCGAGCAGCGCCTTGGCGAGGATCGTCTTTCCGGTCCCGACGTCACCGGTCAGGAGGAGCACGCCCGCCCCGGCCCGGACCCCCGCCTCCAGCCGGTCCAGCACCTGCACCTGCGCGCGTCCGGGCCACAGGAGACCGGGGTCGGTGCCGGCCTGGAACGACCGCGCGACGCGCTTGCCGGGCGGAAGAGGGTCGCCGCCCGCGCGCGCCGCCCGCGTGGCGGCCCCGAACGACACGGCGCTCGGGCGGACGACCCCGGACATCAGTCCCCCAACACTTGCTTGATGGCGTCCATCAACGGGTTGCCGCTCGCCGACCGGTCGGGCGTCGCCCCCGCCGGTTCCCCCGCCTTGCCGAGATATTTCCGGACGCAGTCGTACTGCTCCCAGCCCTTCAGGGGGTAGTTCAGGTCGACGGCCTTCCACTTCGGATGCCCGTTGGTGATGAGCCAGTCCATGTGGTCCACGAGGGTCTTGGCGAACTTCCCGACCGTCTCGCAGTCACGGCGGCGGAAGTCGAACGAGACGAGGACGGACTTCACGGCGACCGTGTCCACGGCCTTCGACTGCCACGCGTACGTCCGGGCCGGAATCTCCGCGCGCGGGTAGAACTCGGTGATGCTCTTGTTCGTGATCGGCACGAACGCGAGACCGTCGCGCTCGCTGACGCCCTCGGTGAAGAGCTTCACCGGGAACCCCGCGACGTAGAACATCGCGTCGATCCGCCCGGCTTTCAGCTCGGCCAGGGCCTCGTCGGTGTCGATGGGCACCATCTCCCGCGGCGCCACGTCGGCGACGTTGAACAGGAGCCGCGCCGTCAGGTAGGTCCCGCTGCCCTCGCGGCCGATGGCGACGCGGCGGTCGGCCAGGTCGTCGAACTCCGCGATGCCTGCCCGGCCGAGGATGTGGATCTCCTCGTTGTAGAGGGGGAACACCATCTTGGTCTTCTTGGCGATCCGCTTCAGCACCGGATCCGTCTGCACCCGGGAGACGAAGGCCAGGACGTCGGACTGCACGATGCCGAGCTGCGTCTGCGGCCGCTGGTACACGGCATAGACGTTCTCGATCGAACCCCGGGACGGATAGACGCTGAGATTGACGCCGTGCTGCTTGCCGAGTCCCTGGAGGTTCAACCCGAACTGGTAGTAGGTCCCCTTCTCGCCTCCGGTGATGATGCCGAGGTCCGTCGCCGCGACCGCGGCCGAGGCCGCGACGAGGACCATCGCCAGTGACAGGAACAGCCGAGTCAATGCTCTCATGATGCCGGGCTCCTTTCGAGGGCCACGTCGACGGCGCGCAGCCCCCGCGTCGTTGGGGCGGACTCGTAGGCTGGCCGCGATTTTGGTTACTGTCAATAGTTGCAAGAGCGCCGATTCGGTCGGAATTTTCGGACTGGCCGACATTGGCGAGCGTTTCGATCCCTTGCCTGCATTGTGCGATTGCTCGGACCGCTCCAAAGGTGCCGGTCAGGCCTCGCGGAGACCGAGGAGGAATTCCTCGACTCAGTTCAGCGGGACGAAGGTCCGGTAGTGGTCCCAGGTGTAGTAGGCGCGGCCCGTGGCCTGATCGACGACGAGCCGCTCCGGACCGCGATCCCGACCGGCGGCGCGGGGGTGGACGTCGTACTCTCGGTAGCGCCCGGCGGGCAGGCGCCGCTCCCGGTTGTGGAACGCGCGCCCCCCGACGTAGCCGGCCGGAGGCTCACCCCCGCGCGCCTGGATCGCGGCCAGCACGTCGCGCGCCCGCTCGAGCCCGGCGGGCGCCGCGCTCCCGCGCGCGTCCGGACGGGCGGCGGGCGGCGAGAGGGTCGGCGGCAGGGACGCCGGGCCGGGCGTGGGCGGCGCGGCGATCCGGTCCTGGTCCGAGCGGAGCGCCATCGCGACCGCGGCCAGGACGAGGACAACCCCGAGCAGGACGACGGCGGCGCGGCGCATCAGGCGCTCATGATGGCACGACGCGCCCCGCGCACGCGCCTTGAGGGCCCTTCCGCGCATCGAGTATCATGAGCGCGATTCCAACCTCGCCGTCAGGTGGAGGCACCGGCCATGACACGATCGCCGCGGTTGGGCTGGCTTCTCGGACTGGCCGCCGCCCTGACGGCGGGCGCCGGGCTCGCGACGTCCGGGCTGGTCCGGCCCCCTCCGGCCGGAGCGGCCGACAGCGGCGCCCTCGTGGTCCAGATCACGGCTGAGCCGCCGGGGCTCGACCTCACTGCGACGCCGGCCTCGGCGACCGCGACCGTCGTCTTCTACAACGTCCAGGAAGCTCTGGTGAAGGTCGACGCGCAGGGCCGGCTGGTCCCCTGGCTCGCCGAGCGCTGGCACACGACGGACAACCTCAACTACACCTTCTTCCTCAAGAAGGGAGTGCGCTTCCACAACGGCCGAGAGCTCACCGCCGAGGACGTGAAGTACGCCCTCGACCGGGCGCGGAACCCCGAGACGAAGCATCCCAACGTCCGGCACTACGAGGACATCGCCACGATCCACGTGCGCGATCCCCAGACCCTGACGGTGACGCTCAAGCGGACGAACGCGATGTTCGTCTACAACCTCGCGCGGCAGGGCTCGGTGATCTACCCGCGGGAGGGCGTGGAGCAGCAGAAGTCGCAGCCGATCGGCACCGGGCCGTTCGTGCTGGAGCGCTGGGACCGGGGAGACCGCATCGTCCTGCGCCGGAACCCCGACTACCACGTCAAGAGCCTCCCGAAGCTCGAGCGGGTGACGTTCCGGTTCATTCCCGACGCCAACGCCGCCTTGGCCGCGCTCCAGGCGGGCGACATCGACGTGATGGCGTTCGGGCTCGGGCCGGAGTCGGTCGAGGTCGTCCGCCGGACCCCGAGCCTCCAGCTCATCCAGGGCGAGACCACGAGCGACGTCATCCTGGCGCTCAACAACTCGCGGAAGCCGTTCACCGACGTCCGGGTCCGGCGCGCGATCACGCACGCCATCGACAAGGCGGAGGTGGTGAAGGGGGCGATGTTCGGCTTCGGGCGGGTCCTCGGGTCCAATGTGGACCCGCTCAACCCGTACTTCGTCGACATGTCGAAGGCGGTGCCCTTCGACCTCGCGCGCGCCAAGCACCTCCTGACGGAGGCCGGATACCCGAGCGGGTTCGACACCGTCCTGAAGGTCCCGCCGCAGTACCCGTACACGGTGCGGACCGGCGAGGTGCTGGTCGCGCAGCTCGCGAAGGCCGGGATCCGCGTCAAGCTCGAGCAGATCGAGTGGGGCCAATGGCTCGATCGCGTCTACAAGAACGCCGACTACGACATGACGATCATCGGGCACGCGGAGGCCTGGGACGCCGGGAACTACGCGAACCCGAAGTACTACTTTCGCTACGACAGCCCGCGGTTCCAACGAGCCTTCCAGGAGTCCGAGACCACGCTCGACGAGAAGAAGCGGCGCGAGGCCTACACGGACCTCCAGCAGATCATGGCCGACGAGGCGCCGGTCGTCTGGCTCTACGTCTACCCGCGGCTGGTGGCGGCCAAGAAGGGCGTCCAGGGCATCTGGAAGGACCTGCCGACGCCCTCGTTCGACCTCTCGGAGGTGGCCTGGGCGAGGTAGCGTCCACGGCCGGCATGGCGGGTGCCCGACGCCGCCCCG
>DATBGA010000173.1:0-25995 GCA_036558225.1 Candidatus Methylomirabilota bacterium | reverse complement strand
GCGCGCCACGTCGACCTCGCGCACCACGCCCCGCGCCCACGGGATGACCTCCGTCGTCAGCACGTTGCGGATGCCGAGCTCCTGGCAGAACCCGATGAGGAGCGCGTTCATCCCCGTCGTGTCGGCGTCGGTCAGCTCCGTAATGTTGCCGATGCCCATCAGGATCTCGACCGCCGGATGGCGCGCGCGGACCTGGACGTAGCGGTCGAGGGCCGCTGCGAACCCGAAGCCGACCGGCTCGATCACCGGGTCGACGATGTAGGGCCGTCCCAGCGCCTCGAGGTGGGCGATGCTCCGGTCCAGCGTGTCGAGCTCCGCCGGGGAGTCCGGGATGAGGACCGGTGTCGCCCGGAGCCGGGCGGCCACCTCCAGGTTCTGGCCGTTGAGGCTCAGCACGTAGTCGATGCCGGCCCGATCGGCGGCGACGATCTCTCCGGGGTCGAGGGTGTCGATGCTGAGAGTGAACCCTCGGGCCTTGAGGAGGCCGACGACGTCGCCCGCGTCGTCGAACTTCCGGTCGAGAGAGCAGCCGAGGTCGATCACGTCGGCGCCGCACCCGCGATAGTACTCCGCCGCGCGCACCACCGTCTCGCGCGAGAGATACGGCACGTTGTTGATCTCGGCGAAGATCCGGATGTCGTGGGCCCCGTACTCCTCGCGGAGCGCCGCCTGGCCGAAGTGCTCGGGCAGCTCCCGGAGGTCCGCAGGCCCCTTCTCCGCCTTCACGCCCCAGCGGTCCTCGATCGCGCGCACGTCGCCCTCGCACAGGCCCGGGATGACGATGCGCTCGCATCCGGCCACGTCGGTGAGATGCCGGGCGATCCACGACGTGGTCATGAGGGCGGCGACCGTGATGCGGAGGACCGCGATCTCGTACGGGAAGTCGGGCGCCATGCGCGCGAGCGTCGCGCGGAGCGCCGGCTCGGCGAGCTTGCCGGTGACGAACAGCGTCTTGGGCACGGCGAGGGGAGGGGGCGCGGACGGCGAGGTGACCCTCCCTCAGGCGGGCCGGTCCGGGCTGCCGCCCTTGACCCACTTGTTGGGCGTGCCTTCCATGTGGGAGTCCGCGGCCGGCTTCCACAGCACCGCATCCTCGATCCGCCTTGCCAGCGCGAAGTCGCGCTCGGTGACGCCGTTGCTGGAGTGGGTGCGGAGCTTCACCCAGATCTTGCCCCACGTCACCTCGAGGTCCGGGTGATGCCACGCCGCCTCGGCCAGGAAGCCGATCGTGTTCACCAGCGCGAGCGTCGTCAGCCAGCCGTCGGTGTTGTACTTGCGGCGGATCCAGCGGCCCTCGTACCACCAGCCGGGGAGCTCGGTCGCGAGCCGGCGCTCGATCTGGTCGTCCGGAAGGACGGGGAGCTTCTTCTCTTCCGCCATCGTGAGCCTCCTGCGGAGCTCGCGCTCCGCCGATCGTCACCGGGCCGTACGGTCACATCGAGGCCGGGACCCCCGGCTCAGCCCATCACGACGCCTCCGTTCACGACCAGCGTCTGGCCGGTGATGAACGCCGCCTCGGCCGAGGCCAGGAACGCGACCGCCGCCGCCACGTCGTCGGGCAGGCCGGGCCGGCCGAGCGGGGTTGCGTCGGCGACGCGCTGCTGGAGCTCGGCGCCCGCGCCCTCGAGCCACTGGGTCCGTATCCACCCCGGCGCCACGACGTTGACCCGCACCGCGGGGGCGAACTCCCGGGCGAGACACCGGCTCATCGCGGCGACGCCGCCCTTCGCGGCGGCGTAGATGGCGGCGGTCGGGTTCCCCATGCCGTGGTCCACGTGGTCCCACGAGAGGTTGACGATGACGCCGCCGCCGTCGCGCCGCATCGCGTCCGCCGCCGCCCGTGAGCAGATCCACGTGCCCTTGAGGTCGACCGCCATGACCTCGTCCCACTGGCGCGAGGCGGGCCAGGCCCGGGCCTCGCCGGTCAAGATGTCGGCGCCCGCGTTGTTCACCCAGGCGTGGCAACGCCCGAAGGCCTCGATCGTCGTGCCGAGCAGCCGGTCGACCTCTTCGGCGCGGGAGACGTCCGCAGCGACCGCCAGCGCCTCGCCGCCGACCGCCCGGATCTCGGCCACGACGGCCTCCGCGGCCGCGCGCGCGCGGGCGTAGTTGACGACCACGCGTGCGCTCTCCCCGGCCAGCGCGAGAGCGATCGCGCGGCCGATCCCGCGGCTCGCGCCGGTGACGACCGCCACCTGGCCCGCGAGACGCTTCACGGGGATGGGCGCGCCCGGTTGTCGCGGCTCCACCCGCCTACTATAATGCGGCTCCGATGCGCCTTCTGGTCAGCGTCGTGGACGCCGCGGAAGCGCGGATCGCGTCGGCGGCCGGCGCCGACGTCGTCGACGTCAAGGATCCCGCGCGCGGCGCGCTGGGCGAGGCTGCGCCGCACACCGTGCGGGCCGTGCGGGAGGCGACGCCGGCCCACCTGCCGGTGAGCGCCGCCCTGGGCGACGGGCCGTTCACGCCGGCGGTGGCCGCGGCGCTGGCGGCCGGCGCGGCGGCGAGCGGCGCGGCCTTCGTGAAGCTCGGGCTCCGCGACACCTCGCTCGCCTCGGCGTCCGCGACCCTCCGCGCCGCGCGCGCGAGCCTGCCCGCCGGCGTCCATCTCGTGGTGGCCGGCTTCGCCGACTTCGCCCGCGCAGGCGCGCCGAATCCGCTCGACCTGCCGGGGCTCGCGGCCGACGCAGGCTTGCAGGGCTGCCTCCTCGACACCGCGGTGAAGGACGGTCGCGGGCTCTTTCACTGGCTCGGCGCCGCCGAACTGGCAGCGTTCGTCGAGGCGTGCCGGGCCCGCCGGCTGTTCTCGGCTCTGGCCGGCTCGCTCAGCGCCGAGGACCTGGCGCGCCTCGAGTCGATCGGCCCCGATCTGGTCGGCGTGCGCGGCGCGGCGTGCGTCGGCGACCGGGTCGGAGGGCGGGTCGACGCCGATCGCGTCCGCGCCCTCGTCCGGGCCTGCCGCTCCGCCCTGGCGGCGGGGGCGATCACCTAGACTGTCCGCCGACCGCCACCGCGACGTGTCCGCCTCCGTGCCGGCTGCGCCGGGGAGGCAGGCCAAGCTCGCTCCGGATGCGCACGTGGTGGCGCTTGCCATCGAGCACGGGCTGACGCTCTGCTCGACGGACGGTGATCTCGGGCGGTTCCCGGCATGGCGCGGGCGAGATCCGCTGGCGGCCTGATCCCCGTCCGCCCTCGGGCCCAGCGAGCCTGGGGCCCGCGGGGCCGTTGGCCGTCGATCAAGCGCGCGATCCGGCTCGGCGCGTGGCCGCGAACGAGCCAACACCCAATGGCGGGGTCGAGCGCCCGCGCGAAGTACGCGTCCACCGCGCCCCCGAGCGCGTCGAGCGCGACCCGCCGCTCGTGCCGCGTCATCCGCGCCGGCCCGCGGTCGGGGCCGACGTAGCCGTCGGTGTGCTTGACGAGCACGAGGCGCCGGGCGCCCCAGGCCCCGGCCACCCAGGCCGCGATCGAGTCCGACGTCACGTCCCACGAGTGGGGCAGGGGATCGGCGCGCAGGAGCCAGGCCGACGGCGCGAGCACGTTGAGCCGGCCGGGCTTCAGGCCTTGCGGGCCCCGCACGACCACGGCGCCGGGGGCGAGCTGCGCCAAGAGGTACCCGTACTGGTCCATCGCCAGGATGGCCATCCAGTGGGCGGCCGAGTCGCCGAGCCCGAATCGCCCGTCGACTCGGCGCACCTCGTCGGCGAAGCTGCCGCCGCCGGGGACGACGACGAGCCGGTGTCGCCGCGCGGCGCGCGCCAGGGCCTCCATGAGACGGCGCAGCGGGGCCGGCCGCCCGCCGAGGCTCCCCCCGACCTTGATCACCCAGTCCGGTCTGGGGTCAGACTTTGACTTCCTGACAATTCGCGCCGACGCCCCGCGGGAGTGTTGGGAAGTCAAAGTCTGACCCCGTCGAGGAGGAGCCAGGCGACGGCGACCGCGGGCGCGACCGCGCCGACGTCGACCGCGAGGACGTCGGCGAGGTCCTCGACCGGCAGCCCGACACGCGCCGCAGCCCGGCGGGCGAGGAAGCTGCCGAGACCGGTGGTGATGACGGGCACCGGCCGCGGAAGCCGGCGCGCGACGCGATCGATCGCCGCAGCGATCTCGTCCACCTGCGCGTCCGCGACGGCCGTCGCGATGACGCGGATCTCGTCGGCGCCGAGCATGTCCCCGTCCGCGCACACGACTCGCGCCAGCCGCTCGGCGGCGAATTCCGGCGTGGGCGGCCGGCCGTCGGGCGTCGGGCACGTGTAGTCGTCCGGGTCGAGGGCGCCGAGGAGCACGTGCACGTCGCCGCTCTGCGCGAACAGCTCGGACGCGATCGGGCACGCACGGCCCCGGAGCGGCACGCGGCGGACGATGGCGGCGACGTTGGTGCGGAGCGCGCCCGTGTAGACGAGCTCACCGGCCAGGAGCCGCTCTGGATCGGTCCGCCCCACCGGCGCCACCCGCCCGGCCGTCACCGGGATCACGTCGGTCGTCGTGGAGCCGATGTCCACCAGCAGGGCATCGGGCACGAACCGCGCGACTAGGAGGGCGGTGGCCACCCAGTTGGAGGCGGCCGCGTCCAGCGGATGCGCGCGGGCGGTGTCGGGATCCACGAAGCCGCCGGCGGTCGTGAAGATGCGCACCGGGACCCGGGACACGGCCTCGACGGCGTCCAGCACGAAGCCCACGCCCTCCCGCTTGGTCCGGAACACGTCGGACAGCTCCGCGGTCATGGTCACCGCCACCAGCTCGGGCGCGGGCAGGTCGCCGGCCAGCGTGCGGAGAACGTCCGGCAGCGCGTGCTTGTCCCGCCAGATCTCGAACGGGCGGCTCGCCGTGCGCACCGCCCGGCCGCTCGCGCCCGCCTCCACGACGGCAGCCTTGACGTAGGCACCCCCCACGTCCCAGCCGAGCGCCCGGCCCGCACGGCTCATCGCGCTAGCCTGTCTCCGCGACGGGCGTGCTATCCTCCGCTCCGCGATGCGGGTCGTGCCGGTCCTCGATCTCAAGGGCGGCGTCGCGGTGCACGCGGTGCGGGGGGAGCGCCACGCCTATGCGCCGGTGCGGAGCGTGCTGTCCGACTCCGCGGAGCCGGTCGCGCTGGCCCGCGCCTTCCGCGACCGCCTCGGCGTCGACGCGTGCTACGTGGCGGACCTCGACGCCATCGCCGGCATCGGCGATCACGCCGCGGCCGTCCGGGCGATCGCCGCGCTCGGGCTGTCCGTCTGGCTCGACGCCGGCGTGGCGACGGCCGACGGGGCGCGCCGCGCGGTCTCCTGCGGCGCCGCCCGGGTCATCGTGGGCACCGAGACGCTCCGGGACACGCGCGACCTGCCGGCCATCGCCGAGGCGGCGCGCGCGGCCGGTGGGGTCGCCGCCGACTGCATCCTGAGCCTGGATCATCGCCAGGGCGGGCTCCTCGGCGGATCGCCGGCCGTGGCCGGGGCGGACGCGACCGACCTCGGGGCCGCGGCGTGGATGGCGGGCGTCCGGGCGTTCATCGTGCTCGATCTCGCCCGTGTCGGCGCGCGGGCCGGCCCGGAGACGGAGCCAGCCCGGCGGCTCCGCGCGCGCCTTCCCGCCGCCGAGATCGTGCTGGGCGGCGGGGTGCGGGACCGGGACGACCTCCGCGCGCTGGCGCGCGGAGGCTATCAGGCGGCCCTGGTCGGGACGGCGCTCCACACGGGGGTCCTCGGGGCCGCGGACCTGATCGTTCCCGCCTAGCCTGCGAGCCGGGCCGCCAGCCAGGCCTGGAGGGCAGTGCTGCCGCGCGGCTGTCCGTCGAGAAGCTCGCCGCGGATCTCGCCGACGCGCCCGCCGCGCTGGGCGAAGACGTCGTGCTTGTGAATCGTCTCCATGTTCACCTGCCGGGCGTGGACGTAGGCGTCGTCCGGCAGGTCGGGGAAGGTGTTCACGAAGCTCCGGAGCATCTCGCGGACGGTGTCCTCCACGAAGCGGGGGTGCCGGTGGGCCTTCTCGACCACGAACAGCTCGTCCGGCCGCTTCAGGAGATCGTAGTTTTCCGAGCTCATCGCCCCCTCGACGATCTCGACTAGGTCCTCGGCGCGCAGCGCCCGGTCGGCGCCGACCAGGAGCCGCCCGCGGCCGCGCTGGTTGTGGGTCGCGATCGGCACCAGCGACAGGATCTGCTCGGTGAGATCCGGGGCGAGGCCGTGCTCGCGCAGCCGGGCTTCCGCCTGCGCGCGGACCATCTCCTGGGCGCACGGGCACGCCATCATGCCCTCCGCCTCGACGCCGATCAGCTGGACCGCGCGCCGGGGGTTGGCGGCGGCGATGCCGATCAGCGTGTAGAGCTCCTGCGAGGGCTTCCCGGAGATCGGCGCCCGCCGCTCGAGCGGGAACTGGGCCCGGATCTCCACGTCCGCGCGCTCGGCCCGGTGGCCGACGGTCAGGGCCCGCGCGATGCGCTCCGCGAGCGTCTCGATCACCGGCGCCTCGAACTCGCCGAGATCCTCGAGCACCGTCTCCACGGTGTCGGTGAAGCGCGACATATGGGCCCCCTTCCGGTTGGGCGGCAGCTCGACGAAGAGGTCGAGGGTCGCATAGAAGAGGCCCCCGCCGTCGGAGAGCCGGATGATGCGGTGGAGGCCCGTCACCCCCGTCTGATCGAGCCGGAGCCGGGCCGACGGGAGCTCCTCCTGAACGTCGCGCTCGAGCCGCGCCGTCAGGCCCCGCTCCACCCGGACGATGCCGCGCGGCTCCCCGAGGGACGCGAGAAGCTGGGCCACGGTGCGCCCGAGCTCCGGATGCCGGAGGTCCGGGGCGATGTCGTGAAGCGGCACCAGGACGAATCCGCGCTCGGCGACGCGCGGGTGCGGCACCTCGAGCGCCTCGGTGCGGATCACGCGGTCGCCGTGGAAGAGGATGTCGATGTCGATCGGCCGGGGGCCGTATCGCTCGCCCGGGCGCCGCCCCATGCGCCGCTCGATCCGCTTCACGACGGCCAGGAGTTCGGCCGGCTCGAGCGAGGTGGTGCCCCTCACGGCGAGGTTCAGGAAGCGGGGCTGGTCGGTCACGTGCTCGGGCTCGGTCTCGTACACGGGCGAGACCCGGTCGATCTGGACGTGGGCCCGGAGGCTCTGGAGCGCCTCTGCCAGGTTGGCCTGGCGGTCGCCAAGGTTCGAGCCGAGCCCGAGATAGACGACCGCTGGCGACGTCACGGGTGTCCCGCCTCCTCCCGGCCGCCCCCGCCGAGTGCTTCCCTGTAGAAGGCCCGCTGGCCGGACGACTCGTCCACCTCGACCTCGAGCGCCGTGGCGCCGGGCGGGAGCGACCCCAGCCCCTGCCTGAGCTCCCGGGCGATCCACCTGGCCAACATCTCCGCCGTCGTGTTGGGGACGGGGAGGAGCACGACGTCGCTGGCGGGAAAGAGGTAGCGCTTGTCGCGGTAGGTCGCCTCGACCTCGGCGCCCGATTGCACGACTCGGATGAGGGCGCTCTCGGCCGGCAGCAGCATCCGGTGGTCGAGGCGGTCGACGACGACCCGGAGCGCGCGCTTGAGCCGGGTGAAGTCGAACACGTAGGCGTTCTCGTCCAGCGGGCCCTCGAGCGCGGCCGCGACCTGGTAGTTGTGGCCGTGGAGCGGCTCGCACTCGTGGCCGTCGTAGGTGATGAAGTGCCCCGCGCAGAAGACCGTGTAGTCCTTCTCGATGCGCACCTTGTACTGGCTCATCGGCGGTTCCCCCGTGCCGCGTCGGGCTCCAGGAGCCACACGAACAGGGCGGCGGCGATGAGGTCCGCCGACGTCCCGGGGTTGAGGCGGTTGCCGTGGCGCCGGAGGTCGCGGTCGAGCCGCCGCACGGCCGCGAGTCCCCGCGGCGTGCCGACCCCGCCCGCTCGCACGGCGGCGCCCGCTCGCTCGGCCACCCTCGCCGCCGCGGCGGCGCCGGCCTTCCGCGCGATCAGCGTATCCGGCATCCGGGCCATCAGCTCGAGGTGAGCCTGCGCGATCGCCTCGAGCAGCGACAGACCGCGACGCAGCGCCCGGCGAAGTCGGGCGAGCGCCAGGTCGAAGGTGACCGCGAAGCCGCGCGCGTACTCCGCCGCCACGGCATCGCGCGGCGCCGCGATCCGCATGGCCTCGAGCAGCGTGATGGAGGGCGAGCGGGCCACCGGCGCGCGGTCGCTCGGCCCAAGCCCGCCCGGCCGGGCGAGCCGGATCGCCCGGTAGGCCCAGCGCGCGTCGTCCACGCTCAGCCCGCGCAGCACGCGGGCGAGGCGGCGCCGGAGGCCCGTCTCCCGGCGCGCCCGCGCCGCCGCCGCGAGGGGCGCGAACAGGAGCGCCATGCCGAGGTTGGTGTTGGACGGGGCCACGCGCGCCGTCGCGGCCACCGCCCGGTAGACCGTGCGGCCCACCTGGCCCGGCGCGGCGCTCGCGACCGCGGCCCCGAGCGCCTGCGCGCTGAGGGCGAAGTGGTCGAAGCGCGCGTCCGCGAAGCCGCGGGTCGGCGTCACGTTGCCGACCTTCTCCGCGCAGGCCTCGAGGGCGCACGCGAGCGTCGCGGCCGCGGCGATGCGGGCCGCCGGGGGCCCGCCGGGCGGAGCCATGGTCCTCACGGCGCCGTCTCGACCGGGAGGCCGCGCTCGACGGAGGCGATCGCGTGGTCCGCGATCGCCCCGGCGACGTCGACGTCGGTCGTCTGCTGGAGCCCGCGCCATCCCGGTATCCCGTTGACCTCGATCACAAGCACCCGCCCGTCGTCCGCGCACAGGAGGTCCACTCCCGCGTAGTCCGCCTCGAGCACGGTCGCCGCCTGGACGCTGAGGCGCTCGAGCGCTGCAGACAGCGCCACGGGCTCGGTCCGGGCGCCCTGCGACACGTTGGTCTTCCAGCCGGCGGCCCGGCGGGTCATGGCCGCCACCAGCCGGCCCCCGACGACGAACGCCCGGATGTCGCGCTCCCCGTGGGGCACGAACTCCTGAAGATAGAACACCGACCGCGTCATCTCCAGGGCCTGGCACGTGCGGTAGGCGAGGTCGGGGTCCGCCACTCGCACGATCCCGCGCCCCTCGGAGCCGAAGAGGGGCTTGACCACCACGTCGCCGCCCAGCGCCTCGAAGGCATCGAGCGCGTCGTCGAGCCGCTCGCACACGCGGGTCCGAGGCGTCGGCAGTCCCGCGTCCTCGAGGAGGGACGAGGTGAAGTACTTGTCCACGGTGCGCTCGACGCAGCGGGGCGAGTTGATGACCCTGACCCCGAGCCGCGTCAGCCGATGGAGGGCGTCGACGCGGAAGATCACCTGCTCGAGCGATCCGCCGGGG
Organism: Candidatus Methylomirabilota bacterium; assembly: GCA_036558225.1. Taxonomy (GTDB): domain Bacteria; phylum Methylomirabilota; class Methylomirabilia; order Rokubacteriales; family DASRDR01; genus DASRDR01. The sequence continues at coordinate 16,722 of DATBGA010000173.1, read as the reverse complement.
ATCGCCCGCACGATCGCCGCGCCGCAGTCGTCGAGACGGACGCCGCCGGCGGCCAGCCGGCGCCCATCGCCCCCGGCAGCCACGGCGGCCGCGAGGCCGGTGATGGGCGCCACCGCCGGCTCGACGCCCCGCTCCCTGAGCGCGCGCCCCAGCCGGGCCTCGTGCCACCCGGACCGTGAGCCCAGGATGGTGACCCTCACGCCGCGCCTCCGGCCCCGCCGGGGCCCTCGACGGCGAACGATCTCATCAGCACCCCGGGATCGAGGCGCCCGGCGCGGAAGACGCGGCCGGAGGCCAGGTTGTTGACGACCACCTCCGCCGGGCTGAAGAGCATCCGGTCGATCTTGTAGAACTGGTTGCCGGCGCGCTTGAAGATCTCGTAGAAGGGAGTGCCGTAGTCCGACGACGTCGCCGCCGGCAGCCGCTCGACCATCGCGGCGACCTCGGCGTCGTCCGCCTGAACCGCGAAGTAGGCGCGGGTCCCGTAGAGGATGCAGTCGTTCGTCCATCCGAGCGCGCGAAGGTCGTTCTGCGCGACCGGCGCCAGCGGGCACACGCCCGCGCCGCTCCGCACCTGGCGCACGTCGAACCCAAGCTCCAGCATCTTGTGGAGCCCAGTCTCGACCGACCGCGCCGCCACTTGCACGCAGCCGGCGATGCTGGCGGTGGGGGCGACGAGAAGCCGCAGCGCGTCTGGCCCGATGCGGCACTTGTCGGCGACGAACCGCACCACCCCTTCGTCCGGAAGCGCCCGGCTCTCCAGCACGAGCACCGCGGTGTCCGCCGTCTCGGCGTAGCCGATCCGGTCGTAGAGCTCGCGCTCGACCCGGGCCACGCTCCGGGCCGGTCCCGAGCCCATGGCGAAGTATCCCGGCGGCTCGATCCCCCAGCCGGCGTACTGACTCGCCAGGCAGGCCGTCACCGGGTGATCGGTCGTGACCGCCACCGCGGGGAGCCAGAGCCCCCCCAGGTCGACGCTCGTGAACGACACCGCGCCGAGACCGGCGAGGCAGACCTCGGCCAGGCGCCGCCCCGCCTCAAGCCCGCCGGGCGCGGCGACACCGCAGTCGATCAAGCGCGCGCCTCCGACCCGGGTGACCGCGACGCCCGCGAGCGCCGCGTCGGCCGCGAGCGCGTCGGCCAGTCGCGCGGCGCGGCGGTTCAGGCCGAGGTCCACGTCACCACCCCCTCCGCGCCGAGGTCACGGGACCTCCCGGCACGATGCACCCCGGTTTCGCGCGGGGCTGACGTCGACTCGGGCCAGCCGGTCGCCGAGCGCGTCGCGGACCGAGTCCGCGAGCGCGCTGGCGGCGGCGTCGCCCCGCACGAGCGCGAACATCGTGGGCCCCCAGGAGCTCTGCCCGACCCCGTGGGCGCCGCGCGCCAGGGCGAGCTCGGCCACCGCGCAGCCGGCCTCGGTGGCGAAGGGGCCGCCCTGGACGGGCGCGAAGTACTCGCCGACCGCCGCCTGGATCTCGGTGATCGCCGCGCCGAAGGCCCGGATGTCCCCGGTGAGCGTTGCTGGCGCGACCTGCATGAGCGTGAGCCGACAGATCCGTCCCACCCGCTCGGCGTCCATGGGCGGGAGGTCGCCGAACGCCCGCCCCTCCACGGCGCCGGAGAGCCCCGGGCCGGCGCGCGGGGTTGCGAGGACGAAGCGCCAGTCCTCGGGCAGGGGGTGCTGGAAGATCACCGGCGGCGGTTCCGGCTCATCGACCGTTCCACCGCCCGCATCGCCGTCCTCCCGCGCCGGATGCCCCGCGTCGATCACGAGCCCCCCGCGTTCGAACGCCGCGACGCCGATGCCGGAGCGCTGTCCCCGGCCCAGCCGCCGCGCCAGCTCGCGGAGCGGCACCGTGCGGCCGGCGGCTCGGGAGGTGGCCACCGCGACTGCCAGCGCGAGCTGGGTGCCCGCGCCGAACCCCGCGTGCAGCGGGATCGCCTCTTCCACCCGCACCGCGACCGTCCCGTACCCGAGGTCGGGGCCGAGGCGCTGGAGGATGGCCCGTACCTCTTCGGTCGGCGCCGCCGCGCCGGCGGGCGCCGCACTGGCGGACACGGTGCAGCGCGGCCGCTCGAGGGCGACGCCGATCGAACCGAACCGCCGCCCGCACGCGCCGTTCAGGTCGAGGAACCCCAGATGAAGCCGCGCGCCCGCCTCCACAATCGTGCGCATGCCCGGGGTCCGGGGCGTCAGTCGCCGACCAGCCGCGCGACGTGGGCGCGGATGTACGCCATCGCCTCTCGCTCGGTCGGGCCTCCCGTCCGGTCCACCAACGGATCCAGGCGACCGAGCTCCCGGAGCACCTCGTCGCGCGGCAGCCGCCGCGCCCGTGAGGCGAGGATGCTCGCCTCCACGACCGCGTGCTTGGCGCGGCACAGCCCGGCGAAGGGCCGCTCTACCGCGGCGGCCACCACGCGAGTGGCGACGTCGGCCCGCCCGCCGCCGGGCGGCGGGGGCTCGGGCAACGACATGTCCTCGACCGTGACCTCGCGCCAGTGGCACGCATCGGCGAGGATGACCCCGCGGACGCGCGTGGCGGGCCGGCTCGGGAGCCGCTCGCGCGACAGCGCGCTCTTCGCGAAGGCGAGCACGTCGTCGGTGACGTTGACGACGGCCTCCCGCGCCCGGACGAGATTCCGGAACGTGCGGGTGCGGACGTAGGGGCGGATCACGAGCTGCTCCTCGCCCCAGACCACGCCCATGGCGGCGAAGTTGACCCCGCCGTCCTCGTCGAGCGTCGTCACGATCGTCTCGATGATCATCGGCTCGGCGCCGGTCGGCGGCGAGACATGGCGTCTAGCGCGCTCTCGATTCGAGGATCTTGTGAAGGTGGAGCGGATACTGACCCAGCTTGCCTCCGTAGTTGCCGGCGCTGATCCGAACGACCCCGGGCTTGCACGCCGCTTGGACGCCGACCCGCATGGCGGCTTCCACCCCGCCCACGTCGAGGCCGTCGATGACGATCTCGTAGACCGCGTTGACGTCGGCCGGCAGGAGACTCCGGCCCCGGCCCCGGAGCGTCGGGCAGTACTCGTCGTTCGTCGACGCCTTGAGCGCCTTGTACCGGGAGCCGACCTTGCTCCCGCTCCGGACGACGCCGCCGGGGAAGGGCAGGATCACTCCGGGCACGGAGCGGATGGCGCCGACCGCGGCCTCGGCGGCGTCGAGCGCCACGCGCTGGTTGCGCGCCAGGATGAGAAAGTTGCCGCCCGCCACCGCGCGCTGGACGCCGAACGTGTCCTCGCAGAGGAACTCACCGTCCATCACCGGGACGCGCCAGTATCGCCGCCCGTCGAGCTTCTTGCTCGCCTGGTTGCCGTCCCCGAAGAAGCGGAGGAGGCCCCCGACCTTCACCGTCTCCTCGCCGAGCGGGAGGCCGTTGAAGCACGCGGTGGTGGGGCAAGTCATCACGCACTGGCCGACGCGGTTCACGAGCGCCTTGGCGAGGGCCGGGGTATTGAACCCGAAGACCAGGAGGCTCACTCCGGGGCGCCCGTCGGGCGTCTCCGCGGGCGGCACGTCGGCCTCGATGCCCGCCTCGGCGTCGCAGCCGATCACCGACGTCGCGTAGCCGGTGGCCAGCACGCCCGCCGTCCGCGCCCAGCCGGCGGTCTCCGCGGTCACGATCGCGCGCGCGGCGCGCATCTTGAACGCCTCGGCGAACGTGTCCTCGACCTCCACGCCGTTGACAAGGAGCATGACGGGAGTCAGATGGTCATCCGTGCCCGCTCGGCGCGCTCGGACCGAGTCGGGCGCTGTCCGGAGAACCGTGCGGCGACGGGGAGGAGCGCTTCCGATGGCATGGGACCTGCCTCGGCGAGGGCTGGCCGGGATCCTCGCGGCCCCGATCCAAGGAGCCGCGAGGGCCACCGGCTGCGCGGCGACGGGCCGCCGCGCCTACGCGAAGGGGTGCTTGGCGGTTTCCTTCTGGGCGACGACGGCGTCCACGGTGGGCTGACCCTTCATCGCCCGCGCGATCGATTCCTTGGTCGCCTGGTAGTTGTAGTCGTAGATCTTCTTGTTGTCCTTGGCCTGCCAGTGGATGAACACACCCACGATCACGCACAGATCGTTGGCGCTGGCCTTGGGGATCGTCCCGTCGGCGACGCTGTCCACGACCGCCTTGGCCACCGCGGCCTGGGCAGGCCCGAACATCTGGACGGCCTGTCCGGCGCCCTTGATCGTGACCTTGTTGAACATGACCGTGTCGGGCTTGGCGGGCACGTTGGGCGACAGGACCGCCAGGAGCCCGTTGTGGCCCGCCGTCTGGTCGGCCAGTCGCTGCGCGAAGGCCGCGCCTGCCGGGCCGGTCTTCGACCCGATGATCAGGTCGATGTGCGCGACCTCGTTCCCGTCGCCGACCAGTGACTCACCTACCAGGAAGCTGTGGCTGTCCATAGCTGTGCGATTCCTCCCGTCGCTAGAGCGCGCTCATGGTGTGGGACGACGACCTCGGCCCGCCGGCCCGTTGTCCGCGCACGCACCCCCTCCCGCGGCTGGGGCCTGGGCCAGCGCCTGGGCCAGTGCCTGGGGAAGGACAACTCGCCGGCGTCGTGCTTCCGTGGCGACCGGGCATGTTGCCAGCTTCGCCTTGAAAGATGACGATCCCGAGACAGCGGACCACCGCTGGGTGGCGCCAATACTAGGGAGGGGTCCGGCGGCTGTCAAGGCAAGGGGGTCGCGGTTCACAAGAGACCGAGCAGCCGCCAGTATGGCACGGCCAGCGCCAGGCCGAGCAGGGTGAGGGCCGCATAGGCGAGGGCAAAGCGTCGCGCCTGCTCGTGGGAGAAGAGCCGGTCCTCGGACGCGGAGCGGGCCACCATGTAGCTCGATGTCTGGAACGGGAGGAACCAGACGACGGAGGTCGCGAGGAGCGCGATCGTCACTGCCCAGGGCTCGACGCCGGCCGCCGTTGCGACCGGGATCAAGGTCAGGCTCACCAGAAGGACGGTGAGGTCCTGCTCGAGGACGAGCCGCACCGCGAAGCTCACCACGGCCACGCCGAGGACCATGCCGAGGGCCCCCGGCCGGCTCTCCCCGAGGAATCGCTGGATGAGCGCTCCGGCCTGGGCGTCGATCCCCAGCGAGGCTGCGAGGCGGCCCAGGCCCAGGACGGCGCCGAAGAACAGCAGCATGCTCCAGTCGAGCGCCTGGAGCGCCGCGCCGTCGAAGCTCCCCGCCGCCGCGGCCGCCAGGAGCCCGAGCAGCGCCACGGAGGCGAGGTCGAGGTGAAGCCAGGGCGCGGCGATCCAGCCGGCCACCGTGAGCCCGAGGATGAGCGCGACGACGACCTCGCGGGTCGAGGGCGGACCGAGCAAGGCGACCTGGAGACCGATGCGCTCGCGGGGTGGGGCGGCCATGGGTGCGGGCCGGAGCAGCGCGAGCAGGAGGGCGAGCGCCCCCAGCGCGAGGAACGCGCCGAGCGGCAAGGCGGCGACGAGCCACTGGACCCAGCCGACCCGCGCCCGGCTCGCCTCGGGCAGGAGTCCCCATGCGAGCAGGCACGTGCCCGAGCCGCTCAGCGCCACGAACATGAGCGGGCCGGCGCCCGTCCAGGCCGCGAGGCCGAGCACGGCCGCCGCGCCCGACCGGTCCGGAATCCGCAGCGCCTCGGCCAGCGCTCGCGCCAGCGGGAGGACGAGGGAGGCGCGGCCGGTGGCCGAGGGGATGAGGGGCGTCAGGGCCAGCCCGCTCAGCAGAAGGGTCGCCGCCTGCTGGCGCGTGCCGTGCGGGACTCGCCGGACGAGCAGGAGCCCGATCCGGTACAGGAGGCCGGAGCGCGCCGTGGCGGCCGCGAGCCCGTAGACCGCCAGGACGAAGAGCCACTCCTTCGACGCAAACCCGGCCAGCGCCTCGGCGGGCCGGGCCACGCCGAGGAGGATCCACGCGGCGACCAGGCCGAGCCCCGCGACGAAGTCCGGGACCCGACGGCTCAGCATCGTCGCGATGGCCGCCAGGAGGAGCGCCACGAAGGTCCGCTGGGGGCTCGTTCCCGGCCAGGCCGCGGCGACGAGGAAGACGGTCCCCGCGACGAGGCAGGCGCGACCGAACCAGCGGGTGCGGTGCGGGATGGCCGCCTCGCCGGTGACGCGCGGGCGGAGATCCGTGCCGGAGACGGGGTGCTCTCCCGCGGCGACCGCGAGCCGCGAGATCTCGGCCGCCAGCCGGGGCCCGTCCTGGCGGTCGGTCGCGCGCAGCGCGCCGCCCAGGGCGCGCCGGAGCACGTTCAGCGCGCGCGAGGCGTCCCCTCGGCCCTCGTGGAAGGCCGCTCGCACGAGGGAGAGCTCGGCGTCGTCGAGCACGACGTCGTCGTCCAGCCGCTCGATCCACCGCCGGGCGCGATCCGGCGCGAGCGGGGGGAGCGCCCGGAGCGACCGGGCCAGCATGCTCGCGAGCGCCTGAGCGTCGGTGTGCGCGGCCAGGACGCCGAGCGCGGCATCCCACGCGCCGGCGGCCGCCAGCCGCATCGCGAGCACCTCGGCACGGCGTCGGACCCGGGTGGGCCCCTCCTCCCGCCGCAGCCGGTCGCGCAGGACGTCGCGGACGACCGTGCTGCCCTCGCGCCCCACGCCGAGGGCGGCTAGGTCCGTCACCAGCGTGTCTGCGTGGAGACCCGCGAGCACCGCGAGCCAGGCCGGCTCCTCCAGGAGGCTCGCTTCCAGCACGGCCTCGCGGCGCTCCGGCGGCAGCCGATCCAGGGCGGCGGCCACGCCGGACGCCAGCGCCTGCTCCTCGACCAGCCGGATCCGGTTGGCCGAGGCGAGGCGTCGGCTGAGCACGCGAGCGATCGCGAGAAAGCTGGACGGGTGCGCGCGCACCAGCGCCTCGAAGCGCTCCTGGTCGAGGCGTAGGACGCGGCTCGGCTCCTCCGCCCGGACGGTGGCCGACCGCGGCTCCCCGGTCAGGAGCGCCATCTCGCCGAAAAAGTCTCCGGGATCGAGCCCGTCGATCCGCCGGGGGGCGCCGCCGGCCGGATCGTGCGCGTAGACGCCCAGCCGTCCGCTGGTGAGAATGAAGAGGCAGTCGCCCGGCTCGCCCTGACGACAGACCGTGTCGCCCTCTTGGAAGACGATGGGATCGAGATGGGCGGCCAGTTGCGCCAGGGCGAGCCGGTCGACCTCGGCGAAGAGCGGGATCCAGGTGAGAGCGTCGTCCAGGCTCGGCTCGCCCGGCCGGCCGGGCGTCATGGTCGCGCCATCGGATCGGCGTCAGGCGACGTGGTCGATGAAGACGGGCGGCGCCGGCTCAGGGGCCCGAGTAGCGGATCGCCAGGCCGACCACGACGCGCCCGACGATCGGGGTGGCCGCGGGAGCCCACCAGGGCCCGGAGACCATGGTCCCGACGACCTGCATCCGGTCGTAGACGATCACGACGGCGTCGGCGCCCATCTTTGCGCTGCCCTCGCGCAGGGCCTGCTCGTACTGAGCGACGGTCGGATCTCCCGATGGCTCCGCGAAGACCTCGCCGAGCCGCTCGTGCGGCCGGCTCGGCTGCGACCGGAGGATCTCGACCTTGGCGGGGTCGGTCGGCGGGTAGGCCGGGCCGCCGAGGTAGGGCTGGACGCGTGTCGACACGAAGCTGCAGCCGCCCAGCAGCAGGACGAGCGTCAGGGCGGGCCAGCGGGCCCGGCGTGCCCCTCGCCGGCGGCGACCGGGCCGCCCGGGCCGCGGGTCGCCGCCCACGAGGCGATCCGCTCCGAGCGAGGTCACGAGTGGCCGATGGCCTTGTGGATGGCGTCGATCAGCGAGTCGTCGTCGAAGGGCTTCCGCAGGTACTCGATCGCGCCGGCGCGCTCGGCCCGCTCCCGCGTGGGCGCCTCGTCGTGGGCGGTGATGATGACGACCGGCGTGCTCACACCCGACGTCGCGAGGCGCTCCTGCAGGTCGAGGCCGCTCAGGCCGCTCAGGTGGACATCCAGGACGAGGCAGTCCGCCCGTCCTCGATGCTCCGACTTCAGGAACTGCTCCGCGGAGGAGAAGGTCTCGACCCGGAACCCGGTCGCGCCCAGCAGGCGGCGCAGCGCGCGCAGGATCGAATCGTCGTCGTCGACGACACAGACCATCGGCGACCGTCGGATCTGCTGGTACACGGCCTCTGGACTCACCATGCCGCTGCTCGTGCTCACTCTGCGCGCGCCCGCCGGTCCTCCGCTATTGGCCTTTGGTCCCACGGCCCGGAGTCCGTCAACGGCTTCGACGTCTGGGGACCGAGCGTATGCAGCATCCGGACCAGCTCGGCCACGGACGTGGCCGCCATCTTCTGCATGACGCGGCCCCGGTGGACCTTGATCGTCTTCTCGGCGACCCCGAGCCGCTCGCCGATCTGCTTGTTGAGCATGCCGGTCACCACGAGGTCGAGCACCTCGCGCTCGCGGCCGGTCAGGGCGTTGAGCCGGCGCTCCAGCTCGGCCTGCTCCGCCAGGGTGGCGCGTGCCTCGCGGCTCCGGTCGAGCGCCCGCTGGATCCCGCCCAGCAGCTCGCGCTCGTCCACCGGCTTCTGGAGGAAGTCGACGGCGCCTTCCTTCATCGCCTGGACGCCCGCCGAGATCGTCCCGTGGCCGGTGACGAAGATGATCGGGAGCGACGCACGGACGTCTCCCAGGGTGGTCTGGAGGTCGAGGCCGCTCTCGCCCGGCAGGCGGACATCGAGGACCAGGCAGGCGGGACGGTCCGCGGCCGGGTGGTGCAGGAAGGCCTCGGCGGAAGGGAACGTCTCGACGTCCAGGCCTGCCGCCGCGATCAAGCGGGCCAGGGCCCGGCGGACGGATGCATCGTCGTCGATCACGTAGACGACGCCGGCGTCGGACGTCATGCGTGGGCGGGCTCCGGCGGTCCCGGGAGCTCCACGTGCAGCGTGAGGCCTCGGTCGTCGTTCATGGCGGCCCAAACGCGCCCGCCGTGCGCCTGGACGATCGAGCGGCTGATGGCGAGGCCCATCCCGAGGCCGTCCGGCTTGCTGGTCACGAAGTGCTCGAAGATGCGCTCGAGGTCCGCCTCCTTGGCGCCGATCCCGGTGTCCCGGATCGAGACCGCGACGCCGCCGGACCCGGTCGCGGAGGTCCTGATCCGGATCTCCCTCGAGCCCTCCTCGACGGTCGCGATCGCCTCGCGCGCGTTGACGAGAAGGTTGAGCAGGACCTGCTGGAGCTGGATGGAGTCGCCGGGGATCGCCGCCAGTCCCCGGTCGAGCGCGGAGTGGATCGTGATGCGCTGGCGCTCCATGTCGTGGCGGAGGAGTCCCACCACGTCTTCGACGATCTCGTTCACGTTCACGTCCGCCCGGTCAACGCGCTCCTTGCGGAAGAGGGCGCGGAGGCGCCGGATGACCTGGGAGGCACGCTTGGCATCGTCCACGATGTCGGAGAGCGCTTCCACCACCCCCGGCCGCGACGCCCGGCCGGCGTCCAGCAGCCGGCGCGTCGCCTGGGCGTTCGCCACGATCGCGGCCAGCGGCTGGTTGATCTCGTGGGCGAGCGACGCCGCGAGCTCCCCGAGCGTGGTGGTCCGCAGCACGTGCGCCAGCTCCTCGCGCTGCCGCTCCGCTTCCTCCTCCGCCTGGTGCCGGCGGGTGATGTCGACGTGCGTCACCAGCGCCCCGCCCTCGGGGCGCCGCAACGGCTCCGCCGTCATCTCGAACCAGCGCTCCCCGGCGGGCGTGCGGCACGTGTACTCGATCTCGAGCGGCGTGCCACCGGCGAGCACCGTCCGCAGGGCCTCCAGGATCCGCCCGGTCTCCCGGTCACCCGCGTTGGCCGCGTCCCGGCACACGTCGAGGTAGTTGGCGCCGATCGAGGCCCGGATCGGGTTGCTCCCGTTCCCGACGGCGAACCGGCCCCAGGCCTGGTTCACGGCGATGATGCGCCCGCGCTTGTCGAGGGCGGCGACCTGCCCGTGCAGGGCTCCGAAGATCGCGCTCCGGAGGAGGTCGGTCTCGAGCAGCGCGCGCTGGGCGGCCCGAAGCTGGGTGACATCGACGGCCGAGCCGACGTAGCCGAGCAGGCCGCCGTCGTCGGATCGCCGGGGCACCCCGTGGTCCAGGACCCAGCGGTACTCCCGGTCCCTGCGCTGCAGCCGGTACTCCACGGTGAAGGGTCGCTCGTCCACGAGCGACGCGGCCAGGGTCCGGACGAGGTCCGGCTGGTCGTCGGGCTGGACGCTCTCCATCCAGCTCTCGCCGAGTTCGTGGTCCAGCGCGCGGCCGGTGAAGTCGAGCCACCGCTGGTTCACGTAGGTCCGCCGGCCGTCGGGCCCCGAGAGCCACACCATCACGGGCGCGCTGTCCGCCATCCGGCGGAAGCGCTCCTCGCTCTCGCGCACCGCCCGCTCGGCCCGCTGCCGCGCGAGCGCGCCGGCGAACACGGCCCCCAGCAGCCGGAGTCGCGGCACCAGCTCCTCGGGCCAGCGGCGCACCTCGCGAACGGTGGCGACGGCCAGGGCGCCGACGAGCGAGTTGCCCACGACGAACGGCACCACGACGGCCGAGCGCGTTCCGAACCGCTGGAGACTCTGGCGGTCGACGATCGCCTCGGCCGGCATGTCGCCGTCAGGCCCGAGCCGGACGACGTGCCCCTCGCGGACCCGGGACACGATCCACGGCGTGGTGTTGCCCCGGATCACCTCGCGGAGCGGTGTCACGCCCTCCCGGGTCCAGGCATGAGTGACCTGGACCTGGTCCGACGAGGCGGAGAGCTCGCCCACCATGGCCCGGTCGGCGTCCAGATCCTCGACGAGGCGTCGAAGGCCAGTCTCGATCTGCCGGTCGACCTCCGACACGGGCCCGGCGGCGAACATGGCCGACAGGTCGGAGAGCAGCGTCTCGAAGCGCAGACGCTCGGCGAGGGCGCGCCGGACCCGCCGGCGCAGGGCGCGGTGGACGAGCAGGGCCGCGATGAGAGCGCTCTGCAAGAGGAAGATGGCCGCCGCCCCGACGATCACCCACCGGTGGCGCTGCCATGTCGACGGCTCCTGGAACAGGACGACACTGCCCGCGGGAAGGCGCCGCGCATCGAGCCCCCAGCGCTGGAGTTCGCGCCAGTCGACCATCGTCACGGTGGTGCCGGCGTCGGTCGGGTCCGGCCGCTCGCCCGCGAGGACGCGCATGGCCAGCCTGGCTCCCGTCCGTCCGAGGGCCTCGAAGCTCGCCACGTGGCCCCCCACGCTCCCGCTGCCCACCGAGTGGTCCTGGAGGACGTAGATGGGCACGCTCGATGCGCCGGCCATCTGCGCGATCGCGTCGCGCGTGTTGAAGTCCTGGCCCGTCGCATCACGCTGAAAGGCCCCCACCAGGACGACCGTATCCCTGGGGAGAGCGGCGATCTGCTCCAGGACCTGCTGGATCGAGCGACCCGTCAGGAACCCGATCTCAATTCCGTGAGGCTTGGCGGCGAGCTGCTGGCGCGCCGCCGCGAGCCACGCCAGATCGGCGGGCGCCGATCCGGCCACCACGACCGCCCGTCGGGTCGCCGGCTCGAGGCGCCGCGCGAGCTCCAGCGTCTCCACCCAGTCCTGGCGCAGCCAAGTGCCCGTGATGTCGATGCCCAGGCGGAGGTCGGCGACGTTCGATCGGTCCACGCCGAGGAAGACGACGGGCGCTCCCGAGAACAGGTCCGCGCGGTTGTGGACGGCCACGCGAAGCGCTCGGCTGCCGGCGGCCACGATCAGGTCGATGTTGCGCGTCGCGTACTTTCGGCGGAGGAGCGCCCGCAGCTCGCGCTGCGGCGCGTCGCCGTCGAAGAGCGTCAGGTCCAGGTACTCCGTGTAGAAGTAGACCGGAAATGGGGACTCCGCGGCCAGCCTCGAGCGGAACGCTTCGTCGATGCTGACGACGGGCGGCGAGAGCCTCGGGTACGCGTGGAGCAGGAGGACGTTTCGAGGCGGTCCGCGGAGCTCCCGGTCGGCCTCGTCCGGCGCGGTTGCCGCGCCCGGCACGACAGCCAGGACGAGGGCCAGTCCTGCCGCAACCCCCGCGGGGAGGGCTCCGTACCGTCGACGCCCGCGGAAGCTCGGTTGCGGCACTCGATCCACCTCCCGGCTCCCTCCGAAAGTACACTTTCGGCCCGCGCGCTCACAAGGCCCCTGAAACACGCTCCTCGCGGCCCGGCGGGCGCCGCCGGACTACCCTCGCCGCGGGTTCCCGTGCCATCATGTCTGTCGCGGAGCGTCGAGCCTCTGCAGGAGAGAGGGAGCCATTCGTGGGGGGGCCGAACGACACGTCCCGGACCGAGTCCGCCGCGCCCACGCATCCTCGCCAGCGCACCATAGGTGCCTGCCCCCGTCGGCTGACCGCGGGCCTGACCCTCGTCGCGGGACTCGTCCTCGGCGCCTGCGCCATCCCGTTCGGCAGCGGGGCGGACTCGACGGATCAGTCGACCCCGGAGACGTCTCGCGATCGGAATCGCCTCTACCTGCAGGAGCAGGAGCAGATGCGGCGACAGCAGCAGTTCGACCGGGTGGGCCCCTCCGACCGCTGACGGATCGCCCACGAGCCTGGCGGGCCGACGATGGTCGACAGGGCACCGGCCTCGTCGATCCCCCCCGCGGCCCCGGACGATCGCGCGCAACGAGTCGACGTCGCGTCCACGGTTCGGCGCACGTGATCGAAAGGCCGGCGGATCAAGACCCGTGCCGCCGCGCCGAACCTCCTCGAGGACGGTGCCGGCATCCGCGCCGATGGGTAGTTGATCCGGATCGGCCAGGACTAGAGTGAGGTGGAAGCCAGGAAGGCCGTCGAGACGGGAGACGACGGCACGGTCGACGAGGTGCCCGTGACGCTCGCCGTGTTCGGCGCGAGCCCCGCGGCGGCGGTCGCCACCGTGCGGCGCCGGAGCCTCGCCTCCCGCGCGGGACGGGCCGGTCGCGCGCTCGGGATCGCGTGGCTCCTCGCGTTTCCCGCGATCTTCTTTCCTGTGGCGCACTTCGTTCTCGTGCCGGGGCTCGTGGTCGGCGGGGTGGTCCTGGCCGCCATCCTCCTGCGGGAGGATCGGACGCTCGTCCGGATCCGGGCCACCTGTCCGCGGTGCGGCGCCGCGCTCGACCTGACACCGGGCGGCCGCTTCCGGATCCCTCGCGCGGTGCAGTGCGTTCACTGTAAGAACGAGCTGACGCTCGGCGCGGCGGACAGCCCCCCAGGCCGGCGTCCGGCGGATTGATCCCGGCTGTCGGGCTGCGCCGCGCCGGTCCAGGGCATTGGACCAAGGTCTCATTGGCGGCCGGGGAGCCGGGGACTACGCTCGGCCACAAGGGAGCCGGGCTGGCCATCGACCACGCGACGCCGGCCGATCACGGGAGCCGGTCGAGCGGGAAGGGGGACGTCATGGGAGCCAGGAGAAACGCCTGGGCAGGGGTTCTGACACTGACCCTGACCACGCTGGTCGCCGCCGGATGCGCCACCACCGGAGCACCGCCGCTGCCGCCGGCCAAGATGCTGCAGCCGGGAGACCTCGCGAGCCTGGCAGGGGAGTGGGAGGGCACGCTCGAGGGCGTCGCCGGGTCCGGCCCGTTCGCGGGCCGTCGCGCCCAGCTCGTCCGCGTTACCGTCGCGCCGGACGGGTCGTTTACCTCGAACATCAACGGCATGCCCGGCGTCGGGAAGGGGCGGATCGAGGGCGGCAAGGTCGTCTTCGAGGGCTCCGCGACGCGCGGCGTCGCGACGCTCTACGAGGGCGACGGCCGCCGCGTCCTCAAGGGCGAGGGCACGTGGCTCGGCTACGACGGCCGGAGCGCGTTCGAGCTGACGAAGCGCTGACGATCCTCGCGCCGCTTTCGCTCGGCCACCCGGCCGACACGGCTCAGCTCGAGGGCGACGAGGTGGCTCGGGATCGGCGGGCGGTGCGTCCGGCCTGACCGTCGGCAGCGCGGCCCGTCGGGGCCGATCACCCTGATCGGCTCCCGGCGAGGGCCGTTCCGCGCGGGCCATGCTAGGATGGCGCTCACCTCGGACCCGGAGGGGTGAGCATGAGGATCCGAACGGCCCTGCTCCTCGCTGGCCCGCTCACGCTGCTCGCCGGCCTGCCCGTGAGGGCGCCGTCTCGCGCCGAGGAGCTCCGGATCGCGCAGGCGGCCGGGCCCGCAGCCGAGCTGGTGGCGCGGGGCCGTGAGCTCTTCAACGACCCCGGGCTCTCGGCCGAGCGCAAGTGGGCGTGCGCCTCCTGCCACCCGAACGAGGGCCACACGGACAACAAGACCTACGTCGGCGTCAGCGTGGTGGCCGACGGAGACCCGAGCGGGCGCAGCACGCCGACGCTGTGGGGGGCGGGATTCCGGCGCGCGTACTCGTGGGCGGGTACCGCGCCCAGCCTCGAGGCGAACATCCGGGGGATCGTCGTCAACCGGATGAAGGGCGCCGAGCCGTCGCCGGAGACCCTCGGTGCGCTGGCGGCCTACGTGCGGTCGCTGGCCTATCCCGCGAATCCGAACCTGAAGGACGACGGCTCGCCCTCGGATGCGGCGCCGGCGGCCGCCAGGCGCGGGTACGAGCTCTTCATGGTGAAGGCCGGGTGCAAGACCTGCCACGAGCCTCCGCACTACGAGAAGAAGGACGTGGAGGACATCGGGTCGGGCGGCAAGTTCAAGGTGCCGTCGCTGCGGAGCGTCTCGCGAACGGGGCCCTATTTCCACGACGGCCGGTACCCGACGCTGGAGCAGACGGTGAGCGCCATGTGGGAGTACGTCCAGAAGGCCGGCACGACCGAGACGCTCACCGACGACGACAAGCGCGACCTGGTCGAGTTCCTGAAGATCCTGTGAGAGGAGAGCCCGCGAATGACGACCCACGGTCCGGCCACGGTGCGCGACGCTCGGACGGTGTCCAGGTGACGGCCGCGGGAGGGCGCTACGACGCGCTCGTCATCGGCGGGGGCCACAATGGCCTCGTGGCGGCCTGCTATCTGGCCGGCGCCGGCCTGTCGGTCGCGGTGCTGGAGAAGGCGCGCGTCGTCGGGGGCGCCGCCGTCACCGAGGAGCTGATTCCCGGATTCCGGGTCTCGACCGGCTCCTACGTGCTGTCGCTCATGCCCCGGCGGATCATGGACGAGCTCGATCTCTGGTCGGCGGGCCTGCAGTACCTTCCCCGCGACCCCCGGATCTTCGTGCCGTTTCCCGACGGCACCTCGCTCACGTGGTGGGGCGACCCCGGCCGGCTCCACGCGGAGCTCGCGAAGATCTCGAAGCGCGACGCGGACCGGTTCGCGGACTACGAGGCGTTCATCGAGCGGGCGGCGACGGTGATGGACCGGTTCATCCTCCGGAACCCGCCGTCGTGGGGCGAGGTGGCGGCGGAGTTCCGGAGTCCCGCCGACCTCGCCGTCTTCCAGAAATGCTTTCTCGGGTCCGCCGCCGACATCGCCGAGCACTTCTTCGAGAGCGAGAAGCTCCAGGCGGTGGTGGCGGCGACCGGGATCATCGGGACGTTCCGCGGCCCGCGAGACGCGGGGACGGGGTACGTGAAGCTCTACCACTCCATGGGCATGGCGACCGGGAACCGCGGCGCCTGGACGTACGTGAAGGGCGCGATGGGCGCGGTGACCCAGGCGCTCTACCGGGTCGCGACGGCCCGGGGTGCGGTGGTCCGCACCGGCGCCGAGGTGCGCGAGGTCCTGGTGCGCGACGGGTGCGCGACCGGCGTCGTCCTGGCGGACGGCGAGGAGATCGGCGGGCGCGCCGTGCTCTCGAACGCCGATCCGGTCCGCACGTATCTCGGGCTCGTGCCGCGGCGGGAGCTGCCGGACGACTACCGGCGCGCGGTGGAGGCGATCAAGATCGAGAGCCCCGTGATGAAGATCAACATGGCCATCACGGAGCCGCCGCGCTTCACGATGCTGCCGCCGGAGCGAGTGCGCGAGGGTTACTCGGGCGGCCTCTTCATCGCACCGACGATCGACTACATGCAGCGCGCGTGCGACGACGCCCGGGCCGGCCGCCCCGCGGCCCACCCGTTCCTCAACGTGCACCTCCAGTCGGTCGTGGACGACTCGGTGGCCCCCCCGGGGCGCCACACGCTCTCCATCTTCACGCAGTACTTCCCGTACCGGCTGGCCGAGGGGACGTGGGACGCCCGGCGCGACGCCATCGCCGACCAGGTAATCGCCGAGCTCGGTCGCTACGCGCCGAACGTGCCCGGCTCGGTGCTCGCCCGGCAGGTCCTGGCCCCACCCGACCTGGAGGCGCGCTTCGGTCTCACCGGCGGGCACATCTTTCACGGCGAGCTGGTGCCCGAGCAGGCCTTCGACCTCCGTCCGGTGCCCGGCTCGACGTCGTACGAGGGCCCGATCCGGGGCCTCTATCTCTGCGGCTCGGGCGCCTGGCCCGGTGGCTGCGTCATGGGCGCGCCCGGCCACAACGCCGCACAGGAGGTCATCCGCCGAGTCCGCGCCGGCTCCGCCTGATCGGAGACGCGCCGCCGCGGGGCGGACGGGCTCGAGCGCCTGCGCGAGGCTCCGGACCGGCCCCGCGAGTCCCGACCGGCTTCGCGCCAGGATGCTGGCGAACCCGCGCGGGATGGCCTATCCTTCGATTCAAGGTGGTCTGTCGCCCGCGGTCTACGCATCGGGCCGGCGTCGGTCCCGAGCCCCCGAGAACCCGCCCGGCCCGCTCGGGCGGGCTGTGCATTCTCGCGGTCCTCTGCCTCGCGGCCGCCGGCTGCCAGCAGGAGGTTCCGGCGACGGCCTCGCCGCAGAAGACGGCCGCCGCGCCATCCGCCGCCCCCGGCCGCGCGGTCCGCG
>DATBGA010000172.1:0-26169 GCA_036558225.1 Candidatus Methylomirabilota bacterium | reverse complement strand
CATGAACCTTCTTCGACGCCGCACGGAGCCCGAAGAGGTCGCCGTAGCGGATCACCGGCACCTTCTCGTAGAAGGCCTTGTGCATCTGCTCCCAGAGCGCGAACCGCTTCTTGTAGTCTGTCTCGCGGATCATCGCGGTCTTGATGGTCTGGATCTGCTCGTCACAGGTCCAGCCCGGCCAGCTGCAGGAGAGCACGTTGGAGTTGGTCGGGTCGTACTGGGGTCCGATGCCCGTGGTGAAGGCGTCGTACTCCTTGGGGTTGTTCCGCCGCTTCACCAGCGTCGCCCAGTCCACCACCTGGAGGTCGATGACGAACCCGGCGTCCTCCAGCTGCTGCTTCGACACGAGGGCAAAGTCGTACATCCACTTGTACTCCTGGGTGGTCATGAAGCGGATCGGCTCGCCCTTGTAGCCCGCCTCCTGGAGCAGCTTCTTCGCCTTGTCCCTGTTGTGCTCGTTCCAGGGGAGCCCCTGCATCTTCACGTGCCAGGCGCCCATCTCCTGATGGATCAGGTTGTAGTCCATCCGGTAGAACTCGGATCGCCCCGCCGCCACCGTCTTCATGATGGGCTCGATGTCGAGCGCGGCCTGCCAGGCCTGGCGCAGCTTCTGGTTCGTCATCAGGCCCTCTTTCTTGTTGAGGACTGCGACGAGCCAGTAATACATCTTCGACACGATCGGCCGCGCGACGGCGCTCGCCTTCAGCCGGTCGTAGGCGTCGGCGTTCAGATCGTCGGCCAGCTCCAGCTCCCCGGTCTCCATCTGCGCCACGCGCGTCGCCACGTCCGGGACCGGGATCCAGCGAACCTCGTCGACGTAGACGATCTTGGCGCCGCCGTAGCCGTTGGGCTTCTCGCTGCGCGGCTTGTAGTCGTCGAACCGGACCATCCGGATGTACTGGTCGGGCTTCCACTCGGCGAGCTTGAAGGGACCCGTCCCGACGTACTCGGTCGCCTTCTCCGCGGGCGGGAACTTCTCGGCGATCTCCTTCGGGTAGATCGCGGCGAAGTTGTTGGCCACCGCCAGGTTGATGTTGACGATCGCGACCTTCTCCTTGAGCTTCAGCTCGACGGTGTACTTGTCGACCGCGCGGAGGCCGCCCTCGGCGACGTAGTTGAAGAGGTCCTTGCCGTAGATCGACTGCTTGCTCCACCGCGTGAGCGAGGCGACCACGTCGTCCGACGTCATCTCCTTGCCGTTGTGGAACTTGATGCCGTGGCGAAGCTTGAACGTGTAGGTGAGCCCGTCCGCCGACACGGTGGGCAGCGACTCCGCGAGCATGGGAATGGGCTTGTTCTCGTCGTCCAGCGTGAGGAGCCCCTCGTAGATGTGGTTCGTCAGGGTCTCCGTGATGCTGGCCGTCGTCCAGTGAGCGTCCAGCGTCGGAGGCTCGCCCAGGTTCCCGACCCGGATGATCCCGCCCTTTTTCTGCGCGGCGGCGTTCGGCGGGCCACCCGCGACCACGACGACGACCGCCGCAAGAAGGACGGCGGTCCGGAACAGCCTTCCGTGTGTCATGCTCCACCTCTTTCGTGTGGGGTTGGACGACGGCTCAATGGTTGGGCGACGGGCGCACTCCCGTCAAGGGGGCCGCCGGCGCGGAGTCCGCCGACGCCGCTGCGCGTCCCGGAGTTCCACCGATCCCGCGGCGCGCCCCGCTCGCGCGTCCTACCGCTCCAGCCAGACGTTGTAGAGCCGCGGGCGCTCGGTCTTCTCGTTGAAGCCCTGGACCTTCTTCGAGGTCGCCCGGAGGCCGTGCAGGTCGCCGTAGCGGATCGACGGCACCTTCTCGTACCAGAGCTTGTGCATCTGCTCCCAGAGCGCGAAGCGCTTCTTCTGGTCCGTCTCGCGCCCGAGCTCCTGGTTGAGCGCCTGGATCTGCTCGTCGCAGGTCCAGCCCGGCCAGGTGCAGGACAGCACCGTGAACGCCGTCGGCTCGAAGATGTTCCCGGTGCCGGTCGTGAAGGCCTCGTACTCCTTGGGATTGTTGCGGCGCTTCACGAGGGTCGCCCAGTCGACGACCTGGAGGTCGATGTTGAACCCCGCGTCCTCCAGCTGCTGCTTGGTGAGGAGCGCGAAGTCGTACATCCACTTGTACTCCTGGGTCGTCACGAAGCGGATGGGCTCGCCCTTGTAGCCCGCCTCCTGCATGAGCTTCTTGGCCTTGTCCTTGTTGTGCTCGTTCCAGCCCCAGGAGGCCTGAGTCTTCACGTGCCACGGCGCGTTCTCGACGAAGGCCAGGCTCGCGTCCATGCGGTAGAACTCCGCCTTTCCCCCGGCGACCGCCTTCATGATGGGCTCGATATCGATCGCCGCCTGCCACGCCTGGCGGAGCTTCTGGTTGGTCATCAGGCCCTCTTTCTTGTTGAGGACCGCGATTAGCCAGTAGTAGGGCTTGGCGACGATCGGGCGCGCCTGTGGGCTCTTCTGCAGGCGGTCGAAGGCGTCGATGTTCAGGTCGTCGGCGAAGTCGAGCTCACCGGTCTCCACCTGAGCCACGCGGGTGGCGACGTCGGGGACGGGGATCCAGCGGATCTCGTCGACATAGGCGACCTTCGCGCCACCGTAGCCGCTCGTCGGCTCGCTCCGGGACTTGTAGTCGTCGAACCGGACCATGCGGATGTACTGGTCCGGCTTCCACTCGGCGAGCTTGAAGGGCCCGGTCCCCACGAACTCGGTTGCCTTTTCCGCCGGCTGGAACTTCTCGGCGATCTCCTTCGGGTAGATCGCGCCGAAGTTGTTCGGCGCCGCCAGGGAAACGACCACCGCCGCCGACTTCTGCTTCAGCTTGAGCTCGACGGCGTACTTCCCGGTCGCCCGCATCTCCGCGAGCACCGCCGCGAGCGCCCGACCGTACTGCGACTGCTGCATCCACCGCTTGAGCGAGGCCGTCACGTCTTCCGACGTCATCTCCTTGCCGTTGTGGAACTTGATCCCCTGGCGGAGACGGATCGCGTACGTGAGGCCGTCGGGGGACACCGTCGGCAAGGCCTCGGCGAGCATGGGAATGGGCCGGTAGCCCTCGTCGAGGGCGTACAGGCCCTCGTACAGGTGGTTGGTCAGCACCTCCGTCAAGGTCGCCGTCGTCCAGTGGGCGTCGAGGGTCGGCGGCTCACCGAGGTTCGCGACGCGGAGCACGCCGCCCTTGCGGGGGGTCTGCGCGTCGGCGCCAATGCCGAGGGCCAGCACCGGCAGGATGGCGAGACCGAGCATGCGGAGCTTGCGCAGGGCCCTCATGTGCCACCTCCGCGACGGCCGTTCACCCGGCCACCGTCCACCTGAGTGAGCGATCCGGCCCATCGATCCATCCGGCGAGGACGAGGGCACGGCCGGCGAGGCGGCCGGAGCCCTCGCTCAGCATCCTCGGGCAGCGCCGGCGGATCCGTCAAGGGCACTGCCATGCTGCCCTCCCCGGAGACGGGCCCCGCCCCGCGGCGGCAGCCAGAAAGATCCCGAGAATCGGCTCGACCCCCAGCGGTGGCGGACGTCCACGTAGAAGAAGCTCGGGGCGACGGACACGCGGGCGAGCAGCAGCACGCCGGCGACCGCGCGCGCCCGCGCCTCCCTCGCCGTGGCCCACACGAGCCACGCGGCCGCGGGCAGGACGAACAGCCCCATCGTCGGCCGCGTGAGGGCCGTCAAGCCGAGCAGGCTCAGGCTGACCAGCAGCGCGTCCATCGAGGGGGGTGCCGCTTCGGACCGCGCAGACGACCAGCGCGGGATGGCCGATCGCGAGCGCTCCCGCCAGCGCGGCGAGCCCCCCGGCCGAGCCCGACCTCGACCGCGATGCGCGCGACCACGACCGGGATCATAGGGGGGTCCCGAGGTGCATGAGCTGGTAGCCGTGGCCCGCCAAAAGGCTCCTCGCCTGAAACTCGTACTCGAAGGCCTCCGGCGACACACCGGAGACGGCCAGGGCGATGAGCCGGACGAGGACGGCCGCCGCGAAGAGCCCGCCGGCCACCGCTACAGGCCGGGGCGCGCGTTCGTCCAGGGCCGCGCGCGCTCGAACGCCGCCGCGGCCCGAAGGACCGCCCCGTCGTCGAACCGGCGTCCCACGATCTGGAGACCGATCGGCAGCCCGTCCCGCGTGAAGCCGCACGGGACCGACGCCGCGGGCTGCCCCGTCAGGTTGAAGGGATACGTGTAGGGAAGCCACCCGTAGGGCACGACCGACTTGCCCGCGACCTCGCTCGGGAAGTCGAGGCCGAGCGCGAACGGCGGGCACGAGACGGTCGGCGTCAGGAGAAGATCGTAGCGCTCGAAGAAGGGGCGCGGGTGCTGCCACCACCACGCCAGCCGGTCCATCCAGGCCTGCACGTAGCGGCTGGCGGGACTCGTGGCCACCGTCTCGACGATCCCCTGCAGCCCGGGCTCGATATCCTCCCGGCGGTCCCGGTACGGGAGGAGCCGCGTCCCGACGCCGCTGCAGAAGATCTCGTACCAGCACTCCGCGGGCGACGGCCAGCGCGGGGCCACCGTCTCCACCCGGCAGCCCAGCTCCCGAAAGGTCCGGGCAGCGCGCGACGTCGCGCGCTGCACCTCGGGGTCCAGCGCCGTGAGGTTGCCCAGGTCCTCGGCATAGGCGATGCGGAGCCCTTTCACGCCCCCGCGGATCGCGCGGACGTAGTTCGTCCCGTCGCGGGGGAGCGAGTACTGGTCGCGCTCGTCGGGGCCGGCACAGACCTGCATGGCCAGCGCGGCGTCGGCCACGATCCGCGTCATCGGGCCGATATGGGACACGCTCCACACGGTGCTGGCGGGATACACCGGGATGCGCCCGTACGAAGGTTTGTGGCCGAAAATGCCGGCGAACGAGGCCGGGATCCGGATCGAGCCGCCCCCGTCCGTCCCGATGGCAATCGGGGCCAGGCCGGCGGCGACCGCCGCCGAGGCGCCGCCGCTGGACCCTCCGGGGGTGCGGTCCAGGCGCCAGGGATTCCGGGTCGCCCCGAACAGGAGGTTGTGCGTCGCCCCCAGCCAGCCGAGCGCCGGCGTGTTCGTCTTGCCGACCATGATGGCGCCGGCCGCCTTCAGGCGGGCGACCATGGGGGCGTCCTCGGTCGGGACGTTGTCGGCGAAGAGCCGGGTGCCGAACGTCGTCCGCACTCCCCTGGTGATGACGAGATCCTTGACCGAGAACGGCACGCCGTGGAGCGGCCCCAGCGCGCTCCGGCGGCCGCCGAGCGCCCGCTCGGCCGCGCGCGCCTCGCGGCGCGCCTCGTCGCCGGTCACCGTGACGTACGCGTTGATCCGCGGGTTCAGGCGTCCGATCCGGTCCAGCACCGCGTCGACGACCTCGACGGGCGAGACCTTGCGGCGGCGGATGAGGCCCGCCAGATCGGTCGCGGACAGCCAGCAGAGCTCATCGGACGCCATGCCCGTGCCTCCCGTGTCAGAAGTCCGGATCGCGCCGGCCGGAAGCCCGGCGCGAGGATGTCGGCCGCCCAGCGTCGCCGGATCGCGCACGTCAGCGCGCCAGGCGGTCCAGCACGCCCGCCAGGACGGACGGCCGGGAGATGAAGGGCGAGTGGCCCCCGTCGAGCTCGATCGGCTCGACGCCCAGGCGCTCCCTGGCGACACGGCGCGACCAGGCCGGCGAGATCGCATGGTCCTCGCGGCAGAGGATGCACGCGGTGTCCCCCGGAGGCCAGGCTCGAAGCGGGCACGGCTCGCCGCGGGGCGCGGCGGCCTGCGGGCGCAGGCGGGCGAACGCCCACGCGACATCCTCGGGCGTGCAGTCGTGATAGAAGATGGCGCGCGCGGCTGCGGCGTCCCGGAGCGTCGTGGCTCCGTCCGGCGCCGTCAGGCGGCCCGGGTTGGTCCGCACCACCTCGTGATAGAGGGACGGGTCCGCCGCCACCTGATCGGCCAGGCTGCGCCCGAGCTCCGGGACGATCGCGCACAGGTAGACGAGCCGCCGCACCGGGCGGCGCGCCGCGACGAGGGGAATCGTGAGCCCGGCCAGGGAGTGGCCGACCAGCACGAGGTCCGTCGTCGCGGGGATGGCGCGGTCGACCACCTCGGCGTAGCGCCCGACGCCCGCTGTCGGGTCTTCGCACGGCAGATCCATGGCGACAGCCCGGTGCCCCAGCGCCTCGAGGACCGGGATCAGCCGTTCCCAGCACCAGGCCCCGTGCCCGGCTCCGTGAACCAGCGCGAACGTCGCCATCCGTCTGCCAGGGTAGCCCGTCCAGCGCCAGCCGGGAAGGAGGCCTCGCCCCGTGTATTTCACGCGCGCCCGTCTCCGGGGTCCTCTTCTGGTGAAACATCTAACTCCCCGGCAGTCTCTCTCACCCTCGAGGAGGTGGACGATGAGCGATGCGACCCCGAAAACGACGGCGGAGATGCTGGCCCGGCTGGATCGGGCCTGGGAGGCCCTCCAGGGTACGGTGGCTGGCCTGAGCCCTGCGCAGCTCACCGACGTGCGCGACCCGGCGGGCTGGGCGGTGAAGGACCACCTCATGCACGTGGCCGCCTGGGAGGATGCCCTCCTGGCGCGCCTGGCGGGACGGCCCCTTCACGTGGCGCTCGGGATCGACGAGGCCGTCCTCGGTCAGGACGAGGACACGGAGAACGCCGCGATCTTCGAGCGCCACCGACACCGCCCGCTGCCCGAGGTCCTGGACGCCGTCCGCGCGAGCCACCGGGCGACGCGCGCCCGCCTCGCTGGCCTGAAGGACCACGCCGTGGCGGGCATGGTCGCGGACGTGCTGCCCCCAGGCTCGGAGAGTGCTGGGGCATCCGCGGCGGCCTGGATCGCCGGCAACACGTGGGAGCACTACGAGGCGCACCACGGCTGGATCCGCGCGCTGGTCGAGCGGGGGTGACCGAGGCGCCGCACGGCGCGAACGCCCGGGCTGACGGGACCCTCCTCTCTTCGCCTACTCCCGCTTCGGCCCCGGTCCGCCGGCGTCGCGGCGGGCGAAGGCGGGGGCCGCCGCGCCCGGGGGCAGGTCCACCTCGAACGCGTTGAGGATGCCGGCAATCATCCCGTAGTAGCCCGCCAGGGTCACCAGCTCGATCAGCCTCTGGCGCCCCAGCTCGGCCTCGGCGCGCGTGAACTCGTCCGACGAGAGCCGGTGGGCCCGGTAGATGGCGCGCACGGTGTCCACGATCAGGGCCTCGCGCGGTCGGAGCCCCCGCGTCGGCGCTCCGTCGCGCACGATCGCGATGGCCTCGGGCCGGGTCCCCTCGCGGAGGGCGATCGGCTCGTGGGCGGCCCACTCGTACGGGGACTCGGCCTCCCGCCCGGCGGCGAGGATCGCGAGCTCGCGATCCGCGCCCGAGAGGACGGAGTGGAAGCGGAGCTGCTCGCCCAGCGCCGCGACGTGCTCGCACAGCGCCGGATGATTCAGCAGGACTCCGTACGGCCCGCGTAGCCCGCCGCGCGTCGCCGCGATGCGGTCGTAGATGGCCCGCGTCGAGGGGTCGAGCTGCTCTCGGGAAGGCTCCGGCACGCGCGTCATGGGGTGGCGAGCGTCGCGGCGTCCCGGCCGCGACCCCGGCGGGACGGGGTATACACCGGCCGCGCGAAGGGTGTCAAGGCGCGGAGGCGCCGCGCGCCGCGGCGCGCGGGCGCGGGGGGATCAGGCTCAGGAGCGCGGCGGCGCCCGCGATCGCCGCCGCCAGGGTGAAGGCGTCCGCGAAGGCCGCCGCGGCGGCGCCCCGCTCCCCGAGCGGCGCGTGAGCGGAGAGGCGCGCCGCGTAGACGGCGGTCGTCACGATCGCCCCCGCCACGACGCCCGCCGTCCGCATGAGGGCGACCAGGCTCCCCGCCACACCCTGACGCGACGGCGGCAGCGCGGCCATGACGTAGTGCATGTTGGCGACGATGAACAGCCCGGAGCCGAGGCCCCCGAGCCCGAGGGCGAAGGCGATGCGCGCGGGGCCGGCGACGTCGTCGAGGCGCCCGGTGAGCCAGAGGCCCGCGCCCTCGAGCGCGAGGCCGAGCGGGGGGAGCCAGCGCCCGGCGCCCCGATCGGTCAGGCGGCCGGCGACCGGGGCGGCGCCGGCCTGCGCCAGGGGGCCGATCATGAAGAGGACGCCTCCCCACCCCGCCGGAAAGCCGCGCCGGTCGATCAGGTAGTAGGGCACGAGCAGCCAGACGGCGAAGAGGGCCACCCACCCGAGCAGCAGCGCGGCGTTCGCGATCGCCAGAGTCCGCCGGTCGGCCTGGTCCGCGAACGCGCCGCGCGCCAGCGGCACCTCGGCGTCGGGGTGCGACGCACGGGACGGCGCGCGTGGATCCCGGAGCCCGCGCCCGAGCGCGAGCGCCGTCAGGACGAGCGGAAGCCGGCCCAGGTACACCACGCGCCACCCCAGCGCGTCGACGAGCAGGCCGCCTCCGAGAGGACCCACGACGGCGCCGAGACTCGCGGCAAGCCCGAGCCCGCCCAGGGCTCGCCCTCGGCGGCCCGCCTCCGTCGTCAGGGTCGCGAGGGCGGGCGCGCTGGCCATCACGAGGGCGGCGCCCACCCCCTGCGCCACCCGCACACCGAGGAGCCAGCTCCACGCGGGCGCCAGCCCGCACAGGACGTGCGTGAGGCCCGTGAGGCCGAGTCCGCTCCGGAAGACGCGCGCGTGGCCGATCCGGTCGCCGAGCCGTCCCGCGGGAATCAGCGCGACGGCAAAGGTGGCCATGTAGGTGAGGACGATCCACTGCATCGACGTGGCGGGCACGTGGAAGGCGGCGGAGATTGCCGGGAAGGCGATGTTGACGGCCGCGTCCAGCGCCACCGTCAGGACTCCCAGCGCGGCGACGAGGACAGGGCGAGGCATCGGCCGAAGTGAGGGCGAGACCGCGCGCGGGCTCAGCCCGGCTGGACGCGGACGCGCGTCAGTTGCGCGGCGGCGGGAGATGGATCGGCCGCCCGAGGAAGAGCTCGGCCGCCTCCCCCAGGGTCTCGGAGAGCGTCGGGTGCGTGTGAATCGTGCCGGCGAGGTCTGCGGCCACCGCCCCCATCTCGACGGCGAGCGTGCCCTCGGCGAGCAGGTCGCCCGCGTGCGGGCCGACGAGGCCGACTCCGAGGAGCCGTCCGGACGCGGTCTCGAAGACGAGCTTCGTGAGCCCGTCGGTTCGCCCCATCGCGACGGCGCGCCCCGACGTGCTCCACGGCACCTTCACGGCGCGCGCGTCGAGGCCGCGGGCGTGCGCCTCCGCCTCCATCAGTCCGCACCACGCGACCTCCGGGTCCGTGAACACGACCGCCGGGATCGACAGGGGCTCGAACGCGGCCGGGTGCCCGGCGGCGGCCTCGGCCGCGACCAGGCCCTCCGCCATCGCCTTGTGGGCGAGCATCGGCTCGCCGGCGGCATCCCCGATGGCGAAGACGCGCGGGTCCGCGGTGCGACGCTGGGCGTCGACCACGATGAAACCGCGCGCATCCCGCGCCGCGCTCGTGTGCTCGAGCCCGAGGTCGTCCGTGAGGGGCCGCCGCCCCACCGCAACCAGCAACTGGTCGACCTCGAGGTGCGCGGGGGCGCCCTCGCCGGCCAGCTCGACGGTCAGCGCGCGCCCCGCGTCGCGCATTCCCGTGAGCTTGGTGCCGAGTAGGACCTGCTTGAACCGCTTCTCGAGCCGGCGGGCGAGCGGGGCCACGAGGTCCCGGTCGAGTCCGGGGAGAAGGCCGTCGAGCAGCTCGACGACCGTGACCTCGGAGCCGAGGGCGGCGTACACGCTCCCGAGCTCGAGCCCGATGTAGCCGCCCCCCACCACGAGGAGCCGCGCCGGCACCGCGGGCAGCCCGAGCGCCGCCGTCGAGTCCCAGACGCGGGGCCCGGGCTCGAGCGCGGGGAGCGTCGCGGGCCGGGAGCCCGTCGCGACGATCGCGTGCCTGAACTTGAGCGTCGCGGGCGGCGCGTCCTCCCGCGACACCCGGATCGACCCGTCGTCCTCGAAGCGCCCGTGGCCTGCCACGACGTCCACGCCGCGCGTCTTGGCGAGCCCAGCCAAGCCCTTCGCGAGGCGGCCGATGGCCCGCTCGGTCCACGCGCGCAGCTTCGCGACGTCGACGCGGGCCGGGCCCAGCGCGACGCCCGCGGCCGCCGCCTCGGCCGCGTCTTGGATCAGCGCGGCGATGCCCAGGAGCGCCTTGGAGGGAATGCACCCGACGTGGAGGCACTCGCCGCCGAGCACGCCGGCGCGCGCCTCAACGAGCACGGTGTCGAGGCCGAGATCGGCCGCGCGGAAGGCGGCCGCATACCCGCCCGGGCCACCCCCCAGCACGACGACGTCGGCCTCACGGGGGAGCTCGCCCATGACCACGGGCGCGGCCCTCCTATCCCTCGAGGAAGAGGCGCTCGGGAGCTTCGAGGAGGCCGACGAGCTCCGTGGAGAAGCGCGCCGCCTCCATACCGTCGATGACCCGGTGATCGAAGGCGAGCGACAGCGGCAGGACGAGCCGCGGGACGATCTGGCCGTCCCGGACGACAGGCGTGGGGCGCGCGCGACCCACGCCGAGGATCGCGACCTCGGGGTAGTTGATGATCGGCGTGGCGCCGGTGCCCCCGAGCGCGCCGGTGTTCGTGACGGTGAAGGTCCCGCCCCGGAGGTCCTCCAGCGTCGCCTTCCCCTCGCGCGTCCGCGTCACGAGCTGGGCGAGCTCGGCCGCTAGATCGCGGATCCCCTTGGCGTCGACGCCGCGCACCACTGGCACCACGAGCCCCTGGTCGGTGTCGACCGCGACGCCGATGCTGTAGTAGCGCTTGAGCACGAGCTCGCCCGTCGCGTGATCCAGGCTCGCGTTGAAGCGCGGGTGCGCCCGGAGGGCGATCGCGACGGCCTTGACCAGGAAGACGGTGAGGGTGAGGTCCGCGCTCCCCTCGCCGCCTCGCTTCTGCTGGCGGCGGCGCATCGTCTCGAGCTCGGTGACGTCGGCCTGATCGTGCTGGGTGACGTGCGGGATCACGGCCCAGGCGAGCGACAGGTGCTCGGCGCTGCGCCGGCGGATCCCACGAAGCGGCTCGCGCTCGACGGGGCCCCACTGCTCGAACCGCGGAAGCGCCGGCAGGGCGACGGGGCCGGCGGGGGGCCGCAGCGCCTCGACGGGACCCGCGGGGGCCCGGGCGCTCGCTGCGGGCGACGGCGCGGGCTTCCCCGGCTCGGTCGCGGCGGGCGCCGCGGCGCGGCCCCTCGAGGCCGCCCGGACATCCTCGTCCGAGATGCGTCCGCCCGGGCCGGTTCCACGGACGCGTGCGAGGTCGACGCCCAGCTCGCGCGCGAGGCGGCGCGTCGCCGGGGTGGCGGCAGCCGGCAGGCCGGTCGCGGCGCTCGCCGCCGGCGCCCCTGCCGGGCCCGGCGTCGTGGCAGGCGGCGCGGGACCGGGGGCGCGGGCGGGCGCCGCGGAGGCCGGCGCCACGCTCCGGGCGCCGCTCCCCGCGTCGGCGACGCTCAGCAGCACCGCCCCCACCTTCACGCGCTGGCCGGGCTGGACGTGGACGCTGGCGACGCGTCCGCCGAACGGCGAGGGCAGCTCGACCTGGGCCTTCTCGGTCTCGACCAGGAGGACGGCCTGGTCCTCCTTGATCTCGTCGCCCTCGGCGACGAGGACGCGAACGATCTCCGCCTCGGTGAGGCCTTCCCCGAGGTCGGGCAGCTTGAAGTCTCTGGCCATCGACGGTGGACGGCGGGCGCGCGGCGCGCCGGCTAGAAGGCGAGCGTCTCCCGGACCGCGCGCAGCACCCGGTCCGGCCCCGGCAGCCAGCCGCGCTCGCGCGCGAAGCCCGGGTAGACGATGTCGAACGCGGTCACGCGCCGGACGGGCGCCTCCAGTTGGAGGAAGGCCGTCTCCACGACCCGGGCCACGACCTCGGCCCCGACACCGAAGCTCCGCTGCGCCTCATGGGCCACGACCACCCGCCCCGTCTTGCGGGCGGAGGCGGCGAGCGTCTCGGTGTCCATGGGCGAGATCGACAGAAGGTCGACCACCTCGACCTCGGCGCCGTCCTCCGCGCGGACCCGCTCGGCGACCTCGAGGCAGCGGTGGAGCATCGCGCCGTAGGCGACCAGCGTGAGGTCCTTGCCCTCGCGGGCGACGTGCGCCTTGCCGATGGGCCACGCCTCCTCCGCGACCGGGACCTCCTCCTTGACGGCGTGGTAGAGGGCCTTCGGCTCGAAGAAGATCACGGTGTCGGGGTCGCGGATGGCGCTGACCAGAAGCGCGCGCGCCGAGCGCGGGCTGGACGGGATCACGATCTTCAAGCCCGGCGTGTGCGCGTAGTACGCCTCCTCGCTCTCGGAGTGGTGCTCGAGCGCGCGCACGCCGCCGCCGTACGGCATCCGCACCACCATCTGGATGTGGTAGCGGCCCCGCGTCCGGGCCCGGTACCGCGCGGCGTGGTTCTCGATCTGGTGGAACGCCTGGAACGAGAACCCGGAGAACTGGATCTCCGGCACCGGCTTCAGCCCGTAGATCGCCATCCCGATCGCCATGCCCACGATGGCGCCCTCGGCGAGCGGCGTGTCGATGACGCGCTGCTCCCCGAACTTCGCGAGGAGGCCGTCGGTCACGCGGAACACCCCGCCGTCGACGCCGATGTCCTCGCCCAGCACTAGGACGTCGTCGTCCCGCTCCATCTCCTGCATGAGGGCGAGGTTGATGGCCTGGACCATCGTCAGCTTCCGGTGCTCAGTCATCGTCGGCTCCTCGTCGACCGTCGGGTGCCGTCCGGTGCCCTACCCGTGCGCCGTCTCGGCCGCCGCGGCGAGCTCCCGCTCGAGCTCGGCGCGCTGCGCCCGGAGCTCCTGCGTCGGCTCGGCGTAGACGTGCTCGAACGCGTCCGGCAGGTTCGCCTGCATCCGCGCCTCGGCCCGCTCGACCGCGCCCCGGATCTCGGCGTCGACCTCGGCCTCGACCGCGGCCTCCGCGGCGGCGTCGAGGAGACCCTTCGCCTCAAGGTACCCCTTGAACCGGGGGAAGGGCTCCTTGGCCTCCCACGCCTTGACCTCGGCCTCGTCGCGGTACTTCGTCGGGTCGTCCGCCGTGGTGTGGAGCGACAGCCGGTACGTCAGGGCCTCGATCAGGGTCGGGCCCTCACCGCGCCGGGCGCGATCGACCGCCTCGCGGGTCGCGACGTAGCAGGCGAGCAGGTCGTTGCCGTCGACCTGGACCCCGGGGAAGCCGTAGGCGATCGCCTTCTGGGCGAGCGTCCGGGCGTGGGTCTGCCGGGTCCGCGGGAGCGAGATCGCCCACTGGTTGTTCAGGCAGAAGAAGACCAGCGGAGCCTGGAAGACGCCGGCGAAGTTCATCGCCTCCTGGCAGTCGCCGTGGGACGAGGCGCCGTCGCCGAAGTAGACCATGGTCACGCTGTCCTCGCCCTTGTACCGGCTGGCGCACGCGAGACCGACCGCGTGCGGGACCTGGCTCGCGATCGGGATGCAGAGGGGCAGGTCGCGCAGGCCGTCGGGCACCCGCATCCCTTCGGCGTAGCCCGCGTAGTAGAGGATGAGGTTTTCGAGCGGCCAGCCGCGCCACATGTACGCGGGCCACTCCCGATAGTAGGGCACCAGCCAGTCGGTGGGCCGGAGCGTGTAGATGCTGCCCAGCACGGCGGCCTCGTGGCCGCGGATGGGGCCGAAGGTGCCGATGCGTCCCTGGCGCTGGAGCCGCAGCATGCGCTCGTCGAACCGCCGCGCCAGGACGAAGGTCCGGTAGAGGCGGCGGAGATCCTCGGGGGGAATTGGAGGCTCGAGGGACTCGTCGACGCGACCTTCCTCGTCAACGATCGACAGATGCTCGACCGACGGGACGTCCAGTCTCGTCCGTGGCACGCACGCCCCCTTTCGGGTCTCGAGCCCTCGGTCGTCATTTTCCACCCGGGCGCCCCCGCGGGTCAACATCGAGCGCGCAGGGCGCCGGCGTCCGGACGCGCCGCCGCCGGGTCGGCGCACGCGCGCCAGCTAGCGTCGGGTAACCGTCGGCCGTCGCCGGTCGCGCCAGAGCGCGAGCAGGAGTGTCAACAGCGCGAGCCCGAGCTCGTCGACGAGCGGCAGTGGATCCGGCACCACGAGGTCGAGCAGGGTCAGGAGGGCGAAGAGGGTGAAGAGGGTCGGAAAGCGCAGGTTCAGGCGGCGGAGGAGCCCCGTCAGGACGGACACGGTCCGAGTATATAGAGAGGGACATGGCGTGGCATGGGTGGCTCGGAGCGCTCGTCCTCCTGGCGAACCAGACGCTGCTTCCGTGGCAGATCGATCCCCTGGCCCGCTGGTTCACGCCGGTCATGTGGACGGCCTACATCCTGCTGGTGGATGCCCGGGTCCTCCGGCGAGACGGCCGCTCGCTGCTCCACGACCGGCCCCGGGAAGCCCTCTTCATGGCGACCGTCTCGATCCCGCTCTGGCTTCTCTTCGAGGGCTACAACGTTCGCCTCCGGAACTGGGCCTACTTCGGGGTGCCCGAGACCCCGTGGGTCGCAGCGGTCGCGTACGCCTGGGCATTCGCCACGATCTGGCCCGGGATGTTCGAGACCGCCGCGCTGCTGGGCGCGGGGCCCCTACCCACGCCGTCCGCGCGGCCGGTGCCCCTGCCCGGGTGGGCCCGCCTCGCGATGGCCGTCGGCGCCGCCTTCGTGATCGTGCCGCCGCTCCTCCCGGCGGCCGTGCGGCCATGGACCTTCGGCTTCGTCTGGCTCGGCTTCGCGCTGCTGCTCGACCCGCTGAACGCGCGTGCGGGCCGGCCGTCCTTCCTGGCGGCCTGGCGCGCCGGCGACCAGCGGTTCCTCTGGCGGTGGCTGGTGGCCGGCGTCGCGTGCGGTCTGCTCTGGGAGCTCTGGAACTACTGGGCGGTGGCCAAGTGGCGGTACGTGGGGGTCCCCGTCTTCCCGTCGGTCCGGCTCTTCGAGATGCCCCTGGCGGGATATCTCGGATTCCCGCCATTCGCTCTCGACGTGTTTGCGCTATATCATCTGGTCCGGCCCCTGGCCGGGCTGCCCGATCCCGGGGTCCGGGACCCGCGACCCGGCCGTTGAGCGATCACCTAGCAGCGCGACGCGAGGAGGACGACCAGACCGTGGCGAAGAAGACAGGGAATCGCTCCGCGACGAAGAAGACCGGGAGCAGCCGCCCGAAGGCGGGCGTGCGACCATCGGGGAAGGCTGCGAAGAAGCCGGCCGCCAAGGCGAAGGCCACCGCGTCCGGGAGTCGAGCCGCCGCGACGGCGCGGCCGGCGTCCAGGCCGGCCGGCCCC
This sequence comes from Candidatus Methylomirabilota bacterium, assembly GCA_036558225.1. Lineage (GTDB taxonomy): Bacteria > Methylomirabilota > Methylomirabilia > Rokubacteriales > DASRDR01 > DASRDR01. The sequence continues at coordinate 10,983 of DATBGA010000172.1, read as the reverse complement.
ACGCTCGGTGAGCACGCCGAGCGCCTGCGCGACGAGATCCATCGGAGCAAGCTCACCCATCCGGACCCCTGGCGCTACGCCGCGAAGGCCCGGCCGTGGGGGGAGCGCGCTCAGGTGCTCGTGGAACTGATCACTGTCCGCGGCGAGACGGCGGCGGCGCGCAGCTCGCTCGAGGCTCTGGTCGCCGAGCTGGAAGCGGACCGCGATTTCCAGGAGGCCCGCCGCCTCTTCTGACGAGCCGGGGGGGGCGCCGCCCGAGCCGGGCGCGAGACCCGGCTCGGCACTCCCCTGCGCGAGGCGGCGGCCGAGCCGACACGCAGCAGGCTCAGAGCGCAAGCTCGGCCATCAGCCGGATCGCCTCGGGCTGGCCCGTCGCACAGATGAGCGTCGTCACGCCGGCTTCGTGCCACGCCGTGAGCCGCTCCCGGATCCGCTCCCGCGGCCCGCACAGGGCGATCTCGTCGACGAGCGCGTCCGGCACCGCGGCCTCCGCCTCGGCGCGGCGGCCCGCCAGGTACAGCTCCTGAAGGCGGACGGCCGCCGCCTCGTAGCCATACCGGCAGGCGAGGTCGAAGTAGAAGTTCCGGCCTCGGGCCCCCATGCCTCCCACGTACAGCGCCAGCCGGGGCTTCACCTGGGCGCGGCAGGCGTCCACGTCCCGGCCGACCACCACCGGCACCATGGGGGCGATGTCGAAGCGCGCGCGCCTGTCCGGCGCGCCCGCCCGGGCGAAGCCCTCGGCGAGCGCCTGGTGGAAGAGGCCAGCGCGCGCCGGCGCGAAGAACACGGGCAGCCAGCCGTCGGCGATCTCCGCGGCGAGCGCCACGTTCTTCGGCCCGATCGCGGCCAGGTAGATCGGGAGGTCGGCGCGGGCGTGCACGATGCTCCGGAGCGGCTTCCCGAGACCCGTCGCGCCGGGCCCGCGGTACGGGATCTGGTAGTGGTCCCCGGCGTGCTCGAGCGGCCGCTGGCGCGCCAGGACAGCCCGCACGATGGACACGTACTCGCGCGTCCGGCCGAGCGGCTTCCCGAACGGCTGGCCGTGCCAGCCCTCGACGACCTGCGGGCCGGACACGCCGAGGCCGAGGAGCGCCCGGCCGCCCGAGAGGGCGTCCAGCGTCATTGCCGTCATGGCGGTCATGGCCGGCGTGCGCGCCGCCATCTGAAGGATCGCCGTGCCGAGGTGAATGCGGTACGTCATGGCGCCGACCCACGCGAGCGGAACGACGGCGTCCGAGCCGTAGGCCTCGGCCGTCCACACCGAGTGATAGCCGAGGCGCTCGGCATCCTGCACGGCCTGGGTGTCGATGTGCACCTGCGCGCCGGTGTAGCCAAGAGCGAGTCCCAGCCGCATCGTTTCTCCTTCAGACCCCCGCTACGTCACGGAACGCGCCCGATGGCCCAGGCGCTCGGGGATGCCGCGTGACCGCTTCAAGACGGCCAGCCTAGCATCCGGGGCACGACCGCTCAACCAAGAGCGCGTCGACTTCTCCGCGCGCCTTGACACCCCACGGGCACCAGATCATCCTGAGGCGCCAATGGACCTGGAGTTCCTGATGGTGCCCGGTGCGCCACCGCCTCCGCCCACGGCGCCGTACAGCCATGCCGTGCGCGCCGGAGACTTCCTCTTCGTCACCGGACAGATGCCCGCGGATTCCGCGACGGGACAGCTGGTCGCCGGCGGAATCGTGGAGCAGACACACCAGGTGATGCGGAATCTCCAGGCCGTCCTGGCCGGAGCGGGCTCGAGCCTGGCGCGGGTCGTCTTCGCCCGCGTCTACCTCGTCAACTTCGCCGACTACGCCGCGATGAACGCCGTCTACGCGAGCTACTTCGCGGCGGGACGGCTGCCGGGCCGCACCTGCGTCGGCGTGACCGGGCTCGCCCTCGGCGCGCTGGTCGAGATCGACCTCGTCGTCCGCTCGTAGCCCCGAGGAGTCCGTGCGCGGCGCGGCCGCGCCGATGCCGCTCCGACGCCTCCTCGTCTTCTTCGCGACCGTCTACGCCGTCCAGGGCGTGGCGGAGCCGAACGCGGGGCTCGCGACGACGCCGATCTTCTTCCTCCTCAAGGACGAGATGCGGCTCAGCGCGGCCGGGACGGCCACGTTCCTGGCCCTCGTCGGCTTTGCCTGGAACGTGAAGCCCCTCTACGGGCTCCTCTCGGACCTGGTCCCGCTCTTCGGCTACCGGCGCCGATCCTACCTGCTCGTGACGACGGCGATGGCCACGCTCGGGTGGCTCGCGCTCGGTCTCCTCCCCGCGCATCCATGGGGGCTCACGCTCGCCATCCTCGGGCTCACGGGACTGGGCCTCGCGTTCACGGACGTCCTCTGCGACGCGGTCATGGTGGAGGAAGGCAACGCCCGCGGCCTCACCGCGCGCTTCCAGTCGATCCAGTGGGCGGCGGTCTACGGGGCAAGCGTCCTGGCCGGCGCCGGAGGCGGCTACCTCGCGGCCCACGTCGCGTACAACCGCGTCTTCCTCCTGGTCGCGCTGTTCCCGGTGCTGTCCTTCGCCGCCTCCGCGTGGGCGGTGCGCGACCTCCGGACCCGGTTCGACCGCGCCACGGTGCGGCAGACGGCGGCCGCGCTGCGGGCGGGCCTCCGCTCCGGGCCCCTCTGGCGGGCCGCGGTATTCATCTTCCTCTGGAACTTCAGCCCGTCATTCGGCGTGCCGCTCGAGTACCACATGATCGACGTCCTCGGGATCACCAAGATCCAGCTCGGCGTGCTGGGGAGCCTTTCGAACGGCGCCGCGATGCTGGGCGCCATCGTCTTCGGCCGCTACGCGACGCGACTGACGCCGCGGTCGCTTTTGAACCTGGCCATCGGGATCGGCGTCGCTGGAACCCTCGCCTACTACGGCCTGGTGGGCTGGTGGTCGGCGGTCGCGCTGAACGTCACGGTCAGCTTCGTGACCGCGATCGCTCTCTTGGCGACCCTCGACCTGGCGGCCCGGGCGGTCCCGAGCCACGCCGAGGGCACCTTCTTCGCCGCGCTCATGTCGGTCATGAACCTCGGCACGACGGGGGCCCAGTGGCTCGGCGGCCAGCTCTACGACCTGATCGGCCTCGACTGGCTCATCGCGCTCAGCGCGGCGGCGACGGCCGCGTGCTGGCTCCTCGTGCCCTGGGTCCGGGTCCCCGGTCCGACGCCGCGCGCCGCGTGAGCCGCGGCCGGCGCAGGCGCCGGATCAGAGGGCCCGCATCCGGGGGTCCAGGAGGTCTCGCAGGCCGTCGCCGAGGAGGTTGAAGCCCAGTACCGTCAGCGCGATGGCGGACCCGGGCAGCACGGCGATCCAGGGGTCGATGAGCATGTACTGGCGCGCGGCGCTCAGCATAAGCCCCCACGACGCGGTGGGCGGCTGGGTGCCGAGGCCCAGGAAGGACAGCGCGGCCTCGGTGAGGATGGCGGTCGAAAACGAGACCGTCGTCTGGACCAGGATCGGCGCCACCACGTTAGGCACGACGTGGCGCGCGATCGTGCGGAGGTTCGACGCGCCGATCGCGCGGGCCGCCTCGATGTAGGGTACGCGCACGACGGTCAGGGTGGGGCCGCGCGCCACCCGCGCGAACGTCGGCGCGTACACGAGACCGATGGCCAGCATGGCGTTGGTCAGGGTCGGACCCAGCACGCTGGTAATGGCGATCGCGAGCACGAGCGCCGGGAGCGACAGCACGACGTCCATGATCCGCATCGTCACGTCGTCGACCCAGCCCCCGAAGTACCCGGCAAGCACGCCCGCCGTCGCGCCGAGGCCGAGCGCGATCAGCACGGCCAGCCCGCCGACGTAGAGCGAGACGCGCGCTCCCCAGATCAGGCGGCTCAGCTCGTCCCGCCCGAACTCGTCGGTCCCGAGCAGGTACTGGCCTCCCGGCGGCAGGAGCGGCTTGGCGATCTGGGCCGCCGGCGCATGCGGCGCGAGCGCCGGGGCCGCCACCGCCACCAGCACCACCACGCCGACCAGCACCGCGCCGATGAGGGCGACCGGCGTCCCCGACAGCGTGCGGAGAAACCGGGTGAGGCCGGCCTGGGCGGGATCGAAGCCGCGCCCCAGGGCGGCGACGGTCGGAGCGGCCCCCGCCTCACTCATACCGGATGCGCGGATCGAGGTAGGTGTAGAGGAGGTCGACGAGCAGGTTGGTGAGGACGAACGTCACGGCGAAGACCATCACGGTCCCCTGAACGACCGGGTAGTCGCGCTGGTAGACGCCGTTGAGCAGGGTCCAGCCGAGCCCCGGGAGCCCGAAGATCTGCTCGGTGATCACCACCCCGCCCAGGAGGAAGCCCATCTGGAGGCCGAGAACCGTGACGATCGGGATGAGGGCATTCCGGAGCGCGTGGCGGAGGAGGATCGCGCGCGTGGCCAGGCCCTTGGCGCGGGCGACGCGGATGAAGTCCTGCCCCATCACTTCCAGCATCGACGACCGGGTCATGCGGACGACGACCGCCGAGAGCCCGAGCCCCAGCGACAGCACGGGGAGGAACATCTGCTGGAGATTCACCCACGGGTCCGTCCACGGCGGCACGTAGATGATGGCCGGCAGCCACCCGAAGAGTGAGGACGCCCCGATGATGAGCAGGATGGCGATCCAGAAGTTCGGCAGGGAGAGCCCCAGGACGCCGAGGATCTGCACCAGGGTGCGCACGCGAACGCTCCGCGAGACGCTGGCGGCCACGCCGAGCGGGATCGCCACGCAGGACACGCTCAGGACCGCGAGGAGCGCGAGCTCGATCGTGATCGGCAGCCGCGAGACGATGAGGGCCGCGACCGGCTGGCCGGTGCGGAAGGACCAGCCGAAGTTCCCCTGGAGCATGTTGCCGAGCCACAGGGCGTACTGGACCGGGATGGGCTTGTCGAGGCCGAATTCCCGGAGGATCGCCGCCCGCTGCACCTTGCTCAGCTGCCCTTCGGTCCCCGCGATGATGTCGACGATGTTGCCCGGAAGGAGGCGGACCAGGAAGAAGATCAGCACCGAGACGCCGAGAACGGCGAGGACGGTCCAGACCGCGCGGCGCGCCAGGTAGCGCACTTATCCGGACGCGAAACGACGCCACCCTTCGGGGCCCGCCTCCCGGCGGGAGGCAGGCTCCGAAGACCTCGCCGAAAGGCGAGGGCCGCGGCTTTGCCGCGGGGGCCGTCGGAAGGGGGGCGGAGCCCCCCTCCGAGTCATCAGGCGAGCCAGGCCTTCTTGAGGAAGAGCCGGCGGCCGGTGAACGACTGAGAGTAGCCCTGGAGCTTGCTCGACACGGCCTCGATGTTGAGCTTCGCGTACCACCACCAGTCGAGGGAGTCCCGGACCACCGTGCGCTGGATCTCCTCGTAGAGCCGCTTCCGCTCCGCGTGGTTGCTGGACTGGCGCGCCTCGACCAGGAGAGCGTCGAGCTTCGGGTCCGGGGTCTCGCAGCCGCCCTTGTTGATCTCTCCCTTCGAGTGGAAGTAGGGGTAGAGGTACCCGTCCGGGTCGGGGCGGAACGTGTTGGCGGACGAGTAAATGTCCGTCCCTTCCTTGCCGCAGCTGTCGTTGGACTTCTTGTTGTCGGCCACGAACGCGCCCCACTCCATCTGGGTCACGGTGACGTCGACGTTGACCTTCTTGAGCGACTCCTGGATCACCAGCGTCGTGGCGACGAACTCCGGGTATTGGGGCGAGCACTTGATCTCGATCTTGAAGCCGCCGTTGGGGTAGCCGGCCTCGGCCAGGAGCTTCTTGGCGCCCTCGACGTCCGCCTTCAGATAGGGCAGGGTCTTCGGCTCGAGGTACCAGTCGCCGTAGCCCGTGGCTACGGGACCCGTGGGCACGGCGGCGCCGAACGCGGCCTTCTGGATGACCTCGTTCGTGTCGACGGCCATCCGCAGGGCGCGCCGGACGCGCGCGTCGCTGAGGGGCTTGTTCCGCCTGTTGATGTAGTGGACGACGACCCAGGCGAAGGGGCTCTTGGATACCGTGATCCCCTGACTGCCCTCGAGCTGCGCCGCGCCCTGGGCGGACAGGAACGCGTACTGGACCTGGCCGGCTTTGAGGGCGGCGATCCGGGCGTTCTCCTCCGCCAGGACCTTGAACACCATCCCGTCGAGATACGGGAGCGACTTGTCCCAGTAGTCGGGGTTCCGGGCGTAGACGATCCGGTCCTGGGGCACGAACTCGACGAGCTTGAACGGCCCGGTGCCGATCCCCTTGATCTTGAGGTTCTCTTGCTCGGCGATTCCCTTGGGGATGATCGCCGACGCCCGGTTCCCGGCGAAGGAGCCGAGGAGCGGATAGGGGGCGTCGAGATTCATCTGCACGGTCAAGGGGTCGATGACCTTGACCTCCTTGATCGCCTTCAGCCAGGAGATCCACGGCGACCCCGTCTTCGGGTCGAGGACGCGCTCGACGCTGTATTTCACGTCGTCGGCGGTCATGGTCTGCCCGTTGTGGAACTTGACGTTCGGGCGGAGCTTGAAGGTGTAGGTCTTCCCGCCGTTCGTCACCTCCCAGCTAGTGGCGAGGCACGGCACGATGTTGGTCTTCTCGTCATACGACGTGAGGCTCTCGTAGAAGTGGTCGTACGCCTGGCACGCGGAGAAGTTCGAGCTGTTGTGAGGATCGAGACCAATAGGGTCGATCTCCGCCGCGGCGACCAGGGTGCCGCCGCGCTTCGGCGTCTGGGCGGAGACGAGGTGCGCCCGCGAGAGGTCGAGGGCCGCGAGCCCTCCGCCGACCGCCAGGCTTCCACGCAGGAACGAGCGCCGGTCGATTCCCCGATACGGACCTGAGGTGCTCCGTGCCATCAATGAGCCTCCTGGTGAGTGTCTTGCTCGGCGCCGAGGAACAAGCGCATGCTCCGGGCCATGTCGTCGTCGGACCTCGACGACCGCTTCGATTCGAAGGGATGGTAGACCGGGGTCCGCGCCGGTGACAAGCCGCCACCCGGCGCGCCTGACACGACCTTGACGCGGCCCGGTTCGGGTGATGTCCTGGCCCGGCGCCCCGATCCGGGACGCCGTGGCATGCGCGCCGGAGAGACTCGCCCGCCGATCCAGCGATTCAGGCTCGCGCCGATGTCGACGGACATCCGCGTCCTCACCGGGATCGCGCTCGCCCTCCCGCTCGTCCTGGCCGTCGGCGGCGGGCTCGGGCGCGGGCCCGCGCGCGGCATCCTCCTCGGGGTGACGGCCCTCGTGCTCGTCCTCTACGCGTCAGTGTGGCTCCTGTGGCGGCCGACCGCGTTCGAGGTGGACGCGGCCGGGCTCCGGATCCTCTGGCCGCTCAGGGCCCGGGGCATTCCGGCTCGCGAGATCGGGGAGACGGTCGTGCTCTCCCGCGAGGCATTCCGCCGCGAGTTCGGCTGGGGGATGCGGATCGGCGCCGGGGGGCTGTGGGGCGGATTCGGCTGGCTCTACACCTCGAAGGGGCTGCTCGGGCTGTACGTCTCCCGCACCGATCGCGTGGTGCTGGTGCGGCTCCGGACCGGCCGCCCCCTCCTGGTCACGCCCGAGGGTGACGACCGCTTCGTGGCCGCCCTCCGCGCGGTCAGTCGCGGCTGACCTCCGCGCGACGCTGGAGATACGGCTCGAACGCCTGGGGATCGACCTCGATCCCCAGGCCCGGGCCCTGCGGGATCTCGACCATGCCGTCGGGCCCGACGGCGGGCACCCCCCAGAGCTCGCGCAGCGGGTTCGGCGACTGGTCGTACTCGAACCACGGGTACGGCATGGACGTGTGGCTCCGGTACCCCGGCAGCACGGCGCAGAGCTGGAGCGAGGCGTAGAGGTTCAGCGCGGTCCCCCACACGTGGGGGACGACCGGCACCTCCCAGGCGGCGGCGAGGGCGGCGACACGCGCCGCCTCGGTGAAGCCGCCCACGATCGCGAGGTCGGGCTGCGCGGCGTCGAGCGCGTTGCGCTCGAGGAAGGACCGGAACGCGCGGATCCCCCCGAGCGCCTCCCCTCCCACGACGGCGAGCCCGAGCGCGCCGGCCACGTGGGCGTACCCCTCGACGTCGTCCGGCGCGACCGGCTCCTCGAGCCACGCGAAGCCCTCCGCCTCCAGCTGGCGCCCGACCTCGATCGCGGGCCGCACCGTGTAGCCCTGGTCCGCGTCGGCGAGGAGGATGACGTCGGGGCCGACGACCTTCCGGACGGCATTGGCGGCACGGCCGTCCGCAGCGGGGTCGACGCCCACTTTCATCTTCATGGCCCGGAAGCCGGGGGCGATGAAGCGCTCGGCCTCACGGCGGTACGCGCGATAGGGGTCGCGGCCCGGCCTGAGATACGGCCCGCTCGCGTAGGCCGGCACCCGCGTGCGGATCGGGCCGCCGAGCAGCCGGCAGATCGGCTGGCCGAGCGCGCGGCCGCGCAGGTCCCAGAGCGCCATGTCCACCGCCGAGAGGGCCATCAGGCCGGGACCCTGGCGCTCGTACCCGAGGCGCTCGTGCATCGCGGCCCAGAGCCGCTGGTACTCCAGCGGATCCTGGCCCAGGATGGCGGGCGCCAGCGCCGTCTCGATGATGGTCCAGGCCGCGGGGGGCGAGTGCCACGTCTCCCCCCAGCCGCTCAGGCCGTCGTCGCTCTTCGCCTCCACCAGCAGGGCGCCGCGGCGGTCGATGAACCGGGTCGCGTTGCCCTGAGGCTCGGGCAGCCGGCACTCCACCAGGTACAGCCGGATCGCCGCGATCTTCACACGCCGGCTCTACGGGCTCGTCGGCAGGCGGTGCCGCTCCGCCTCCCGGCGCAGCTGGAGCGCCCGGGCCCATTCCTGCTGCTCCTCGAACGTCAGACGCTCCTGGGCGCCCAGGACCACGTGGTGGTAGGCGTCGAGGGCCTGCCGGCAGGTGTCGGCCGCCTGTCCGACGCGCCAGGACTCCCGCCAGATCCGCGCGAGCTCGTCGGTGGCGACCTCGACCCAGGGGTCCGCGCCCTTGACGAGCCGGCGGTACTCGGCTCCGAACGACTCGTACTCCAGCCGGATGATGCGCCCGTCCTGGAAGGCGGCCCGGAGGACCGCGATGCCCTGCCCGTCGGGCAAGCGGTTCCAGAGGAGCCAGGTCGTGACGGGCTCGGGCGCGGTTCCGAGCTGACCGCCGGCCAGGGCCGCGACCTCCCGCGAGGACATGCCGGGGTTGAGCCGCTCGTAGAGCGCCCTGATGTCGAGATCGCTGCGGATCTCCCGATCGGCGGCCACCACCGGCCCGGCGAGCCCGGCGACGGCCACGGCCAGCAGCGCGCGAAGCCATCTCATTCGCTTCTCCATGTGGCTCACCTCCGTCGGCGGATGCGCCCGCGCTCCCATGCTGTGCGGACGGTCCTCGAGTGTCAAGCGCGCCGCCGCCCGCGAGGCCCCTTGATGGGGCGGGCGTCCGCGTCGCATGCTGGGGGCGCCGGTCCGCCGTCCGGGACGGGACGCGGGCGCCGGCCGATCGCGGCGCCCCCGCCGCATCGCACGCGGGAGGGCACGCATGAGGGTCCAGGATCTCGATACCCCCGTGGTTACCATCCACCTCGACGTGATGGAGGACAACATCCGCCGCGTGCAGGCGCACCTCGACCGCCACGGCATCGGGAACCGCGCGCACGTCAAGACGCACAAGATTCCCGCGATCGGGCGGATGCAGCTCGCCGGTGGCGCCAGCGGGATCGTCTGCCAGAAGATCGGCGAGATCGAGGTCTTCGCCGACCACGGCGTCGCGCCCGACGTCATGCTCACGTACAACATTCTCGGGCGCGCGAAGCTGGACCGCCTCATGGCGGTCGCGCGCCGGGTCGATCGCCTGACGGTGGTGCTCGACAACGAGGTCGTCGGCCGCGGCCTCTCGGAGGCGGGCGTCCGGCACGCGCTGGACGTCCGCTTCGTCGTCGAGTGCGACACGGGCGGAGCGCGCAACGGCGTGCAAACGCCGCAGGCTGCCTTCGACCTGGCCCAGGCGGTCATGAAGCTCCCGCGGATGGACTTCCAGGGCCTGATGACGTTCCCCAACCGCGATCCCGACACCCGGGTCTTCTTCGAGGGCGCCCTCGAGCTCTTCAAGCGCGCCGGCATCCCGGTCCCGATCGTCTCCGGTGGCGGGACGCCGTCCCTCCTCACCGTGGAGAAGTTCCCGATGCTCACCGAGCACCGCGCGGGCACCTGCGTCTTCAACGACGCGGCGACCGTCCGCTCGGGCTGGTCGACGTGGGCGCAGTGCGCGATGCAGGTGCGCGCGACCGTCGCCAGCCGGCCCAGTGACGGGCGAGCGGTCCTCGACTGCGGCACGAAGGTCCTGACGTCGGACCAGTATGGGATGCCGGGCTACGGCCATGTCCTCGAGTACCCGGACGCCGCGATCACCGGGCTCTCGGAGGAGCACGCGGTGGTGGACCTCTCCGGGTGCCGGGAGCGACCGCGCGTCGGCGAGGTGGTCAACGTCGTGCCGAACCATTGCTGCGTGGTGTCCAACATGATGGACGAGCTCGTCGGGATCCGCGGGGACCGGGTCGAGGTGGTGTGGCCGGTCGCCGCGCGCGGAAGGGTGCGCTGATGGCGGCTGGACGGCTCGGCGTCGCGCTGCTCGGGGCGGGTCGGCTCGGCGCCGCCCACGCCCGGACCCTGGCGAGCCTTCCGGAGGTGCACCTCGCCGTCGTCGCCGACCCGGCGCCGGCCGCCCGGGAGCTGGGCGCCCGCTACGGCGCGCGGACGGTCGCGGATCCGCGCGAGGCCATCCAGGACCGCGAGGTGGAGGCTGTCGTCATCGTGACCCCGACCGGCGCTCACGCCGAGCAGATCGAAGCCGCGGCCCGCGCGCGGAAGGCCATCTTCTGCGAGAAGCCGATCGCACTCGACGTCCCGTCGACCGAGCGGGCGCTGGCGGTGGTGAAGGAGTGCGGGGTGCCGCTGCAGATCGGCTTCCAGCGGCGCTTCGACACCGGCTTCGCCGAGGCGCGCCGCCGCATCGCGGCGGGCGAGCTCGGCCGGCTCCACCTCCTCCGGTCGGTGAGCCACGACCCCTACCCGCCGCCCCCCCA
>DATBGA010000171.1:0-5239 GCA_036558225.1 Candidatus Methylomirabilota bacterium | reverse complement strand
ACGCCGACCCGGAGCGCGGTGTGCATCGGCACGGAGACGGCGACGAGCCGCGCGCGCGCCACCTTGTCGGGATCGAATGGCTCGACGGAGACGTCCATCACCGCCGGGGCGTAGCCGCGCGCCTGGAGGAACGCCGCCGCCCACGCCACGGCCAGCGGCTGGTGGCCAAGCTCGTAGCACGCGACGAGGAGGACCGCGCCGGGCTCCCGCATCCTGCTTCTACTCTACCCCCCTCCGGAACCGCCGGTCGCGACGCGCCTCCGGCCGGTGGCCGAAGGTTGACACCCCGCGGCGGGCTCGGTACATTCGCTGGCACACCCGCCAGGTCACCGTGGAGAATCGCTCGAGCGCGTAGGACTCGGGATATTTCCGAGGAGGGAGTGTCGGCCATGCCCCTCTACCTGGACGTCCACAACAAGATCGACGGTCTCACCCTAGACATGGCGGCAGAGGCCCACAAGAAAGACCTCGCCGTGCAGGCGAAGTACGGGGTCAACTACATGCGGTACTGGTACGACGAGGGCACGGGCAAGGTGTTCTGCCTCTGCACGGCTCCCAGCAAGGAAGCCGCGGCGGCGGTGCACCGCGAGGCCCACGGCGTCATGGCCGACGAGATCATCGAGGTGAAGGAAGGCTCGTAGGAGCGCCGTCGCTTGCGCCGGAGACGGCCGCAGGCCGGCCGGGAGCGCGAGGGCCCGACGTGACCTGCCCCCGGTGCCGGCAGGCGAACCCTCCGGGCGCCAAGTTCTGCAGCGGCTGCGGGGAGCGGCTCGAGGCGGTCTGCGCGGCGTGCGGACACGTCAACCTGCCGGGCAGCCGGTTCTGCAACGAGTGCGGCCAGCCGCTCGCGGCCTCGTCCGCCGCCGCGCCGGAGCTGGCGTCGCCCCAGAGCTACACGCCGCGCTATCTGGCCGAGAAGATCCTCACCTCCCGCGCCGCCGTCGAGGGCGAGCGGAAGCAGGTGACCGTGCTGTTCGCCGACATGAAGGGCTCGCTGGAGCTCCTCGCCGACCGCGACCCCGAGGACGCGCGAAAGCTCCTGGACCCCGTCCTCGAGCGGATGATGGAGGCGGTGCACCGCTACGAGGGCACCGTCAACCAGGTCATGGGCGACGGCATCATGGCGCTCTTCGGCGCCCCCCTGGCCCACGAGGACCACGCCGTGCGTGCGTGCTACGCTGCCCTCGCGATGCAGGAGGCCATCCACCGATACACGGCCGAGATACGACGGGACTACGGCATCGAGGTCCAGATCCGCGTCGGCCTGAACTCCGGCGAGGTGGTCGTGCGTGCGATCGGGAGCGATCTCCGCATGGACTACTCGGCGGTGGGCCAGACCACCCACCTCGCCGCGCGCATGGAGCAGCTCGCGACGCCGGGCTCCACGCGGCTGACCGGCGAGACGCTCCGGCTCGCCGAGGGATTCGTCCAGGTCGTCCCGATCGGCCCCGTCCCGGTCAAGGGGCTCGCGGGCCCGGTTGAGGTCTTCGAGCTGGCCGGACCGTCGGCGACGCGCACGCGGCTCCAGGCGGCGGCGGCGCGGGGGCTGACCCGCTTCGTGGGGCGCACCCAGGAGCTGAAGCATCTCCGCGCGGCTCTCGAGCAGGCGCGAGGCGGCCAGGGGCAGGTCGTCGCCGCGGTGGGTGAGGCCGGCGTGGGGAAATCGCGTCTCCTCTGGGAGTTCATCCACTCCCACCGAACCCAGGGCTGGCTCGTCCTCGAGTCGAGCTCCGTGTCCTACGGCAAGGCCAGCGCGTACCTGCCCGTCATCGACCTCTGCAAGAGCTACTTCCGCGTCGAGGCGCGCGACGACGCGCGCGGGATCCGGGAGAAGGTGACGGGCAAGCTCCTGACGCTCGACGAGTCGCTCCGCGCGGTGGTGCCGGGCTTCCTCGCCCTCCTGGACGTGCCGACGGACGACGCCGCGTGGGAGGCCCTCGATTCCGGGCAGCGCCGGCGGCGGACCATCGACGGTCTGCGGCGGATGCTCCTCCGCGAGAGCCAGGTCCAGCCGCTCTGCCTGGTCTTCGAGGATCTCCACTGGGTGGATGCCGAGACCCAGGGCCTTCTCGACGCCATGGTCGAGAGCCTGCCGACGGCGCGGCTGCTCCTCCTGGTGAACTACCGGCCCGAGTACAGTCACGGCTGGGGGAGCAAGACGTACTACCGCCAGCTCCGGCTCGACCCTCTCCCGGCCGAAAGCGCGGACGAGCTGCTCACCGCGCTACTCGGGAGCGACGAGGCCCTCGAGCCGCTCAAGCGCCTGCTGGTGGAGCGGACCGAGGGAGTGCCCTTCTTTCTCGAGGAGAGCGTCCGGACGCTCGTCGAGACCGGCGCGCTTGCCGGAGAGCGTGGCGCCTATCGCCTGTCGCGCCCCTTCGAAACCATCCAGGTGCCGGCCACGGTGCAGGCCATCCTGGCGGCCCGGATCGACCGCCTCTCGCCCGAGGACAAGACCCTGCTCCAGACGGCCGCCGTCGTCGGGAAGGACGTGCCGTTCGCCCTCTTGCAGGCCATCGCGAAGGCCCCCGAGGAGACCCTCCGTCAGGGCCTCGGGCGCCTCCAGGCCGCGGAGTTCCTGTACGAGACCGCCCTCTTCCCGGAGCTGGAGTACACGTTCAAGCACGCGCTCACCCAGGAGGTGGCCTACGGGGGCCTGCTCCAGGAGCGCCGACGCGACCTCCATGCCAGCGTCGTCCGCGCCTTCGAGACGCTCTATCCCGGGCGTGCGAGCGAGCGGTCGAGCTGGCTCATTCTTCACGCCTTCCGCGGAGAGCTCTGGGACCGCGCCGTGGCTTACCTGCAGGGGAGCGACGACGCACGGAACCTAGACGGGTTTGTGAGCGGGTTCATCGGCGGCGACAACCCGGGCGCAACCTGGTGGATGGGCGACCACGAACATGCCGTCAGGGCGGCCCAGCGTGAGCTGGGGGCGGTCCCGATGGTCGGTTCCGCATGGCGCCTCCCCTTGACCGTCGCGATGAACCTCCGGCTCGGCCAGGCACACCATTCCCTCGGTCAGTACCCGCGGGCCATGGACGCACTCCGCAAGTGCGTCGAGCTGCTCACGGACGACTTCGTCCACGACTTCTGCCACATGGCCGGGCTGCCTTCCGTCTTCTCGCGGGCCTGGCTGGCGTTCTGTCTCGCCGAGCGGGGGGAGCTCGGCGAGGGGCTCCTGACCGGCGAGGAGGCGCTCCGGATTGCCGAGACCGGGGATCCGGGCTTCAGCCTGGTCGTCGCATGCGCCGGCCTCGGGAACGTGTGCGTGATCAAGGGAGAGTTCGCGCGCGCCGCCGCCGTCCTGGAGCGCGGTCTGCCCCGGGAGTCGAGCGAGCCCGCTACCCGGGCGTGGCCCTGGGCTGCTTCCGCGCTGGGCGCGGCGTACACGTACCTCGGGCGCGTGGGCGAGGCGTTGCCCCTCCTCCAGGAGGCCGTCGAGCGGGCGGCCGCCATGAAGCTGAGGGCCAATCACTCGCTCCGCCTGACTCGCCTCGCCGAGGCGCACGTGGAGGCGGGACAGGCCGAAGCGGCGTTCCCCCTCGCCGCCCAGGCCCTCGACCTGGCCCAGGAGCACCGCGAGCGCGGACACGAGGCGTACGCCCTCCGCCTTCTCGCCGCGATCGAGCTCGCGCGCGGGGCGCCCGCCCTCGACCGGGCCGAGGAGGGCTACCGGAAGGCCCTCGGCCTGGCCGACTCCCTCGGCATGCGACCGCTCCAGGCCCACTGCCACCGCGGCCTCGGCCGCATCGCCGAGCGACGGGGCAACCCGGAGGGCGCCGCGGTGGCCGCCGCCGCGGCTCGCGAGCTGTACCAGGCGATGGACATGACCTTCTGGATCGACAAACGCGAATAGGAGGCGATGCGCATGAACCCTCCGACTCCGTCTCCGTCTCCGATCCTGCCCGAGGCGATGCTCCAGCGCTTTCGCGACCGCGCGCCGGGCTACGACAGGGAGAACCAGTTCTTCCAGGAGGACTTCGACGAGCTGCGAGGGGCCGGGTACCTGACGCTCCCGGTGCCGCAGGAGCTGGGAGGGCGGGGCCTGACCTTCGCCGAGTGCATGCGCGAGCAGCGCCGCCTCGCGTACTACGCGCACGCCACCGCGCTGGCCATGAACATGCACCTCTACTGGGTCGGCGTCGCCGCAGATCTCTGGCGCGCGGGCGACCGCTCCCTCGAGTGGATGCTCCGGGGCGCTCTCGCCGGAGAGGTCTTCGCGGCCGGTCACGCCGAGCGGGGAAACGACCTGCCGCTGTTCCTCTCCACGACGAAGGCCGAGCGAGTGCCGGGCGGCTACCGCTTGACCGGCCACAAGTCCTTCGGGAGCCTGACGCCGGTCTGGACCTACCTGGGCCTCCATGCGATGGACACGAGCGATCCGGCGAAGCCCAAGATCGTCCACGCCTTCATGCCCCGGAGCACCGAGGGGTATTCGATCAAGGAAACGTGGAACGTCATGGGGATGCGCGCGACCGCCAGCCAGGACACGCTGCTCCAGGGGGCGTTCGTGCCCGACCGGTACATCGCGCGCGTGGTCGCGCCCGGGTTCGCCGGCGCCGACCTCTTCATCCTGGCGATCTTCGCCTGGGCCCTCACCGGCTTCGCCAACGTCTACTACGGGCTCGCCCGCCACGCGCTCGACCTGACGGTCGACAACCTCAAGGGCAAGACGTCGATCGGCATCGCCAGCGGCTCGCTGATCCACCACCCCGAGGTGCAGCACGCCGTCGCGGACATGGTGATCGAGCTGGAGGGAATCGAGCCTCAGCTCGACCGCCTCGCCGACGACTGGACCCACGGGGTGGACCACGGCCACGGGTGGCCCGTGAAGATCGTGGCCATGAAGCACCGGACCGCCGAGGCGGTGTGGAAGGTCGTGGACACCGCGCTCGATCTCGCCGGGGGCTACGGCATCTTCGCCGCCTCCGGAATCGAGCGGCTGTTCCGGGACGCGCGGCTCGGTCGGATCCATCCCGCCAGCTCCGCCCTGACGCACGAGATCGTCGCCAAGCTGACGCTCGGGATCAATCCCGACGCCCAGCCGCGCTGGGGCTGAGCGGGAATCCGAGCGGCAGGAGTCCGTTGGCAGAGTTCCGGGTGAACGCCGCGGCGCCCTCCTCGCCGGTGGACGTCCGGTTCCTCGACCGGAGCGGCGGCGCCCGGCTCGCCTACGTCGCCCGGCCCGGCGCCGGCCCGACCGTCGTCTTCCTGGGCGGCTACGCGTCCGACATGACGG
>DATBGA010000170.1:0-2366 GCA_036558225.1 Candidatus Methylomirabilota bacterium | reverse complement strand
AAACACGTCTTGCCCGCGCCGAGGTCGCCGCTCAGCGCGATCACGGTGCCCGGCGTCGCGCGCCGGGCGATCCCGGCGGCGAGCGCGCGGGTCGCCTCGGCGCTCGGGCAGACGACCGTGAGCACGCCCGGTACCGCCGCGGAGCCGGCCGCCTCTCGGGACGCGCTCACGCGCCGGCCGCGTCGAGGACGCGCCGGATCGCCGCCGGGATCGCGTCGGCCACGTCCCCCGCGACGAGCCCGGCCTCGCCGCGCGCTTCCGCCACGAGGTCCCCGGCCAGACCGTGGAGGTAGACCGCCGCGCTCAGCGCCGCTGCTGGCGCGACGCCCTGGGCGAGGAGCCCGCCCGCGACCCCGGTGAGGACGTCGCCGGTGCCGCCGGTGGCCATGCCGGGGTTGCCGGTCGGGTTCAGCATCGCCCGGCCATCGGGACTCGCCACCACCGTGCCCGCGCCCTTGAGCGCGACGACCGCGCCGCTCTCGGCCGCCAGACGCCGGGCGCTCGCGATCCGATCCTTCTGGACCTCGGCGATGCTGCAGCCGAGTAGGCGCGCCGCCTCGCCGGGGTGCGGCGTCAGGAGCCGCGGGGCGGGCGCCTCGCGACACAGCCCCGGGCGGCCGGCCAGCGCTGTCAGGGCGTCGGCGTCCACGACCATCGGGCGCTCGGCGTCCCGCACCAGCGTCCGGACGGCGGCCCGCGTCTCCGGGTCGAGGCCCACTCCGGGGCCGAGGGCCACGGCGTCCATGCGGGACAGGAGCTCGACGACACGCTCGACCGCCTTCGCGGAGAGCGTCCGCGCGGCGGTCTCCGGAAGGGGCTCGGTCATGGGCTCGGGCAGCTGGGCCGCCACGACGGGTTGCTGCGAGGCCGGAGTCGCGCACGTCACGAGGCCCGTGCCCACGCGGAGAGCGCCGAGGCACGCCAGCACCGCGGCGCCGGTTCTCCCGACGGAGCCCGCGACGACCAGGAGGTGCCCGTAGCTCCCCTTGTGGGCGTCGGTCGATCGGAGCGGAAGCGCAGCACGGGCGTCCGCCGCCTCGAGGAGGGCCGTCGGGATGCCTTCTCCGAGCCACTCCCGGGGGATGCCGAGATCGGCGATCTCCACGCGGCCTGCATGGGCCGCTCCGGCGGGCAGGACAAGGCCGAGCTTCGGCAGCCCGAAGGTCACGGTGACGCGCGCGCGCACGACCGGCCCCGCGGGGACCTCGCCGTCGGACGGGAGCCCCGAGGGCAGGTCGAGCGCGCAGACGGGTCGGCCAGCGGCCGCCGCCGCGTTGACGGCCTCGATCGCCGCCGCGATCGATCCCGTGGCCGCGCCGCGCACGCCCGTCCCGAGCAGCGCGTCGACGACGACGTCGGCGGCCCCGAGCTCGGCGCGCAGCCGGCCGAAGGCCGGGCCGTCCGCCTCGGCGGCCTCGGTCACGCTCTCGCCCGCCCGCTGGAGCGCGTCGAGGTTCACGCGCGCGTCCCCCTGCACGTCCCCGGCCCGCCCCACGAGCCACGCGGTGACCCGGGCTCCCCGCCCGATGAGGTGGCGCGCCACGACGAAGCCGTCACCGCCGTTGTTGCCCTTCCCGCAGACGACGGCGATGCGACGGCCCCTGACCGGGCCCAGGACGCGCTCGAGCGCGTCGGTCGCCCCGCGACCCGCGTTCTCCATCAAGAGGAGGCTCGGCACGCCGTAGCGCTCGGTCGCGCTCCGGTCGGCCCGGCGCATCTCCGCCGCCGTGGCGAGCGGGATCATGCGCGATCCGTCCCGCGCCGGAGGCCGCCCGGCCTCACGGCGTCCCCTCGCCCTCGGCGAGGACCTGCGCGACCGCCAGCCCGGCGTCGTGGCTGAGCGACACGTGGAGCCGCCGGACACCGCGGGCCTCCCCGAGCTCGGCCGTGCGCCCCGAGAGGGCGAGCCGCGGGGGCTGACCACGTCCCCGGCGTATCTCCATCTCGCGCCACCGGACTCCCATCGAGAGCCCAGTGCCGAGCGCCTTCAGCGTCGCCTCCTTCGCGGCGAAGCGAGCCGCCAGGTGCTGGGCAGGATCGTGGCGCCCGAGCGCGTAGGCCAGCTCCGCCTCGGTGAAGACGCGGCGGAGGAACCGATCCTGCCAGCGCTCCATCAGGCGCCGGATCCGAGCGATCTCCACGACGTCGATGCCGATCCCGACGACCAACAGGCTCCTCCCCCAGCCGACCCGCGCCCCGGTGCCTCAGCCGAGGCCGGCGCGGATCTTGTCGAGGACCGTCCGCACCGTGGTCGGCGACGCCTCGACGGCGCGCCAACTGCCGTCCCGGAGCGCCTCGGTCGCGACGGTCACCGTGACACGTGTGACTCCGGCGGCCACCGCCTCCACGTGGACCGTGACCCGCTC
>DATBGA010000169.1:0-34818 GCA_036558225.1 Candidatus Methylomirabilota bacterium | reverse complement strand
GAGTGCAGCCGCGCGGCTGCACTCCCGCGAGCACGACCCCGAGAGCCCGCCGGCAGTCGCCCGGCCCAAGGCGGACCGGCGCGGACGCCCGACCCCCGGGCCTCAGAGCGACCGGCCGAGCACCTCGGCGAGCGCGCGGAGCTCGCGCATCAGCTTCGCGAATTTGTCCGGCTTGAGGGACTGAGGCCCGTCCGAGAGCGCCTCCTCCGGCCGGTGGTGCACTTCGATCAGGAGCCCGTCGGCCCCGCACGCGATCCCGGCCTTCGCCATCGGCGCCACGTACTCCCAGTGCCCCGTCCCGTGGCTCGGGTCGACCACGACCGGCAGGTGCGAGAGCCGCTTGATCACCGGCACCGCGTTGAGGTCGAGCGTGTAGCGCGTGGCCGTCTCGAAGGTCCGGATCCCCCGCTCGCACAGGATCACGTTCGGGTTGCCGCCCGCGAGGACGTACTCGGCCGACAGGAGGAACTCCTTGATGGTCGTGGCCATGCCGCGCTTCAGGAGGACGGGCTTGCCGCACTGCCCGACCTCCTTGAGCAAGGAGAAGTTCTGGGCGTTCCGGGCCCCGATCTGGAGCACGTCCGCGTACTCCGCCACCACGCCCACCTTGTCCGGCTCCAGGACCTCCGTAATGATGGGAAGCCCGGTCGCCTTGCGCGCCTCCGCGAGGAGCCGGAGCCCTTCCTCCTCGAGCCCCTGGAACGCGTAGGGGGAGGTCCGCGGCTTGAACGCCCCTCCCCGGAGGAGGTGGGCGCCGCCCGCCTTGACGCCCTCGGCCACGGTGCGGAGCTGTTCCCACGACTCGACGGAGCAGGGACCGGCCATCACGCCGATTCGCCCGCCGCCGATCTCGACGCCGTCGACGCGCACGACGGTGTCGGCCGCGCGCACCTCCCGGCTCGCGAGCTTGAACGGCTGGAGGATCGGCACCATGCTCTCCACGCACTCCAGCGCCTCGAGCGCCTGGAGCCGCGTCTTGAACCGGTCGTCCCCGATCGCCCCAATTACGGTGCGCTGCTCGCCGCGGCTCACGTGCGCGCGGAGCCCCAGCGCCTCGATGCGCCGACAGACGTCCTCGATGTCGCCGTCCACGGTCCCGGGCTTCAGTACGATGATCATCTCGATTCCCTCCCGGCGGCCCGGACCCGGCGCGCGCCCCGAAACGCAAAAGGGGCCACGAGCGGCGGATCCGTCCGCCCGTGGCCCCTGTGTTTGTCGGTTCGCGCTACGGCATGGCGCCGCCGGGCAGACGGTAGCTAAAGTAGTAGCCGAAGAAGCCCGTCCGACCCGCGTCCCGAGCCCGCATGGTGGAGGGCAGAATATGGGGCCGGACCGGAACCTGTCAAGGCCGGTCCTTGGCCGGTCCTTGGCCTCTCGCGCGCCGGCCCGCGAGCCAGCCGGCTCGGGTCCGCGCGTCGCGCGGGGTCAGCTCTCCTTGTCCGCCCAGTCGGCCGCGAGCGGGTCGGTCACCCGCCGGAGGGCCTCGGGGGTGACCCGGAAGATCAGGTGCCCGTGCGCGACGTGACCGACGGGCTCGAAGTTCTCCCGCAGCCAGCGGTACTTCTCCACGTGCCACCGGCCCACGTAGAGGTTGGCGTGGACGACGATGGTGCCGGCCTGCGGCCCGTCCGGCTCGAAGAGGGCGTCGGGGTGACGGCGCAGGTACCGCTCGACGTACCACCTGTTCTGGCCCCAGCTGAGGTCGGAGCCGACGAGAATCCGGTAGGCCTTCGTGCGGTCCCAGACGAGCTCGTTGAAGTACGGCAGGAAGTGGGGGTAGTAGGAGAGCACGGAGACGACGAGGTAGGCCACGAGGCCGCCCACCAGGCCCTTGGTCCCGCGTCCCGGACTCGCCGCCTCGCTCAGCACGCTCCCCGTGAACACAAAGATGATCGGCAGGACGACCAGCGCGTACCGGTACCCGATCTGGAAGTTGAACACGAAGGTGAAGTAGCAGGCGAAGAACACGACGGCGCACGCGAGCGGCCACTCGTTACGGCGGAAGTCGAACCGCCGGAAGCGGGCCAGATAGCACACGAGCGCCAGCAGCAGCAGGAGCTGGGTCGCGATCGGCTCCTTGTAGAGCCACGCGACCGCGTAGTACTCGGGGAACCTGCGGCCGGGCACGCCGCCCTTGCCCAGCTGGCCCAGCAGGTACACGTTGTTGCCGGCGCGCTCGTTCGACAGTGTCCAGTCCAGGCCCTCGACGTACGTCCAGGGCACCGGCAGCCGGAGACCCGGCACGACCCGGAGCGCCGCGGTCTGGAGCTCCCGGAACTGCTGCGACCGGAAGTGACAGCTCGCCAGCGGGCGCAGCGTGTCCTGGCCCCAGAACCCCGCGTTCACGACGACCAGGAACGCCGCCACGTAGAGCGCCGCGTACTTCCCGGCCGTGAGGAGCCGCCCGCCGAGCGCCCGCCAGTCTCCCGTCCGCGCGAGCGACCAGAGCTCCGGCGCCGCGTGCCCCGCCGCGATCAGGCAGAAGATCGGCACCAGGTAGGCCGACGTGTACTTGGCCAGCTGAGCCAGACCGAAGATGCCCGCGCTGACCAGCGCCTTCCGCCACCGCCCGGGCCCATGGTGGTTGAGGAGTCGCCAGAGCGACCACACGGCCAGCGTGATCATCCACGCCGCGTACAGGTCGGCGGTGACCAGTCCGCCGTGCGCGAGGATGGCCGGATCGAAGACGAACAGCGTGAGCGCCAGGAGCCCCGCCGCCGGGCCGTAGAGCGCTCCCGACCAGCGGAAGACGAGCCACCCCAGGCAGACCGCGCCGGCGACCGTCGCGTACCGGCCGAACTCGATCGTCTCCAGATGACGCCGTAGTGGGCTCAGATCGAGGCTCGACACGAGCAGCCGAGGGAGCGCGTTGAGCGCCGAGAACGGCAGCAGGCTGTCGTCCCAACGCCCGGTCTCGAAGTGCAGGAGCTGCCATCCATAGTTGTAGTGGGAGCGCTCGTCCGTGGTCAGCGTCATGTGGCGATGGCTGCCGATCTCGAGAAGCACGAACGTCGCGAGCAGCAGGGCGGCCGCCCGGCCCGGGCGGACGAGCCAGCCCCCCGCCCGCGTCACCGGCCCACCCCGGACGTTGCCGCCTTGGCGGTCGTCGCCAGGACGGTCTCCACGTGGTGGAACGAGCCGCCCTGCACCCGGTAGACCGAGACCGCCGGGCGCTCGAGGTCGCCGTCGGGGTCGAAGGAGATGGGCCCCGACACGGCGTCCGGGAGCCGGGTCGCCTGGATCGCGGCACGGACGCTCCCCCGGGTGACGGGCTGGCCGCGGCTGGCGAGGCGGCCCACGGCGTCCGCGATGATGGTCACGGCCGCGTACGCGGTCAGCGAGTAGCCGCTCGCCTCCGAGCCGAACCGGCCCCGGAACCGCGCGGCCCAGGCCACGGCGGCGGGGCTCGCCGCAGGGTCGGGCGCCACATTCGTGACGTACCATCCCTCGGCGCCGGTGGCGCGGGCCTGGATTGGGAACGCTGCGTTGTAGAGGCTCTCGGTTCCGAGAAGGCGCACGCCCGGCAAGATCTCGGGAACCTGCCGCGCCAGCTTGACGCCGACGGCGAACCGCGCGCCGACGTAGAGCGCGTCGGGACGCTGCGCGGCCAGCGCTCGCAGCTCCGGCCGGTAGTCCTGGTCGATCCAGCCGAGCAACACCGTGTCGAGAACCGCGATGCCAAGGCCCGCTGCCCGGCGCGCGAAGGCTTCGACGAGCCGATCACCGAGCGACGACCCGTCGCGGATCAGCACGACCTGCCGGACGCCGAGCCGCGCGTGGGCGAAGCGAGCCATCGCGTCGCCCTGCGCCACGTCGGTGCCGACCGTCCGGAAGTAGACCGTCCGCCCGCCGGGACGGAAGTGGCTCCGCATGGACGGGTCCGTGATGTCGAACGTCGTGGCGCTCGGGGTGATGGTCGCGAGGCTGGCTCGGCTCAGGAGCCCGACGATCGCGCGCCCTTCCCCGCTGGTCTGGGGGCCGACGGCGGCGATCACCGCGGGGTCGGCGACGAACTGCTCGTAGTTGGCGAGCGCGGCGCGCTGCCGTGCGCGGGTGTCGTCGCCCTGGCCTGCGCTGTCCAGCACGAGCGGCTCGAGCGCGTAGCCGCCGGCGAGCCCGCGACCATTCACGTCCTCCACGGCCAGCTGGACTCCGTGCAGGATCGGGACGCCCCAGCGCGCATCCGGGCCCGTCGCCGGCAGCGACACCCCCAGCTTGAGCACGGATCGGTGCGCCGGCCCCCCCTCCGCCGCCGGAGACGCCCAGCCGAGCGCCAGCGACAGCGCCGTGACGACGAGGAGGACCGCGCCGAGCCGAGGGCGGCCGGTCGAAGAGCAGCGCGAAGTCAGGTCACTCGGTCGGCTCCGGGGAGTCAGTTGACCTTGTCCCCGTGATCCGGAGCGAGCGGGTCGATCACCCGCCGAAACGCCTCCGGCGTGACCCGGAACAGCAGATGCGCGTACGCGACGTGGCCGACCGGCTCGAAGTTCTCCCGGAGCCAGCGAAACTGCTCATCCCGGCTCAACCCCACGTAGTTGTTGGCGGACACCAGCAGTGTACCGGGCCGAGGGCGGTCGGGACCCAGGGACACTTCAGGGTGCGCCCGGAGATACCGGGCCACGTACCGGTCGTCCTGGCCCCAGTCGAGGTTCGAGTCGACGAGGATCCGGTAGGCCTGCGTCCGGTCCCGCGCGAACTCGTTGAAGTACGCGAGGAAGTGCGGGTAGTAGGATCCGACTGAGACGGCCAGCCACACCAGGAGCCCTCCGAGCGCGATCCTCGCGCTCCGGTACACCTCGCCGGGGTCGCTGAGGAGGCTGCCGGCCAGGACGAACAGCAGCGGATGCACGACCAGCGCGTGCCGGAGGCCGATCTGGAAGTTGTAGACGAAAATGAAGTACCAGGCGAAGAACGCGACCGCGCAGACCAGCGGCCACTCGTGGCGCCGGAAGTCGAATCGCCGCCAGCGGAGCGCGTAGGCCGCGAGCGCCAGCAGCAAGAGGACCTGCGTCGCGACGGGCTCCTTGTAGAGCCAGGCCACGGGGAAGTACTCCGGGAACCGACGGCCGGCGACGCCGCCCTTGCCGAACTCACCCAGCAGATAGACCTTGGCCCCGCCGCGCTCGGCGGCGAGCAGGCGATCGAGGCCTTGGACGTACGGCTCGGGGAGCGGCACCCAGAAGCCCCCGAGGGGCCCCATCGCGGACTGCACCGCCCGGAACTGGCTGGATTCGAAC
The DNA here is from genome assembly GCA_036558225.1 of Candidatus Methylomirabilota bacterium. GTDB lineage: Bacteria > Methylomirabilota > Methylomirabilia > Rokubacteriales > DASRDR01 > DASRDR01. The sequence continues at coordinate 29,581 of DATBGA010000169.1, read as the reverse complement.
CGATAGTGCCGGAGGGGCGTCAGCGTCCCCCAGCCCCAGTACCCGGCGTTCACCACGACGAGAAACCCGGCGACGTAGAGCAGCGTGAGCCTCGCCGCCGCCAGGCTCCGCGCGCCGACCGCGCGCCAGCGGCCCTCGCGCGCGAGCGGCCACAGCGCCGGCGCCGCGTGGCCCAGGGCCGTCAATGCGAGGATCGGGGCCAGATAGGCACAGGTGAACTTGGCGACCTGGGCGAGCCCGAACAGGAGCGCGCCGCCGGTCGCCACGCGCCACGCGCCGGGCCCTTCGTGATCGAGCAGGCGCCAGAACGACCAGACGGTGAGGGCCGTCATCCACGCCGCGAAGAGGTCCGTCGTGACGAGCCCCGCGTGAGCGAGGATGTTCGGATCGAGGACGAGGAGGGTGAGGGCCAAGAGGCCTCCGGCGGGGCCGTAGAGCGCCCGCGCCCAGCGATAGACCAGCCAGGCCAGCATGAGCGCGCCGGCCACCGTCACGTGCCGGCCGAACTCGATCGTCTCCAGCCGCCGCCGCACCGGGCCGTCGTCGAGCGACGCCGCGACCTTCCGCGGGAGCGTGTTGAGCATCGAGAAGGGCATCTTGCGGTTGTCCATGCCCCCGGCCGGGTCGGCGTTCAGGATCGCCCACCCGGTCCGGTAGTGATCCGGTTCGTCCACGGTGAGGCTCATCCGGTGCAGGCTGCCGATCGTGAGGATCGCGAACATCAGCAGCAAGGCGCCGGCGAGCAGTCCCTCGCGCACGGTCGTCGGCGGGCCGGCCGGCGGCCTCACGGCCGCGCCCTCCGCACGGGTCGGCACCGAGCGAGCGGCCCTGTCGACGGTCCGCGAGCACGGCCGCCACGACAAGGTGATGGGCCCGCAGGATACCGGGTCAGTTGACCTTGTCTCCGGCGTCGGGCGGGACCGGGTCGATCACCCGCCGGAGCGCCTCGGGGGTCACGTGGAAGAGCAGGTACGCGTACGCGACGTGGCCGACCGGCTCGAAGTTCTCGCGGAGCCAGCGAAACTGCTCACCGAGAAGCAGACCGGAGAACTTGTTGGCTGACACGAGCAGCGTGCCGGGCCGGGGACGCTCAGGCTCGAGGGACGCATCCGGGTGGGCCCGGAGGTACCGCTCGACGTAGCGCCCGCTCTGGCCCCAGTCGAGGTTCGAGTCGACGAGGATCCGGTAGGACTGGGTCCGGTCGCGGACGAACTCGTTGAAGTAGGCCAGGAAATGCGGGTAGTAGGACAGGGTGGAGACACCCAGCCAGACCAGGAGCCCCGCCAGCGCCACGCGGGCTCCCCGGGAGAGCTCCCGGGGAGCCCGCAGCAGGCTGCCGGCCAGAACGAACAGCAGCGGATGCACCACCAGGGCGTGCCGGAAACCGACCTGGAAGTTGTACACGAAGATGAAGTACCAGGCAAAGAACGCGACCGCGCACGCCAGCGGCCACTCGTTGCGCCGGAAGTCGAATCGCCGCCACCGGAGTGCGTAGGCCGCGAGCGCCAGCAGCAGGAGGACCTGCGTGGCGATCGGCTCCTTGTAGAGCCAGGCCACGAGGAAGTACTCGGGGAAGCGCTGCCCGGGGACGCCGTCTTGGCCGGACTGCCCCAGCAGGTAGACGTTGGCTCCTCCGCGCTCGTCGGCGAGCACGCGATCCAAGCCCTGGAGATACGGCTCCGGAAGTGGCACCCTGGCTCCGGCCACCGGTCCCGCCCACTCCTGCACGCCGCGGAACTGATGTGATGCGAACTCGTAGTCCCGGAGCGGCCTCAAGGTCCTCAGACCCCAGTACGCCGCATTCACCACGACGAGGAACGCCGCGACGTAGAGCAGCGCGAACCGCGCGGCCGCCAGGCACCGCGCGCCCGCCGCGCGCCACCGACCCTCGCCCGCGAGCGCCCACAGCGTCGGCACCGCATGGCCCAGCGCGGTCAGAGCCAGGATCGGCACCAGGTAGGCGCACGTGTACTTCGCAACCTGGGCGAGCGCGACCAGGACTGCGCTGACCGTGGCCACGCGCCACACGCCGGGCCCTTCGTGGTTGAGCAGGCGCCAGAACGACCAGACCGCGAGTGCCGTCATCCACGCCGCGTAGAGGTCCGTCGTCACCAGCTCTGCGTGCGCGAGGACGTTCGGATCGAAGACGAAAAGGACGAGCGAAAAGAGACCCGCCGCCGGCCCATAGAGCGCTCGCGCCCAGCGGTAGACCAGCCAGGCCAGCATGAGCGCGCAGGCCACCGTCACGTGCCGGCCGAACTCGATCGTCTCCAGCCGCCGCCGCACCGGGCCGTCGTCGAGCAACGACGCGACCTTCCGCGGGAGCGTGTTGAGCATCGAGAAGGGCATCTTGCTGTTGTCCTCGCCCCTCGACGCGTCGAAGTGGAGAAGCTTCCAGCCGTAGTGATAGTGGTCCGTCTCGTCGTAGGTGAGGGTCATCCGCTGCAGGCTGCCGATCGCGAGGAGCGCGAACATCAACAGCAGGAGCGCCACGAGCACGCCTTCCCGGGCTGACATTGGCCGAGCCGCCGGCGCCCGGATCAGTTGACCTTGTCTCCGGCGTCGGGCGGGATCGGGTCCGTCACCCGCCGGAGCGCCTCCGGCGTGACCCGGAACAGCAGGTGCGTGTACGCGACGTGGCCGACCGGCGCGAAGTTCTCCCGGAGCCAGCGGAATCGCTCGGGCCCGCGGAGCCCCGCGAGGTTGTTCGCCGAGACGAGCATCGTGCCGGCCTGCGGGCCCCCCGGCTCGAGGACCACGTCGGGGTGCCGCCGGAGGTAGCGCTCGACGTAGCGGCCGCTCTGGCCCCAGTCGAGGTTCGAGTCGATGAGGACCCGGTACGCCTGGGTCCGGTCGGGGACGAACTCGTTGAAGTAGGCGAGGAAGTGCGGGTAGCGGGACACGGTGGAGACGCCCAGCCAGACCAGGAGCCCCGCCAGCGCGACGCGGGCGCCCCGGGACAGGGTCCCGGAGTCACGCAGGAGGCTGCCGGCGAGCACGAACAGCAGCGGGTGGACGACCAGGGCATACCGGATCCCGATCTGATAGTTGAACACGAAGGTGAAGTACCACGCGAAGGCGAGGACCGCGGCGACCAGGGGCCACTCGTCGCGCCGGAAGTGAAAGCGCCGGAAGCCGAGCGTGTAGGCCGCGAGCGCCAGGAGCAGCAGGACCTGGGTGGGGATGGGCTCCTTGTAGAGCCAGGCAACCGCGTAGTACTCGGGAAACGGCCGGCCGTGGACGCCGTCCTTGCCGAAGCGGCCGAGCAGGTACACGTTGAACCCGCCGCGCTCGTTGGCCAGGACCCGATCCAGGCCTTCCAGGTACGGGGCGGCCACCGGGACGCGCAGCCCCGCCAGGGGCGCGAGCCTCGCCTGGACCGCGAGGAACGGACCCGACCGGAAGCTGTAGTCCGACAGCCGCTTGAACGAGCCTTCGCCCCAGTACCCGATGTTCGCGAAGAGCAGGAACGCCGCGACGTAGAGGGCCGCGTACTTCCCCGCCTGAATGACTCGCCCCCCGAGCGCCCGGTATGCCCCCCCGCGGGCGAGCGCCCAGAGGGCCGGCGCCGCATGCCCGAGCGCGATCAGGACGAGGATCGGCGCGAGGTAGACGCACGTGTACTTGGAAAGCTGGGCCAGGCCGAACGCGCCCGCGCTGACCGTCGCCGCGCGCCACGCGCCGGCCCCCGCGTGCGCGAGGAACCTCCAGAATGACCAGATGGTGAGCGCCGTCATCCACGTGGCGTAGAGATCGCTGGTGACGAGCCCCGCGTGCGCGAGGATGTTCGGGTCGAGGACGAGGAGGGTGAGCGCCAGGAGGCCCGCCGGGGGCCCGTAGAGCGCCCCGGCCCACCGGAAGACCAGCCAGCCCAGGAGGACCCCGGCGGCCACCGTCATGTACCGGCCGAACTCGATCGTCTCGAGGCGGCTCCGCAGCGACCCCGGGCCCAAGACCGTCGCGATCCGTCCGGGGAGCGCGTTGAGCGCCGAGAAGGGCATCTTGCTGTCGTCCCTGCCCCTCGATGCGTCGAAGGTCAGGATCTTCCAGCCATACGCGTAGTGGGCGCCCTCGTCGTAGGTATGCGTCATGAGCTGCGAGCTGCCGCCCGCGAGGATCGCGAACACTGCGAGCAGCAGGCAAGCGAGCAGGTCGTCTCGGCCCGCCAGCCGGGCCAAGCCGGCGGTCACGGCCGGGCCCGCGGAGCGGGCATCCGCGCGGCGGCAGGGCCGGTCACCGTCTCCACGTACACGAAGGCACCGCTCTTGACCTGGTAGATCGACACGACCGGGTGCGCCAGATCGCCGTTGGCATCGAACGAGACGGGGCCCTGCACGCTGTCCGGCAGGCGCGTGGCCTCAACCGCCTCGCGCAATCCCGCGCGGGTGATCGGTCGCCCGCGCTTCGCCAGGCGCGCGACGGCGTCCCCGATGACCGTGACGGCCGTGTACGCGGTGAGGGAGTAGCTGCTCGGGGCCTCGCCGAACCGGCGCTGGAACCGCTCGGCCCAGGCCGCGGTCGCGGCGTCCGCGGCTAGATCCGGCGCCACGTTCGATACATGCCACCCGTCGGCGGCGGCGCCCGCCTGGATCGGGAACGCGCGATCGTAGAGGGTTTCCGCCGCGAGCCGGTGGACGGAGGGCAGGATCTCGGCGACCTGGCGGGCGACTTTCACGCCCACCGGCTGGTTGCCGGCGAAGTAGAGCGCCTGCGGATTCAGCGCCTTGAGCTCGCGGAGCCGGGGCCGGTAGTCGCCCTCCGTCCAGGGAATCTGCTTCCGGGCGAGCACCGTGATGCCCAGGTCGTCGGCCTGGCGCGCGAACGTCTCGACGATCCGCACCCCGAACTCGGTGCCGTCGTCGACCAGGACGACCCGCCGCACGCCCAGGCGGTCGTGCGCGAAGCGCGCCATCGCGGGACCCTGCGCCAGGCCCGTGCCGACGGTCCGGAAGTAGACCGCCCGGCCGCCCGGGCGGAAGCGATCCCGCGTCGACGGATCCGTGACGTCGAAGGTCGTCGCGCTCGGGGTGATCGTCGCGAGCTCGGCGCGGCTCAGGAGCGGCGCGACCGCCCGCCCCTCGCCGCTCGTCTGGGGGCCGACCACGGCGACCACCGACGGGTCGGCGATGAGGCGCTCGTAGTTGTTCATCCCGCGCCAGCGCGAGATGCCCTCGAGGCCCGGGCCCGCGCTGTCCAGGACGACGGTCCGGAGCGGGTGACCGCCGGCGCCACCGCCGCGATTCAGGTCCTCGACGGCCAGCTCGACGCCTCGGAGCATCGGGGCGCCCCACCGCGCGTCCGGCCCCGTCAGGGCCAGCGACACTCCGATCGTCACCGGAGACTCCGCGGGCGGCGCCGCCGCGACCCCCGGCAGCCACCCCATCACCGCGGCGAGCGTGGCGATGACGGCGGCCGCACTCCGCCGAGTCTCGATGGGCCGACGCGGCCGGCGCGGCGCGCTCACCGGGCGAGCGCCTCGATGCGTCGGGACGCCGCGCGGGAGGCCGACGGCGTCGAGCCCGTCGCGCCGGCTCGGCGGGCCACCCTCGCCGTCAGCGTCCGGCGCGGCGACGAAGCGCCTCCCAGGCCTCCCAGGGAACGGGAGGCAGGCCCAGCGTCGCCGCTCGGACCTTGGGCCCGTGGAAGTCGGAGCCGCCCGTGGGCGCGAGGTCGAGCTCCCGGCAGAGAGCGAGGAGCCGCGCCGTCTGCTCCGGCGAGTGCTCCGCGTAGTAGCACTCGACGCCGTCGAGCTGGCCCGTGCCGGCCAGCTCCCGCACCATCCGCTCGGGGTCCTCGTGGAATCCGGGGTGCGCCACCACCGCAAGGCCGCCCGCCCGGCGGATGATCTCGCAGGCCTCCCGGGGGACGACCTTCCGGTGCGGGACGTACGCCGGTTTCCCCGCCGCGAGGAAGCGGTCGAAGGCCTCGCGGACGGTGCCGACGTACCCTCGCCGGACCATGACCTGGGCCACGTGGGGCCGGCCCGCCGAGCCCTCCTGGACCAGCGCGAACACCTCCTCCGGGTCGATCGGGTGCCCGAGCGTCGCCAGGCGCTCCGCGATGCGGTGCACCCGCGCCAGGCGCTCGGCCCGGAACTCGCGCAGGAGGTCCCGGAGCCAGCCGGCTTCGTGGTCGAGGAAGAAGCCGAGGACGTGGATCTCCCCCTGGGGACCGTCCGTGTTGATCTCGATGCCCGGCACGATCTCGAGCGGCGGGTGCTCCCGGGCCGCGAGCAGGGCCGGCGCCACGGCCTCGACCGAGTCGTGGTCCGTCACGGCCAGGACCCGCACGCCGCGCCGCACCGCCTCGCGGACGAGCTCGGCGGGCGCGTAGGTGCCGTCCGAGGCCGTCGTGTGCGTGTGGAGGTCGACGCCGCTCACGGGCTACCTCGGGGGGCGGCCGTCGGCGGCCAGCACGTACTCGATCAGGGTGCGCGCGCCGAACCCGACGCCACCCTTCGACGCGTACGGGAGGTCCTTGTCGGTGAAGGCGACGCCCGCGATGTCGAGGTGCACCCACGGCGTGTCCCCCGCGAACTCGCGGATGAAGAGCCCCGCCGTGATGGCGCCCCCCGGGCGGGGCCCGGTGTTCCGGAGGTCCGCCACCTCGCTGCGCAGACCCTCGCGGTACTCGTCGATGAGCGGGAGCGGCCACAGGCGCTCCCCCGCCCGGGCGCCCGCCGCGACCACCCGCGCCACCAGCGCAGCGTCGTTCGACATGGCGCCGCCGCAGAGGCTACCCAGCGCGATGGAGCATGCCCCGGTCAGGGTGGCGATGTCGACGATCTCGTGCGGCTTGATCTCCTTCCGGGCGTAGGCGATCGCATCCGCCAGCGTCAGGCGCCCCTCGGCATCGGTGTTGTTGACCTCGATCGTCTTGCCGTTCATGGCGCGCAGCACGTCCCCGGGCTTGGTGGCCGAGCCCGACGGCATGTTGTCGGTCGCCGCGACGACCCCGTGGACCTCGACGGCCGGCTTGAGCCGCGGCAGCACCTTGAGCACGCCGAGCACCGCCGCCGCCCCCGACATGTCGCCCTTCATCCACGCCATGCCCTCGGCCGTCTTGAGATCGAGCCCCCCCGAGTCGAACGTGATGCCCTTGCCGATCAGCGCGAGGCGACGGCGCGCCGCGCGCCGGGGCACGTACGCGAGGTGGATGAACTGCGGCGGCTCCGTGCTCCCCCGGTTCACGCCCAGGAACGCGCCCATGCCCATCTTCTCGCACGCGGCGCGGTCGAGCACGCGGAGCCGGAGACCGCCGTCCTTGGCGATGGTCCGCGCCTCCGCCGCGAGGGCCGAGGCCGTCACGCTGTTCGCCGGCTCGTTGACCAGATCCCGGGCGAAGCAGGTCGCCTCCGCGGACAGCTCGGCGCGGCGAAGCCCCTCGCGCGCCGGCGCCCGGTCCCGCGCGGTCGGCACGAGCACGGTCACGGTCGCGACCGCCCGGTCGCCGTTCCGCTTGTCCTTGTAGCGGTCGAAGCGATAGAGCCCCAGCAGCACGCCCTCGCCGGTCGCCTGGGCCCGGAGCCCGAGCCCCAGCGCGGGCGCCCGGGTGCCGAGCACCGGGACCACGAGGGTGGTCGCTCCGAGATCGCGGGCCCGGCGCGCCCCGGCGGCGGCCGCGCGCCGCAGCACGTCGGCGGTGCAGTCCGCGCGCGGACCCAGCCCGACGACCAGAATGCGCTTGGCCGGGAGCCGTCCCCCCGTGTGGAGGTCCGCGAGGTCGCCGACGCGGCCCTCGAACCGCTGGTCACGGAGCGCCAGCGCGAGGAGGCCCCCCAGCGCGAGGTCGACGCGTCGCATCTCGAGCCCGAACCGGTCGTTTCCGGCGTAGCACTCCAGGACGAGGGCGTCCCCCGGTGCCTCCACCGGAAGCTTCGCGCTGACGTCGAGCTTCATCCCCGCTCCTCCCGCCGGCGCTCCGCCTCAAGGGCGAAGGCGCGGCGCACCATGGATTCGACTCCCTCCGTCGCGTCGAGCCGACCGAGCGCATCCTGGTCGCACCACTGGGCCGCGAGCGCGTCCGAGCCCGCCTCGACCCGTCCCGGCGCCGCGGGGGTGGCCAGATAGTCCGGCAGCGCCGCCTCGACCGGCTCGCCCACCCCGACCAGGCCCCCCGGCAGGCTCCACCGCCCGAGCGCCGGCGGTCGGCCACGCTGGACAAGGAGCACGCGGTCGCCGTCGACGACGACAGCGCGCACCCCAACCAGCGGCGCGGCCGGATACTCGCGCACGCGGTCGGGGCCGCGCCCTCAGCGGGCCGCGCCCGCCGGGGCCCCGGCGGCTCCGACATCCTCCGGCAGCCGACCGAGCGCCGTCCACGCCTCGGTGCCGTACTTGCCCGCGACCAACGCCTCCACCAGCGCGACCTCGTCCGGCGACAGGCCCGCCGGCGCGAGCGGCGCCCCGAGCGCCTCGGCCAGGCCGGCCGCCAGGGCCGCCACGACGGCGTCGAAGCCCGGGGAGCCGCCCAAGGTCTCGGCGAGCGTGGTCATCCCCGCCGCGGGACCCGGCTCGCGCGGGAAGACCGCCCGGATGCGGGCGGAATCCGCGTCGAGCAGGACGGTCCCGTGCTGGAGGAACGAGCCGCGCTGCCGACGCTGAGCGCTCCCGACGAGCTTTCGACCGCCGACGGCGATCTCATACGTCCCCGCCCGGTGGAAGCAGAACGCCGGCGAGGGGTCCCGGCGGCCCCGGACGAGCGGCACCAGGTCCGCCGCCACGCCGAGCCGCCCGAGCCCCGCGGCGAGCCCCTGGCCGAGCACCCGGTAGGTCTCGAGCACGTCGCCCGCGCCGGGGAAATCGCCCTGGCCGGCCGTCACGCTGTACGTCACCTCGCGCTCGGGCGGCTCGTGGAGGATCGCGCTGCCGCCGGTGGGCCGCCGCACGAGGCCGATGCCGAGCCGCTCGCACCCTGCCCGGTCCACCGTGTCGTCGAGAGGCTGGGCGTAGCCGAGAGACACCGTGGCGGGCCGCCACCCGTAGAACCGCACCGTGGGCGCGCCCGCTGCGCGGATCCGACTGCGCAGGAGTGCCTCGTCCACCGCCATGTTGGTCGGCCCGTCGAGGGGCTCCGTGACGAGGAGCCGCCAGGTCACGGGGATGAGGCCTCGACTCCGACGCGCTCGCCCCACGGCGCCGGCCTGGCTTGCGTCGACGCCAGGGCGGAACCCAGGGCTCCGCTCAGGAAGCCGGCTCCCGCGACGTCCACCGGAGGTTCGGCTGCCGGGCCGCCTGGGTCTGGTCGAGCCGCCTCACCGGCGTCGTGACCGGCGCCTCCAGCAGGGTCGTCGGGCTCGACTGGGCCTCGCCGGCGATCCGGATCATCGCGTCGCAGAACTGGTCGAGCGTCTCCTTCGACTCGGTCTCGGTGGGCTCGATCATCATCGCCTCCTCGACGATCAGCGGGAAGTAGATCGAGGGGGCGTAGAAGCCCAGGTCGAGCAGCCGCTTGGCGATGTCCGTGGCGGAGATGCCCTGCGCTTTCTGGCGCCGGGCGGAGAAGACGACCTCGTGCATCGAGGCGCCCTCGTAGGGAAGGTCGTAGTGCGGCAGCAGTCGAGCCCGGATGTAGTTGGCGTTGAGGATCGCGTTCTCCGAGACCGCCCGGAGCCCGTCCGGCCCCATCGTGCGGATGTACGTGTAGGCGCGGACGTGCATCCCGAAGTTGCCCCAGAACGACTGCACCTTCCCGATGGATTTCGGCCGCTTCCAGTCGAGCCGCCACGCCTCGTCGTCGCGGGTGACCGCCGGGACCGGCATGTACGGCGCCAGGTGCGCCTTGAACGCGACGGGCCCGGCCCCCGGCCCTCCCCCGCCGTGCGGCGTGGTGAATGTCTTGTGGAGGTTCATGTGGACCACGTCGAACCCCAGGTCGCCCGGCCGCGTGAGGCCGAGCAGCGCGTTCAGGTTCGCGCCGTCCATGTAGACCTGGGCCCCCTTGGCGTGACAGAGCCCCGTCGCCTCGAGGATGCGGGACTCGAAGAGGCCGAGCGTGTTGGGCACGGTGATCATCAGCGCGGCGACGTCCTCGTCGAGGTGCCGCTCGAGGTCCAGGAGGTCCACCTCGCCGTTGTCGTCGGACTTGATCTGCACCGTCTGGTAGCCGGCGATCGCGGTGGACGCGGGATTCGTGCCGTGCGCCGAGTCCGGCACGAGGATCTTCTTCCGCGGGCTTCCCTCCCGGTCCAGGTGATACGCCCGAATCATGAGGACGCCGGTCATCTCGCCCTGCGCGCCGGCTGCCGGCTGGAGTGAGACGGCGTCCATCCCCACGATCTCGGCCAGGATCTCGCCGAGCTCGCCCATGAGCTGGAGCGCGCCCTGGGCGGCGTCCTCCGGCGTGAGGGGATGGAGCCGCGCGAAGCCGGGAAGGCGCGCCATGTCCTCGTTGATCTTCGGATTGTACTTCATCGTGCAGGAGCCGAGCGGGTAGAAGTGGGTGTCCACGCCGTAGTTCATGCGGCTCAGGCGCGTGTAGTGGCGCACGGCGTCGAACTCGCTGATCTCGGGCAGCGCCGCGGGCCGGCGCCGGAGGTGCGCCGCCGGCAGGAGGCGCGCGGGGTCGGCCTCGGGCACGTCCGCCTCGGGCAAGGAGTAGCCGACGCGACCCGGCACCGACAGCTCGAAGACCAGCCCGTCGTACTCGTTCATCTCGATCCTCTCAGGCGACCGCCGAGGCGAGCGCCTCGGCATAGGCGTCGATCTCGGCCCGAGTCCGGCGCTCCGTCACCGCGACCAGGATGGAATCCTTGAGCTTCCGATCGAACTGCGCGAGCGGGACGCCGCCGAGGATGCGGCGCCGCCGGAGGGCGCGCAGGACCGTCCCCGGATTCCTCGGCAGGCGGAGCGCGAACTCCTTGAAGAAGGGGGCGGGGAACCGCGTGGCCACGCCCGGCACCCGCCCGAGCGCCTCAGCGGCGTAGTGCGCCTTCGCCGTCGACAGCGTCGCGGCCCGCTGGAGCCCCTCCTTGCCGAGGAGCGCCGTGTGGATCGTCGCCGCGAGCGCGACGAGCGCCACGTTCGTGCAGATGTTGGAGGTGGCCTTCTCCCGGCGGATGTGCTGCTCGCGCGTCTGGAGGGTCAGGACGAATCCCCGCTTGCCGTCCCTGTCCACCGTCGCGCCGACGAGGCGGCCGGGCATCCGGCGGACGAGGTCCTTCCGGCAGGAGAACAGGCCGAGGTACGGCCCCCCGAAGTTGAGGTGGTTCCCCAGCCCCTGCCCCTCCCCGACCACGATGTCGGCCCCCGCCTCGCCGGGCGGCCGGAGGAGCGCGAGGGCGACCGGGTCCACGCTCACGACGAGCAGCGCGCCGCGCTCGTGCGCGATCGACGCCGCCTGGTCGAGATCCTCCAGGCACCCGAAGAAGTTCGGGTACTGGACCATGACGCACGCGGTCTTGCCGGTCACCGCCTTGCGGAGGGCGTCGAGGTCCGTCACGCCGTCCGACCACGCCACGGTCTTCACCGGCAGGCGCGGCCCCGCGCAGTACGTCTCCACGACCCGTCGGGCCAGGGGTGACAGCGCCCCGGAGACCACGATCTGATCCCGCTCCGTCGCGCTGTGCGACATGAGCGCCGACTCCGCCAGCGCCGATCCGCCGTCGTAGAGGGAGGCGTTCGTGACGTCCATCCCGGTCAGCTCGCAGATCATCGTCTGGTACTCGTAGATCGACCGCAGCGTCCCCTGGCTCGCCTCCGGCTGGTACGGGGTGTAGGCGGTGAAGAACTCGCCGCGGAGGAGCAGATGGTTGATCATGCTCGGGATGTAGTGGTCGTAGACGCCGCCCCCGAGGAACGTCACGTACCGGTCGGCGTCGGCGTTGCGCTCGGCGAGGCCTCGCAGGTGCGCGATCAGGTCACCCTCGGCGAGGGCGCTGGGAATTCCCAGGTCCCGCTCGAGCCGCGCCTTCGGCGGGATCCGCTCGATGAGCGTCTCGATGTCCTTGACACCGATGACGCGCAGCATCTCCGCGCGCTGGGCCGGCGTGGTCGACAGGTAGCGCATGGTCTCGCCGTGCCGCACGGCTCAGTGTCCTCCGGCCGTCTTGAGGAACTCCTCGTATTGCGGGGCGCTCATCAGCTTCTCGGCCTCGGCGGGATTCGACAGCTCGATGGCGACGAGCCAGCCGGTGCCGTAGGGGTCCCGGTTCACGCGCTCCGGCTGCTGCGTGAGCTCCTGGTTCACCTCGACCACGACTCCGGAGAGGGGCGCGAACAGGTCCGACACGGCCTTCACGGACTCGACGACGCCGAAGGTCTTCATCTGCGTGAGCTTGGCGCCGACCGTCGGCAGCTCCACGAAGACCACGTCACCCAGCTGGTCCTGGGCGTAGTGGGTGATTCCCACGCGGGCCCGCTTGCCCTCGATCTTCGCCCACTCGTGCTCGCGCGTGTAGCGCAGCTCGGCCGGATACGTCGCCATCACTCTCTCCTAGCGCTTGACGCGCGGCGGATGGAACGGGGTCTTGACCACGCGGGCCGCCTGGCCGCGACCCCGGACCTCGACGGCGATCGCCGAGCCCACGGCCGCCTGGGGCGCCGGCACGTACCCGATGCCGATGTACTTGTCCACCGAGGGCCCGTAGGAGCCCGAGGTCACCACGCCGACGGCCGCGCCGTCGTGCAGGATGGGGTAGCCGTGGCGGGCCACCGCGCGCTCGACCATCTCGAAGCCCACGAGGCGACGCCGCAAGCCCGCGGCGCGGACGCCCTCGATGGCGGCCCGGCCGACGAACTCCCCCTTGGCCGGCTTGACCACCCAGCCGAGGCCCGCCTCGAGGGGATTCGTCGTCTCGTCGATGTCGTTGCCGTAGAGCGCGTATTTCATCTCGAGCCGCAGGGTGTCCCGGGCGCCGAGACCGATGGGCATGACGCCGTCCGGCTTCCCCTCCGCGATGAGCCGCTCCCACACCGCCTCGGTGCCGGCCGCGGGCAGATAGAGCTCGAATCCGTCCTCCCCCGTGTACCCGGTTCGGGAGACGATGCCGGCGACGCCCGCCACCCGGCCCCGGCGGAAGTGGTAGTAGTCGATCGCCGCGACGTCGACGTCGGACACGCGTCCCACCAACCGCTCGGCATGGGGCCCCTGCACGGCGATGAGCCCGGTCTCCTCGCTCACGTTCCGCGCGTCCACGCGGCCCTCGAGGTGACGGCTGACCCACGCCCAGTCCTTGTCGATGTTGGAGGCGTTGACCGTCATCATGTAGTGATCGTCGGCGAGCCGGTACAGCGTGAGGTCGTCCACGATCCCACCGTCCTCGTAGCAGAGCAGCGAGTACTGGACCTGGCCGACCGCGAGCGCCGCGACGTCGTTCGTCGTGAGCCGCTGGAGCACGCGGGCCGCGTCCGCTCCGCGGAACTCGAACTCCCCCATGTGGCTCACGTCGAAGCAGCCCGCGGCACTCCGAACCGCACGGTGCTCCTCGACGATACCCGAGTACTGGACGGGCATGTCCCAGCCGCCGAACGGGATCATCCGCGCGCCGAGGCGGACGTGGGCGGCATGGAGCGGCGTGCGCTTGAGAGCGGTATCGGGCTGGGTCACCGGGGGTGGTCCTCTCGGCCTCGAGGAGTGCGCAAAGCGTCCGTTATTATCCCCTCGCCCCTTCCGATTTTCAACCGCGGCGGGCGCCCGCCCGAGGTCACGGGGCCACGTCGACTTCGACGCTCGCCGGCTCGCTCTCCTCGCGCTCGTCGGTCAGGAGGGTGAACGTCAGCCGCTTCCGGCCCGGTGTCGCGAACACGATCGACAGCACGAGGTCGCCCTCCTCGCGGCCGAAGGCGACGGCGACGACGCCCACTTCCCGCTGAGACGTGACCCGGCGTGCGCCGTCCAGGTCCTCGGCGACCTGGACCACCGCGGCGACGTTCGCCCGGAGCGCGCGGTACGTGACGCGCGCCTGGCCCGCGCGATCGACCGCCAAGCGACCGACCACGGCCACGTTGAGGATCTCGGGCCGGTCGGGGTCGTACAGGCGGTACCGACCGGCCTCGTCGGCGCGGGCGACGCCGCCGACCAGCAGGAGGACGGCAAGGCAGGCCCACGCCGGTCGAAGCCGTCTCACGGTCTCACGGCCGGCGTGGCCGGCGCCCACCGCCCCATCTGGCTCGGCACGGCCCTGAGGCGAGCGCTTACGCCCTCGGCGCCACGCCGGTCCTGTGCGCGCCCGGCGTGGCCCGAAGCGCGACGCTCGCCAGCTCGGCATGAAGGCCCGCCAGCGTCGCGTGGGCCGCCCGCGCACGCGCCTGATCTCCCGCCTGGACCGCCGCCAGGAAGAGCCCGAGCCAGGGGACCGGAGCCGTGGGCTGCGTCCGTGTCAGCCGCTCGAAGTACTCGAGCTGCGCGCTCGGCGGGCTCGTGCGCCCCGCTTCGTCGAGGCGCACCACTGCCTCGGGGAGCCGGCCCGCTTCCACGAGCCCCGTGACCAGGTTCACGCGTGCGGTAAGGATGTCAGGGTGGCGCGCCAGCACGCGCTCGTAGTGGGGGATCGCCTCGGCGGGGCGGCCGAGCCGCACGAGCAGGAGCCCCATGTTCGTGTGGATCTCGACGTGCTCGGGGGCCAGGCTGAGCGCCCGCTCGTAGTGGGCCAGCGCCTCCTCACCCCGTCCATTCAGGCCCAGCACGTTTGCCAGGCTCACGTGACAACGCGCGCACGCGGGCGACACGGCAACCGCGTGCGTCCACAGGCGACTGGAATCGTGCCAGATCCGGACCTGGCGCCACGTGAGGACGCTCCACCCCAGCAGAGCGATGGCGACCGCGGCAACCGCCACCATCGCCCGCCAGCGGGGCAGTCGACCGCCGGCCCGCGCCTCCCACGTCAGGGCCACCGCCCCGCCGGCCGCGATCGCCCAGCCGATGCTCGCGGCGTAGCTGTAGCGATCGGCGACCCCGAGGAGGCGCCCGAAGGGCACCAGGCCCGACACGGGACCCAGGACGATCGCGTACGCGACCCAGGCCGCCAAGGCGGCCGGCCAGCGATGCCGGACGACGATCACCACGGTGGTGACGCCGGCAACCGTGGCCGCGGCGAGCACCACGCCGCCGTCCGGGAGGTCGCCCCGGGTCGGCATCACGTAGATGGGTCCCAGGCTCCAGGGCCAGGCCGTTTTCCAGACGTAGAAGGCGGCGCTGTAGACGCTCCACACGGCGGCCAGCAGCGGGTCGTACTCGACGCGCCAGAAGTCCAGGGGGCGGCTGCTGCGCGCCAGGAAGCCCATGGGGATCGCGAGCACGCCCAAGGCGGCGAACCCGAGCTTCTCCGCCAGCGCGCGCCGGGTGCCACAACGGCTCCCGGCGCCGGTCCACCCGTGGATTCGCCGCAAGGGATAGACGTCGAGCAGCAGGAGCAGGGCGGGCAGCACCAAGGCGGTGGCGCGGGCGAGCACGGACAGGACGAAGAGGCCCGCCACCCCGGCGAGCCAGGGCGCCGGGACGCGCCCATCGTCCCGGCCGCGCTCCCAGCCGATCAGGTAGACCAGCACCGCCAGGACCATGAGTAGCCCGCCGAGCACCGTGCCCCGCGCGCTCAGCCACCCGACGGGCTCGGCCCGGAGGGGATGCACGCCGAACGCGAGGGCCGCGACGGCCGCCGCGAGCGCGCGGCCCCGGTCGTCGAGCCCCGCGCCGCGCGCCAGCCCGAGGAGCCGCCAGGCCACCGCGTACACTGCGAGGGCGGTCGCGACGTGCAGGAGGAGGCTGGTGAGATGGTAGCCAGGGGCGTCGAGATCCCAGAGGGCCCGATCGAGCGCGTAGCTCGTCCACGTCACCGGCATGTACTCGCCCAGCAGGTGCGTCGTCCAGGCGCCTCTGAGCCGCATCGTCCACGGGCCGCGATGGTACGGGTTCTGGAGGAACATGCGGAAATCGTCCCACTCGACGAACCCGTTCCGGAGAGTCGGGAGAAAGGCGACGAAGGTCCACGCAGCCACGACGACGCCCAGCGCGCCGGGGAGTCTCATCCAGCGACGGAGGCCCGACGCCTCGCCCCGCGGGCCGCGGACCTTCATCTCCAGCGCTCGGCCCGCTCGGTGATGGCGCGCCGGCCCGTCGCTCGTGCGCGCGCGCAGGCCTGGTGGGCGGCGGCGGCCACGGTCCCGTGCATGCGCACTCACTCTACTCCCGACGGTCCACGGGCCGGAAACCTCGCGGGCCGGGAGGGCCGGCGCGCCCGGGGCGCCGCCGTCAGCGCAGGTAGGAGTGGGAGAAGGCGCCGCCGCCGTCGGGCGGCGCCACGGCGAAGCGATCGAGCCGGAAGGCCCGGAGGTCGGCCAGGTCCGAGCGCCCCCGGGTGATCAGGTCCGCCATCATCCGGCCCACGGCCGGCGAGAGCTTGAAGCCGTGGCCCGACATGCCGGCCGCGACGTACAGGCCCCGGACCGGGGTCTGGTCGAGGATTGGCATCCAGTCCGGCGTGATGTCGAAAGCGCCCGCATACCCGCGCTGGTAGCGCGCCTCCCCCAGGGCGGGCATGCAGCGGCTGGCCCGCTCCATGATGCGGGCGACCTCGTCGAAGCCCACGTCGCTCCCGAGCGCCTCGGGATCCAGCGGGTGGTTGGGCTCGTCCGCGTCGAGGAACCCGGTCAGCGTGAGCCCGCCGGTCTCGGGGCGAAGGAAGGTCCCGCTCGCCAGGTCGAGGTACACCGGGTGGGGACGCCCGAACTCCGGCGCGCGCTGGACCACGAAGACGGGATGTCGGCCCGACATGATGGGCAGCGACACCCCGGCCAGCGACGCGACCGCGGGCGACCAGAGGCCCGCGGCGTTCACGACGACCCGCGCGGCGATGCGCTCCCCGCTCGCCAGCCGGACCGCCTCGACCGAGCCGCGCGCGACCTCGATGGCGACCACCTCGGCTCCCTGCTCGACGACCACGCCGGCCCGCGCGGCGGCGCGGGCAAAGCCGGCGGTCACGCCGGTCGGGTCGCCGTAGCCCGACTCGGGCTCCCAGACCGCCGCCCCCACGGCGAAGGGATCGATCCGCGGATCGAGCTCGCGGATGTCGTCGGGGCCGATCAGCCGCGTGTCGATGCCGAGCCCGCGCTGGGCCTCCACCGTCCGCGCCAGCGCGGCGCGCTGATCAGGTCCGACCGCGAGGAGGGCACCGCACTGGACGTACCCCGCGTCGCCGCCGGTGACCTCGCCGAAGTTCTGGAAGACGCGCAGCGAGTGGAGCACCATGCGGGAGCTGGCGTCGGTGGGGTAGAGCTGCCGCATGACGCCGACGGAGCGGCCGGTGCCGCCCGCCGCCAGGAAGCGCCGCTCGAGCACGAGGACGTCGCGCGTCCCCTGCTCGGCGAGGTGAAACGCGATCGAGCAGCCGGTGACCCCGCCCCCGACGATCACGACGTCGGCGATGCGCGCCGGGTGGGTGTCCCGGGCGGTCACGGCGGCCGCCGCTTGATCATCCGGACGATGGTGGCCTCCATGACCGACTCTCCCCGCTGGTTCACGATCCGGTGGCGGAAGGTCACCACGCCGCGATCGGGCTTCCGCGTCTCGCGCCGATCGACGACCTCGATCTCCACCGAGATCGTGTCGCCGGCCAGGACCGGACCCAGGACCCGGACGTCGTAGGAGAGGAGGGCGAGCCCGGTCCCGTGGAGGATTCCCGTCTGGAGCGTGAGCCCCTCGGCCAGCGCGAACGTGAGCACACCCGGCGCCACCCGAGTCCCGAACACGCTTTCACGGCGCACGTACTCCATGTCCATGAAGAGGGGCTCCGTGAAGCCGGCCAGCGTGACGAACTGGAGGATCTCGAACTCGGACACGGTCCGGGCCAGGGTCTGGAAGCGATCCCCGGCCCCGAAGCCCTCGTACGTGATCCCCTCGGTCGGCACGACGTCATTCTCCTACCGACCGGCGCCCGGCGTCATCCCCGGGCTCCGCCCGCCACCGCCCGAGCCCCCGTGTACAGGAGACGCGGCTCGTATCGGACTCGGACCTCGTGCGCGCGCCGGGAGCGGGCTCCCCGCGGCGGGATGCCGAGATCAGGCGGGGACGACCGGCCAGTCGCGGAGGCCGCCGGCCGGCTCCGCGCCGCCGTCACTTCTCCCCGAGGTACGCCTTGCGCACGACGTCCGAGCGGAGCAGCCCGGCGCCCGAGTCGGTGAGGACGATGCGGCCGGTCTGGATGACGTAGCCGCGATGCGCCACGCGGAGCGCCATCCGCGCGTTCTGCTCCACGAGGAGGATCGTCGTGCCCTGGGCGTTGATGTCCCGCACGATCCCGAAGATCGTCTCGACGAGGATCGGCGACAGGCCCATCGACGGCTCGTCGAGCAGGAGCACGCTCGGCCGCGCCATGAGGGCTCGCCCGATGGCCAGCATCTGCTGCTCACCGCCCGACAGCGTCCCCCCTTTTTGCTGGAGGCGCTCCCGCAGGCGCGGGAACAGTCCGAACACTCGCTCGAGGTCCTCCGGGATCTGCGTCCGATCGTGCCGGGAGAAAGCACCGAGCTCCAGGTTCTCGAGCACGGACATCCGCGGGAAGATCCGGCGGCCCTCCGGCGACTGCGCGATCCCGAGCCGCACGATCCGGTCCGTCGAGAACCCGTCGATCCGCTGACCATCGAAGGTCACGGTGCCGCGCAGCGGGCGGACGTTGCCAATCACCGTCTTCAGGGTGGTCGTCTTCCCCGCCCCGTTGGAGCCGATGAGGGTGACGATCTCCCCCTGGCTCACGGTCAAGGACACACCCTTCAGCGCGCGGATGTTCCCGTAGTAGGTGTGGATGTCGCTGACGTCGAGGAGCGGCCCCTGGCTCACCGAGCCGCCTCTCGGCTCGCGCCGGCGCCCCATCGGGCGATGGCGGCTGCCGCCCCGGCGTTCATGCCGGCACGAGCTCCTGCTCGTACCCCTTGCCGAGGTAGGCCTCGATGACCTTGGAGTTCCGCTGGACCTCGGCGGGCGTCCCCTCCGCGATCGGCGTGCCGTAGTCGAGCACGGTGATGCGGTCCGAGATCCCCATCACCACTTCCATGTGGTGCTCGATCAGCAGCACCGAGAGGCCCAGCTCGCGGCGTAGGAGATCGATGAACTGGGTCAGGACCTCGGTCTCCCGCGGGTTCATCCCCGCCGTCGGCTCGTCGAGGAGGAGCAGTTTGGGCTCCGTGGCGAGCGCGCGGGCGATCTCGAGCCGACGCTGGTCCCCGTACGGGAGATTCTTCGCCAGCTCCTGGTCCTTGCCGCCGAGGCCGACGAACTGGATCAGCTCCAGAGCCCGCGTCCGGGCACGGCGCTCTTCCGTCAGCACTCGCGGCGGCCGGAAAACCGCACCCGCCACCGAGGCCGAGAGCCTGGAATGCTCGCCGACCAGGATGTTGTCGAGGATGGTCATGTTCTGGAACAGTCGGATGGACTGGAACGTCCGGGCGATGCCACGGCCCACGATCGCGTTTGGGCGGAAACCGACGATGCTCTGACCGTCGAGAAGGATCTCGCCGTGGTCCGGTGCCAACAAGCCCGTGACGACGTTGAAGAACGTGGTCTTCCCCGCCCCGTTCGGGCCGATCAAGCCCACGATCGACCGCGGAGGGATGACGAGGTCGACTCGGTTGACGGCGACCAGGCCCCCGAAGGCCTTGGTCACGCCGCGAGCCTCGAGCAGGGGCCGGCCGCCGGCCTCCCGTGGCATTGCCGTGGTCCGGAGCCACGTGGGGATGCTCTCGACACGCGGGATCGATGGGGCAGCGACCAAGAGGCCGGCCTCCTCCCCCTCGTCCACGTCCACCGCCGCCGGCGGCACCCGGCGCCCGACGAGCCCCTCGGGCTTGAAGAGCATGACGAGCGCCAGGCCCAGCCCGAAGAAGAACCATCGCCACAGCGTCAGGTCCACGGCCATCAACACGGTGATGCCGGTCTGGGCTCCGATCCACCGCACGAGGTGCGTCATCTGCGACAGGAGCAGACGGTCGAACAGCGTGATCACCATCCCGCCCACGATGACGCCCTTGAGGCTCCCCATGCCGCCAAGCACGACCATGCATAGCAGCATGATGGAGACGTTGAACTCGAAGGCGCCGGGCGTGATGGCCTGGAGCTTCGCGGCATAGAAGGAGCCGGCGAACCCCGAGAAGGACGCGCCGAGCGCGAACGCGAGGAGCTTGGTCTTGATGGGGTCGACCCCCATGCAATCCGCCGCCGTCTCATCCTCCCGGATGGCCATCCACGCCCGCCCCAGCCGCGAATCGCGCATCCGGTTCATCGCCCACAGGGACGCGGCGCCGATGATCAGGATCAGGAAGTACCAGGGGATCGCGCTGTTGTCGAAGTCCACGCCCGGCAGGTACGGGCGGCCGACCGGATTGACTCCGTTCTCGCCGCCGGTCAGGTTCAGGCGCTGGACGGGCTTCCAGGCCCCGATCTCGACGTTCACGTCCCCGAGGTTCCGGATGAACACGGGGATGATCTCGCCGAACCCGAGCGTGATGATCGCCAGGTAGTCGCCGCGGACCCGGAGCGTCGGGGCCCCGATGACCAGCCCGAGCACGGCAGAGACGAGGGCCGAGATCCAGATGATGATCCAGAAGCTCCAGCGGTGTCCGTACAAGGGCGACCCGAGCACCGGCGAATTGAGGAGGCCCATCGCATAGGCCCCGACCGCAAAGAACGCGGCGTACCCGAGGTCGAGCAGCCCTGCGTAGCCCACGACGATGTTGAGGCCGAGAGCGAGCAGGACGTAGATCATCCCGTCCGTGACCGCGTACACCGTCTGCGCCTGGAGGGCACGGTCGACGAAGGGATAGGCAAGCAATGCCGCAATCAGCAGCCCCAGCGACAGGACGCGGCGCAGAGTCATGGCCACACGCTCACACCTTGTCCATCGTCCGCTCGCCCAGGAGCCCCTGGGGACGGAAGACCAGCACCAGGATGAGGATCGTGAAGACGACGGCGTTGGTCCAGCGTGCGGAGATGTACTGGTCGCTCCACGCCGACAGGAAGCCGATGACGAGGCCCCCGAGCGCAGCCCCCGGCAGGTTGCCGATCCCGCCGAGGACCGCTGCCGTGAACGCGCGGAGCCCGGCCTGGTACCCCACGTACCACTGGCCGATGTTGTAGTACATCCCCTGGATGATGCCGGCGGCGCCGGCCAGCGCCCCGCCGATGAAGAAGGTCAGGATGATCGTCTTCTCGACATTGATCCCCATCGCCTGGGCGGTCTCCCGATCCTGGGCGGTGGCCCGCATCGCCTTCCCCCACGTCGTGCGGGTCACGAAGTACTGGAGCGCGAGCATCAGGGGAATCGTCGCCCCGAAGACGAGCAGGTCCTTGGTCGTGAGGAAGATCTTCGAGTTCCAGCCCAGCCAGTCGTAGAGGATGTCCACGGACGGAAAGATATCCGGGTACGAGAAGGGCGCGGGGCCCTTCCACACCAGGGCGATGTTCTCCAGCATGAACGACACGCCGATGGCCGTGATCAGCGGCGCCAGGCGCGTGGATCGGCGCAGCGGGCGATAGGCGAGCCGGTCGATGGTCACGTTGATGGCCGCCGTCGTGATCATCGTGGCGAGGAACACGAGCGGCAGGACGGTGACCAGTTCCCAGCCATGAAGCGTCCGTCCCATGCCGAGGAGGGTGAAGTAGCTCATCGAGAAGACGAGCCCCAGCATGAACACGTCGCCGTGGGCGAAGTTGATGAGCTCGATGATGCCGTACACCATCGTGTAACCCATCGCGACCAGGGCGAAGACGGACCCGCGCGTCAGCCCGTTGATGCTCTGCTGGACGAGGACTTCCCACCAGTTCATGGCGGCGGGTGGTTTGGTGGTCAGGCGGGAGGGCCG
This sequence comes from Candidatus Methylomirabilota bacterium, assembly GCA_036558225.1. Taxonomy (GTDB): domain Bacteria; phylum Methylomirabilota; class Methylomirabilia; order Rokubacteriales; family DASRDR01; genus DASRDR01. Next base: position 7,796 of record DATBGA010000169.1, on the reverse strand, counting down.
GCCGGGGGCCGGCCCTCCCGGTCCAATGGCCTATTCGAGGACGGACTCGAAGGCGAACGTGCAGCCGGGCTCCTTGTCGCTCTTGACGACCTTGAACCCGGACATGGTCTCGCTGGTGGTGTCCCCGTTCTCGTCGAAGCTGAACTTGCCGTTGAGCCCCTCGAAGTTCTTGAGCCCGGCGATCGCCACCCGGACGGCCTCGCGCTTCGCCATCGGGTTGGCGCCCTTCTCGATACCGGCGGCGGCGCGCTTGATGCCGTCGATGGCGATCCGGGCGGCCTCCGCGGAGTAGAGCGCGTATCCGGTCGGCTCTTTGCCGTACTTCTTCTTGTAGTTCTCGTAGGTCGCGGCGCCGACCCCCTTCATCTTCTCGAAGGGCAGGCTGGCGAAGGTGATGCGCATCTCCGTCCCGAGCGCGGCATCACAGGTCCCCGCCTTCAGCACTTCTTCCTCGTAGAGGCCGTCGGGGCCGAGCAGCCTGACGCCGCGGGCGGCCACGAGTCCCAGGTCCTTCATCTGGCGCAGGATGATCGGGGCACCAGTGTCGACGACGCCCGCAAGGTACACCATGTCGGCGCCCGAGGCCCGCACCTTCGTCAGGAGCGGCTTCTGGTCCGGCTGCTTGTAGTCCATGCCCTCATTCGCCGCGACCTGAAGCCCGATCTTCTTGGCCGCCGCTTCGAAGACGTCGGCGATGCCTTTGCCGTACAGCTCCTGGTCGTTGATGATGTAGAGCTTCTTCGCGCCCAGGAGCTTGGCCCACTTTGCGCCCACGGCGCCCTGAACATCATCCGGCGGCGGCACCCTGAAGTAGTTGACGAACCCCATGGGCCGGTAGATCTCCGGCTCGCCGGGAGCGGCGCCGTTCTTCCGGGTCAGGCCAGGATAGGTGTTGGCCGGGGTGATCTGAGCCATGTGGGCGCGATTGTTGATCGGAATCGACACCTTCGCCGCGCCCGAATTGTAGGTGGCGATATACACGATCGCCAGCGGATCCGCGACGGCCTTGTTCGCGTTCTCGGCCTCGACCGCGCCGTCCCACTTGCCGGTCTGGGGCGAGGCGTCGTCGAGGTTTACGACCTCGAGACAGTAGCCGGCCACGACCCCGCCGACCTCCCCCACGGCCATGTCGACGCCGTTCTTCATGCCGGTGCCCTCGGCGAGCATCGCGCCTTGCATCGGCCACGACGTGTAGATGCGGAGCTTGCCCTTCGGGCACTGTTGCGCGTCGGCAGGCGCAGCGAGCGCCACGACGAGCGCCGCCATCCCGACGATCCCCATCCACTTCCATCCTCGCATCGCCGATCTCCTCCTACGTGACGTGGGTCAGGGCTGGACTGTTATGAGTCGCGCACACGCGGCCCGACTCGCCTCACACCTCGGCTTTTCCTACATGCCGGCGCCTCGAGATCCGTATCGGAGCAGCATTCTCCCCCGGGAATCAAAGTGGGACGGTACGCTACTATGGGCCCCCGGGGGTGTCAAGACGACGCCCGGCCCCAGACGACGCCCGGCCCCACCGCGCCAAGGCCTTCACCCCGGCCGGCCGGCGCACCCTGCGAGCCGTCCAAGGGTCCGGACGGCGCACGCCCCGGGCCGCCCCCGCCATCGAGCACGGGCCGCCGTGACGGGCCGATCACCCGCGTCGGCCGCCCGCGCGGTCGCTCAGAGTCCCGATTCCAGGAACGTCGTGGAGTAGTCCCCGGCCGTGAACCGTGGATCGGCCAGGAGGCGCGCGTGGAGCGGGAGGGTCGTCTTGATCCCCTCCACGATGAACTCCGCCACCGCCCTTCGCATGCGGGCGAGGGCCTCCGCGCGGTCCGCGCCGTGGGTGATCACCTTGGCCACCAGCGAGTCGTAGTACGGGGGCACGGTGTACCCCGTGAAGCAGTGACTGTCCACGCGGACACCGGGGCCGCCCGGCGCGACGTACGCGACGACGCGCCCCGGACTGGGCGTGAAGTTGAGCGGGTCCTCGGCCGTCACCCGGCACTCGACCGCGTGGCCATCGAGGCGGACGTCCTCCTGGCGGAGCCCGAGCGGCTCCCCGGCCGCGATCAGGATCTGTGCGCGGACGAGGTCGACGCCCGTCAACATCTCGGTCACGGGGTGCTCGACCTGGATGCGCGTGTTGACCTCCAGGAAGTAGAAGCGCCCGCTTCGGTCGAGCAGGAACTCCACCGTGCCCGCGCTCTCGTAGCCGGCCGCCCGGCAGAGCCGGAGCGCGGCCGCCGTCAGCTCACCCCGGACCGCCGCCGTCATGACCGGGCACGGCGCCTCCTCCAGGAGCTTCTGGTGGCGACGCTGGATGGAGCAATCCCGCTCGCCCAGGTGGATCGTGTGGCCGCGGCCGTCCGCCAGGACCTGCACCTCCACGTGGCGGGCGCCCTCCACGTACTTCTCGAGATAGATCTCCGAGGAGCCGAACGCCGCCGCCGCCTCGCTCTGGCACGTCCGCACGGCCACCGCCAGGGTGTCGCCGTCCCAGACGATCCGGATCCCGCGTCCCCCGCCGCCCAGCGACGCCTTGAGGAGCACCGGGTAGCCGAGGGCCTCGGCCACGGCCCGCGCGTCTCCCTCGTCCCGCAGGGCTCCCTCGCTGCCGGGCAGGAGCGGCACGTCCGCCTTGCGCGCGAGCTCGCGCGCCCGGACCTTGTCTCCCAGGAGCCGGATCACCTCCGGGCTCGGGCCGATGAAGCGGATGCTGCACGCCCGGCAGATCTCGGCGAACGTCGCGTTCTCGGCGAGGAAGCCGTAGCCGGGGTGGATCGCCTCCGCGTCGGTGACCTCCGCCGCCGCGATCAGCTGCGGGATGTTGAGGTAGCTCTGGGCGCTGTCCTCGGGCCCGATGCAGATGCTCTCATCGGCGAGCCGCACGGGGAGCGAGCCCGCATCGGCCGTCGAATGGGCCACCACCGACCGGATCCCCATCTCCCGGCACGTGCGCAGGACGCGGAGCGCGATCTCCCCGCGGTTGGCGATGAGGATCTTGGTGAACAACTGCGCGTCAGCTCCGGCCGCCGGCCGCCAGAAGGCGCGCGTCGACGTCCTCGACGTCGACCCCGACGCCTTCCTTGAGCGCCTGAGCCATCGGTTCGCCCTCGCCGAGGTGGCCGAGGAGCGAGCGGATCCCCGACATGCCGCGCCGCTCGACCAGGAACTCGCACACGACGTGGGAGAGCTGATACGCGATGCCGACCGCGTTCGACCGGAACAGGCGCTCGAGCCCGTTGAGCGTGAAGTACTGGCGATCGAGCACCACGTCCATCTCGATGAAGCGCGGCGCGGAGCGCCCCTCCGACACCTGGGCGAGACCCTCGTGGAGCCACCGGGGGGCGTTCCCCTTCGCGGCCTGGTGGATGAGGAGGTGCGTGTACTCGTGACGCACGAGGCGCTCGAGCCCGATCGACCCCGCCTGGGACGCCGAGAGCCGGAGACGCAGCTTCTGGTAGTCGTAGAAACCGAGAACGTGCTCGGCGAACTCCGGGGGGATCCCCCCCAGCTCCGCGAACGTCTTCGTCACGTAGATCCCGACCTGGACCCGCTCCTTCGGGTAGACGCCATAATCCCGGCCGAGGGATTCGTAGGCCCGCTCGAGATTGTCGACCGCCGACCGGCCCACGTCGATGCCCCCGCCGCCCTCGTAGCGCACGAGGAAGTGCGCGCTCTCCTGGCTCCAGTAGCCGCCCTCCACCCCCTGCTCCCGCTCGAGGCGGGCGAGGAGCGTCTTCCCGCGGGCGTGGCCAGGTTCCCGGGCGAGGAGCCGCCGCAGCGTCTCCACGGCCTCGCGCGTGCGGCCCTGGCGCTCCTGGAAATCCGCCAGGAGGTAGAGGAGCTCCGAATCGTCGGGGAAGGCGCGGAGTCCCTGCTCAGCCGCGGTCTGGGCACGCGCCATCTCGCCCGCCCCCCCGTAGGCGATCGCCAGGCCGATCCAGTGCGCGCGGTCCGCCGATGCGTCCACCGCCTGCCGGTAGTGCTCCGCCGCCTCGGCGGCTCGGCCCGCCTGGTAGGCGTCGCGGCCGAGCCGGGCGTAGCAGCTCCCGAGGGAGCGCCGGACGTCGTCGCGCCCCGTCCGGGACGCCACCTCACGGTAGCGCTCGCACGCCGCCGCGATGTCGCCCCGCTGGTAGAGCCCGTACGCCTCCCGCACCGCCCGCGCGTCGGCATCGTCGCCCGCGGGCGCCGCGACGGGCTCGGCGGCGTGCGGCAGGCTCGACTCCGGCACGGCGGCGGGCGCGACGGCCTCCGAGTCCTCGCCGGTCGTCAGGTCAGCCGCGCGCCGCCCCTCCCACCAGCGCGCCAGCATCGGGCCGCCCACCGCGAGCACGAGGATCCCGGCCAGCGCCAGGTTCAGGCGGGCGAGGTTCGTGCCGCGCGGCGGAGCGGGGGGCGGCAAGGCGGGCGCCGGCGACGCGGGCGGAGTCGGAGCCGGGGCCGGCGTCACGGCGGGCACGGCCGACGGCGCGGACTCCGGGGGTGACGCGGCCACTCGAGGGTCACGCTGGCACTTCGGACATTGTTCGGTGCCGTCGGGGAGATTGGCCCAGCAGGATCGGCAGAACATCGGCCGCTTCGCCGGGCCGGCCTGGGCTAGGGCTCCAGGAGGAACAGCGGCTGGCCGTACTCGACCGGCTGCGCGTTCTCGACGAGCACCTTGACTACGCGCCCGGCCACCTTGGACTCGATCTCGTTCATGAGCTTCATCGCCTCGATGATGCAGACTACCTGCCCCTTCTTCACCCGGTCGCCGTCGCGGACGAACGGCTGCGCGTCCGGGGACGGCGCCCGGTAGAAGGTGCCGACCATCGGCGCCTCGATCGTGAGGAGATGGGCCTCGCTCGCGCCCGGCGACGCGGAGACCACCGGAGGCGCGGCGACCGACGAAGCGGGGGCGGGGCCCGCAGACCCGGCGGCGGATCCGGCGGAAACCGCCGCGCCGGGAGCGTGGTCCCGGCGGAGGCGGACGCGGACGCCCTCCTGCTCCACCTCGACCTCCGTGAGCCCGTAGTCGCGAAGGAGATCGGCGAGCCGACGGATCTCTCGCTGGTTCACGCCTGCCTCAATCCTCGCTCGGAGGAGCGGCGGCCATCCTCCCACGACTCCCCACCGCATCTCGGACGCGGTGAGGGCCCGGGCGATGGCTTCACGGCCACCTCACGCCCGCTCGATGTAGGCCCCGGTACGGGTATCGATCCGGAGGACCTCCCCCTCGTTGATGAAGAGGGGGACCTGGACCACGGCGCCGGTCTCGAGCGTGGCGGGCTTCGAGCCGCCGGACGCCGTGTCCCCCCGGACGCCCGGGTCCGTCTTCATCACCTGTAGCTCGACGAAGTTCGGGACCTCGACGCCGGCGGGCACGCCGTTGATGCTCAGGACGTCGACCTCCATCGTCTCCTTCAGCCAGCTCGCGGCCTCCCCGACCACGTCGGCGTCGAGCGCGATCTGCTCGTAGGTCTGGAGGTTCATGAAGTGGAAGTTGTCGTCCTTGTAGAGGTACTGCATCGAGCGCTGCTCGTAGTCGACCAGCCCGACCTTCTCCCCCGCTCGAAAGGTGCGATCCACCACTCGTCCGAGCCGGAGGTGCTTCAGCTTGGTGCGGACGAACGCGCCGCCCTTACCGGGCTTCACGTGCTGGAACTCGACGATGTTGTACGGCTGCCCGTCGAGCTCGATCTTGAGGCCCTTCCGGAACTCCGCCGTCGACACCTGCATGGCCTATCCTCGTGGCCGCCGCGCCGCGCTCCTCGGCCTTCCGAGGTCGCCCAGCCGCGCGCGGGCCGTCTCATGATCCGGCTGCCGGACGACGATCCGGCTGAACACCGCCGTGGCCTCGTCCGTGAGCCCTTGACCGAGGCACAGGTCGCCGAAGGCGACCGTTGCGTACGTATCGTCGACGAGGAGAGGCCAGAGGCCGCCCACGTCGGATGCCACCCGTCCGGTGACGCCCACCTCGAGCGCCCGGGACAGCCCCTGAACCCCGCGGTCATGAGGATCCAGCGCGCCCAGACGCCGCGCGTATCCCAGGGCTCCCGCCGGGTCGCCGCCCCGGAGGGCGCACTCCACGGCGATCCGCAGCGCCGGCTCGTGATCCGTCTCCCCCGCGAGGAAGCGCTCGATCTCGGTCCGGGCCGTCTCAACGTCACCCTGCTCGAGGAGCGCCTTGGCGAGCACCAGCCGGGTGGTGACATACCCGGGGTGGCGGGCCAGGCCCTCGCGGCAGAGCGTCACCGCCTCATCTACCCGGCCGGCCCGACGGTACGCCTCGGCGAGTGCCGCGTAGGCCTGGGAGGTAGGCTCCCGGGCCAGCCGCGCCTCGAACTGTCGGATCTCGTCGGTGGTCGGCAAGCGATGTCTCGACCTGGCCCGAGCCGGCCCTCACTATACGGGCCATGCTTCGAGCTTGTCAACGTCGGTGTAGCGCAAACGCGCGTCGCGCCGTCGGTTCCGGACCCGCTCTCCGTCGTTGGACCCCATGGCGGCCCCCGGTATAGTGGGGCCATGTTCCGGGCCGGCCGCTGGCTGGCAGCGATCGGGACGAGCGCCACGCTCGCCGCGACGCTCGGCGGCCCGGCCCTGGGCGCTCCCGCCGCCACGGCCACGCACGGGCGCCCCAAGGAGCCCCGCGCCTACCTCATCCACCTGATCGACGGCGGCGATCCGATCGTGGTCCAGAAATACACGGAGGAGGACGGGCAGATCCGGTTCGAGAAGTACGGCGGCTGGGTGGCGATCCCGAGCTACGAGGTGCTCCGCATCGTCCCCGATGAGTCGGACGACGCGGCCGGGACCCTGCCGCCGCCCTCCCCGGCGGACGGCTCCGGGGAGCCGCTGTATGTCGCCACGCGGGGCGGGGCCAACGTCCGGGCCACCAGCGTCGGCGCCAAGGGGCCAGACGTGCAGGTCAGCACTCCCGAGGGCTCGCTCACCTTGCACCGGGCTGACCTGGTGGGCGTCCTGCGCGTCCCCGCCGCTCCCGCCCTGCCCGAGGCGTGGATCACGCTGTGGGGGGCCGATGACGGAAGCGGTAGCGGGGGCCAGGTGACGGCGGCGAGACCCGGCCAGGAGGCGCCGCCGCCCACTCTCAGCGACCGCCCGCATCTTCTCCAGCTCTCCAGCGGCGTCGTGATCCAGGTGGACGGCTTCTGGCTGGAAGCGGGTGAGATCCGGTTCCGGCGATTCGGGGGAGTCGTCGGGTTCGCCCTGAGCGAGATCGCCCGGCTCCTGCCGCAGGAGATCGAGCCGGCCCGCGGCCGCCTCGCGGCCCGGTTCGTCCGCCGCCTCGCGCCCGACCGCGTGGAGGTCCGGCTGCGCGAGGGGCTCAGGCGCGTCCGGCTGATCGGCGTCGAGTCGATCTCCGACGGTCGAACCCTCGAGGATCCCTGGGCCACGCTCGACCGGGGGCTCCTGGTCTACCTCGAGTTCGATCGCGAGCGGTCCGATCCGGCCGGGGACTGGCTGGCGTACCTCTACCTGCCGAACGGGCGGATGCTGAACGCCGAGCTGATCCGGGTGGGCCTCGCCCAGCCCCGCGCCGAGGCCAGGAACATCCGCTACCTCGACCTGTTCCAGGAGATCCAAGCCCACCGGTAGTGTGACGGCTCGTGACGCGCCACCAGGCCAGTGGCGCACCCACATCGATCGGGACGGGCGAATCGGCGCGGGGTAGAAGGCGTCTCCCCGCCCGCTCCCGGACGCGAACGCCGGCATCACCGAGGGGCCAGGCCGCCCGGGCCTGGCTGCCGCCTCGCCGAAAGCGAACGGCCGGGGTAAGCTCGCGCTTCCCCCGGCCGCCCGCC
>DATBGA010000168.1:0-7956 GCA_036558225.1 Candidatus Methylomirabilota bacterium | reverse complement strand
GCTCCGCGCGCAGGATCCTCGCCGCGGCCACCATGGCCCGGAGCTTGCCGAGCGCGACGTCCCGCGGCAGGTACTTCATCCCGCAGTCGGGCGCCAGGATCACGTCCTCGGCGGGCACGTGCGCGAGCGCGCGCCTGACGCGCTTCACGACGGTCTCCGCCGTCTCGACGGCGGGGTCCTTCAGGTCGAGGCATCCCACCATGATCTGCTTCCCGGGCAGGCGGGCCAGGATCGCGCAGTCGAGCCCCGACTGCGCGGTCTCGATCGAGACCTGCCGGACGCTGCAGCCGGCCAGCTCCGGCAGGAACGAGTAGGCCGAGGGGCGCTGGTGGATGATCGCCGCGTAGCCGAAGCAGATGTGGACGGCCGTCGTGCCCCGGACGCCCTCGAGGGCGCGGTTGAGCGCCCGGAGCCCGTATTGGCGCGCCTTCTCCGGCCGCGCCTGCAGGTACGGCTCGTCGACCTGGACGACGTCGGCGCCCGCGGCGAAGAGGTCGCGGATCTCCTCGTTCACCGCGGCGGCATAGTCCATCGCCGCCGCCTCCTCGCTCGGATAGTAGTCGTTCTGCGCCTGCTGGCTCATCGTGAACGGCCCGGGCACGGTCATCTTGATCGGCTTCGCCGTGTGGGCCCGAAGGAACCGGACGTCGTCGACCTCGACGGGATGCCGGCGCCGCACCGGCCCCACGATGCGCGGGACCGGGTTCGGGTGACCGGACCGGTCCAGCGCGGTGCCGGGGTTGTCGATGTCGACGCCCTCGAGCGCGGTGGCGAAGCGGTTCGAGTAGCTCTCCCGCCGGATCTCGCCGTCGGTGACGACATCGAGCCCCGCGTCCTCCTGGGCACGGATCGCCAGCAGCGTCGCGTCGTCCTGCGCTTCCCGAAGCCAGGGCTCCTCCACCCGCCACAGCTCGCGCGCGCGCACGCGGGGCGGGAACCGCCCGGCCAGGCGCGGGCGATCGATCAGCCAGTCGGGCTGCGGATAGCTGCCGACGAGCGTCGTGGGGAAGAGCACGACGTCACCACCCTTCCGTGGATCGGCCGGTCCATCGGCCTCGGCCGGCTCGGGCGCAGTATAGCCGGGGCCGGGCGCGACGGCGACCCGACCGCGGGCCGGCGGTGAGCCACGCCGGGGCGCTGTGCTATGGTAGGCGCCACGTTCCTCCACGAGGAGAAATCGCCCATGATCCGGCTGGAGACCCTCCTCGCGTGCCGCTGGCTCCTCCGTCCTGCTCCGTCCCAGAAGGCGACCCGGACGTCGTGCCGCACGCCGTAGCGCCCGCCGACCACGAGCGCGCGCTCACGGTTCACGGGCGCCGCATCCAGCTGTTCGAGGGCGGCGCGGGCCGACCGCTCCTCTATCTCCACGGCGCCGGCACCTTCTGGTGGATGCCAGTCCACGACCGTCTCGCCGCCCGCCGTCGGGTCCTCCTGCCCGTGTACCCGGGGTTCGGCGCCTCGGAGGGCCTCGACGCGATCGAGACCATGGAGGACTTGGTGCTCCACACGCTCGACGTCCTCGACGCCCTCGGCGTCGACCGGGTCGACGTGGTCGGCCTCTCGCTGGGCGGCTGGCTCGGGGCGGAGCTGGCGCTCCGGCACCCGGCGCGGGTGACCCGGCTGGTGCTGGTCGACGCCGCGGGCGTGCGGGTGCCCGGTGTCCCGATGGAGGACCCGTTCATGCTGCCGCTGCCGAGGCTCAGGGAGCTCATGTTCCACGACCCGGCGTCGCCCGTCGCCAGGGCGCTCTTCCCCGACGGCCCGCCGCCCCCCGAGCAGCTCGAGACGATCCTGCGCGGGCGCGAGGCGGCCGCCCGGCTCCTCTGGAGCCCGGCCCAGCAGTACCGGCGGCTCACCGGCCGGCTGTGGCGCATCCGGGCGCCGACCCTCGTCGTGTGGGGTCGCGAGGATCGGCTGATCCCACTCGCCTACGGCGAGGCGTACGCGCACGGCATCGCGGGCGCGCGCCTCGAGATCCTCGATCGCTGCGGGCACCTCCCGCCGTTCGAGCACCCCGAGCGCTTCGCGGAGCTCGTGCTCGGCTTCCTGGACGGAGCCTAGATGCTCTTCGTCTGCTTCCACTTCATGCCGTGGCCGCACCTCCCCGCCGACTTCGAGCAGCGGTACGAGTCGGCCTGGCTGACCCTGCCCAACAGCCTCTACGACCCGGCCCGCGGCCGGGTGCTGTACGACCAGTACCTCGACCAACTCGCGCTCGCCGAGACGCTCGGCTTCGACGCGGTAGGCGTGAACGAGCACCACCAGAACGCCTACGGGCTGATGCCGTCGCCCAACATCATCGCGGCGTGCCTCGCCCAGCGCACGAGCCGGGTGAAGATCCTGATCCTCGGCAACGCGCTCCCCCTCTACGACCACCCGCTCCGGGTCGCCGAGGAGCTGGCGATGCTGGACGTGATCAGCGGCGGTCGCCTCATCGCGGGCATGGTGGTCGGGCTCGGCGTCGAGGCCTACACCTACGAGGTCAACCCCACCTTCTTCCGCGAGCGGTACCGCGAGGCCCACGACCTCATCGTGGAGGCGTGGACCCGGCCCGGCCCCTTCCACTTCGAAGGGAAGCACTACGACTTCCGCTTCGTCAATGTCTGGCCGCGCCCGCTCCAGGCACCGCACCCGCCGATCTGGATCCCCGGCTCCGGGAGCCTCGAGACCATCCGCTGGGTCGCCGAGCGGCGCTATCCCTTCATCGCGCTCCCGTTCTCGCCCTACCAGGTGATGCAGGAGCACTACGCGCTCCTGCGGGAGCACGCGGCGTCGAAGCTCGGTTACGAGGTCCCGCCCGAGCAGCTCGGCTGGCCCGTCCTGGTGTACGTCGCCGACACCGACGCCGAAGCGCGAGCCGAGTTCGAGCCGCACTTCTGGTACCTCGCGAAGAAGGGGCTCCGCATGCCGCGCGAGCTCATGTACCCGCCCGGCCACACGTCAGTGGAGTCGCTCACGCGGGTGGCGGGCGCCAAGCGCAAGTTCGTCACGGCCCTCACCTCCTGGAGCGAGGTCGAGGACGGGATGTACGCGGTGGTCGGCAGCCCCGCCACCGTCCGGGACCGCATGCGGGAGGTCCTGAAGCAGACGGGCTGCGGCATCGTCCAGGGAATCTTCCAGGTGGGCAGCATGCCCCACGAGCTGGCGACGAAGAACATGACCCTCTTCGCGCGCGAGGTGATGCCCACGCTCAGGGCCGAGTTCCCGTGACGCGCCCGCGCCCGGCGGGGCGCCAACGGCGCATCCGGAAGGAGGACCGCACCATGACGTGGAACGGCCGGTTCGCAGGTCGCATGGTCCTGGCCCTCGCCCTCGCCGCGGGCGCGACGGCGCCGCCACGGGCCGCCGCGCAGCCGTCGACGAAGGATACGCTCTCCGTCGTCGGCGCGACCCACCAGGCCACCATGGACCCGCACTTCGCGATCACGACGCAGGACCTCCTGTTCACCCGCAACATCTACAACGCGCTCGTCAAGTTCAAGCCGAACAGCATCGAGCTCGCGCCGGACCTGGCGACGTCCTGGACGGTCTCCCGGGACGGCCTGGAGTACACGTTCAAGCTCCGGCGGGACGTGGAGTGGCACAAGGGCTACGGCAAGTTCACGGCCGCCGACGTGAAGGGCTCCTTCGAGCGGCTGCTCGACCCTGCGACCAAGTCGCCGTTCGCCGGCAGCATGCGCATGCTGAAGGAAGCGGTGGTCGTCGACGACTACACCGTGAAGCTCGTCCTCAAGGAGCCGTACGCCGGCTTCCTCTACCTGCTCACGCCCTACCGGGCGGGCCCCATCGTCAACGCGCGCGCGATCCGGGAGAAGGGGGCGAGCTACGCCTGGGACCCGATCGGAACGGGGCCGTACGTGTTCGAGAGCCGCGTCCCCAACCGCGAGGCGGTGATCCGGGCCAACGACAAGTACTGGGGCGGCGCGCCGGTCATCAAGAAGGTGGTCTACCGGCTCGTCACCGACACGAACGCCGAGGTGATCGGCCTGGAGAACGGCGAGTACGACCTCGTCTACTCGCAGATCCGCGAGCAGGCCGTGTCGGACCGGCTGAAGCGGGCGGGCTTCAAGGAGTCCCTGGTCCACCGGAACCTGCCGCAGGTCATCATGATGAACGTGACCGTCAAGCCGTTCGACAACGTCAAGGTGCGCCAGGCCATCGCGCACTCCATCGACCGGAAGCAGCTCATCGACCTCGGATACAACGGCATCGGCGAGCCGTGGTTCTCCCCCGTGCCGAAGGGCTACCTCTACGTGACGGAGAACGTCCCGCGCTACGAGCACGACATCCAGAAGGCCAAGCAGCTCCTGGCCGAGGCCGGCTATCCGAACGGGCTCGAGGTCTCGATGGTCAACTACGACGAGAACAAGCTCGGCGGCGAGGTGATCGCCGAGCAGCTCAAGCCGGCCGGCATCACGGTCAAGCTCGAGCTCCTGGACCAGCCGACGTGGCTCGGCCGGATGTTCCGCGGCCAGGGTGTCAACTTCGCGATCCACTGCTGCGTCCGTCAGCCCGACCCGGACATCTGGCTGACCGACGCCTTCACGCCGATGGGAGGCGCGATCGCGGTCAGCAAGTACAACCTCGAGGCGGACCTCATCCCCGCGCGCCGGGAGCTCGACCCCAAGAAGCGCGAGCAGATGTACCACGAGATCCAGCGGAAGCTCATGCGCGACGTGCCGATGATCCCGCTGATGATGCGCCCCGAGGCGATGCTCCACTCCCCGAAGCTCCAGGGTATGCCCACGCTCGAGCCGATCTGGGGCCTCGACATCACGCGGCTGACGTTCAACTAGCGGGAGGAGGCCCGGCCATTCCCCCGCTGGCTCCTCGGAGAGGTGCTCATGGAGCTCCGGCTCGGCACGGTCGCTGCGATCCTGACCCTCGTCCTCGCGGCCCATCTGTCCGCGGCGCACGCGCAGCCGAGGGGAAAGCCGTACCGGATCGGGTTCCTCGGAAACACCACCGAAGCCCTCGAAGCCAATCTCGTTGGACCTTTCCGGGAGGGATTGCGCACTCTCGGGCGCGTCGAGGGCCGAGACATCGTGATCGAGTATCGGTGGCTCGAAGGGCGGTACGATCGCCTCCCTGCCCTCATCGGCGAGCTGCTCGCCGTGAAGGTTGACGTGATCGTGACGGCCGGGACGCCCGCCACCCTAGCCCTCAAGAAGGCGACAACGACCGTCCCCGTCGTCATGATCGCCGTCGGCGATCCCGTTGGCACGGGCATCGTCCCCTCCCTCGGCCACCCGGGCGGGAACATCACCGGCGTGACGTCGATCTCGACGGAGATGGACGGCAAGCGCTTGGAGCTGCTCAACGAAGTGGCCCCTGGCGTCTCGCATGTCGCGGTGCTCTGGAACGCGTCGAGCCCGGTTCAGGTGCTCGCCGAGAAGCAGACCCAGGCCGCCGCCCGAGCGCTGCAAGTGCAAGTGCTGTCCCTCGGAGTGCGGACCTTCCAAGAGATCCAGGGGGCCTTCGCCGTGATCGTCAAGGAGCGCCCGGGCGCGCTGCTCGTGCTGGCGGATCGGCTGTTCCTGCAGCACCGCGCCGTCATCATGGACTTCGCCGCCCAGCAGCGCCTCCCGGGGGTATACGCCTACCGGGAGCTGGTCGAGGCGGGAGGGCTGATGTCGTTCGGCCCGAGCTACGAGGACATGCACCGCCGGGCCGCCTACTTCGTCGACCGGATCTCCAGGGGTGCGAAGCCGGCCGACCTCCCCGTGGAGCGACCCGCCAAGTTCGACCTCGTCGTCAACCTGAAGACCGCCAAGGCGCTCGGGCTGACGATCCCGCAGTCCGTTCTTCTCCGCGCGACGGAGCTGATCCAGTGACGGGGTGGCGGGCGCCCATGCCGGGCAGGCATCGCCAAGCGCGCCTACCGCGCAGCGCCCCTTGAGCCGGCACCCCCGCGGAGCGGCGCCCTCTCGGATGTCGGGCGCGCGTGGGGCCGGCGCGCCAGAGCGGCGCGCCAGCTGACCGCGCATGCGCCATGTCGCCCGGCGGCTCGCCCAGATCCTGCCGACGATGTTCGGGGCGCTGCTGCTGGTGTTCCTGGTGATGCGGGTCCTGCCCGGCGACCCGGCCATCGCGCTCCTCGGCACCGCCGCCACCCCGGACGCCGTGGCAGCGCTGCGCCGCGATCTCGGCGTGGACCGCCCGCTCCCCCAGCAGTTCGCCGCGTACCTCACGGGGGTCCTCCGGCTGGACCTCGGCCAGTCGCTCGCCCTCCGCGCGCCGGTGACCCGGCTCGTCCTCGACGCGGTGCCCCACACGCTGCTCCTGACGCTCGGCGGGACGCTGGTGGCGGCGCTGATCGGCGTGCCGCTGGGCGCCGCGGCGGCCCTCCGGCGGGGGACGTGGCTCGACTACACCGCGAGCGTCGGCGCGCTCCTCGGCGTCTCGGTGCCCGTGTTCGTGTGGGGCCTCGTCCTGTTGCTCCTGTTCAGCCTCCACTGGCGGCTGTTCCCGACCTCCGGCGCCGGTGCGACACCGGGCGAGATGCTGCGCGCCCTCGTGCTCCCCGCCATCGCGACCGGGTTCTTCCTCGCCGGCGTCGTCTCGCGGATCACGCGGGCGAGCATCCTCCAGATGCTGGGCCAGGACTTCGCGCGGACGGCGCGCGCGAAGGGGCTCGGCGAGCCGGCCGTCGTCGGCCGCCACGTGCTGCGGAACGCGATCATCCCGGTCCTCACCGTCATCGGGCTGAACGTCGGGACGCTCCTCTCCGGCGCCGTCGTCGCCGAGACCGTCTTCACCCGGCCGGGCATCGGGCGGCTCGCGCTCGACGCCATCCTGGCCCGCGACTATCCGGTCATCCAGGGGGTGGTGCTCGTCTCGTCGTTCGCCGTGCTCCTGCTCAACCTGGTCGTCGACCTTCTCTACGGGCTGGCGGACCCGCGGGTGCGCGCAACGTGAGGGCGCGCGGGCCGGTGCTCCTGAGCGGGCTGTTCATCCTCCTCCTCGTCGTCGTTGCCGTGATCGCGCCCGCATTGCCCGTGCAGAATCCGACCGCGCAGTCGGTCATCCGCCGCCTGAAGGCCCCGTCCGCCGAGCACTCGCTCGGCACCGACCGGCTCGGGCGCGACGTCCTGAGCCGCGTGGTATGGGGCTCGCGCGTGTCCCTCGCGGTCGGCGCCGCCGTCGTGGCGATCAGCGCGCTCACCGGGACCGTCATCGGCCTCACCTCGGGATACTTCCGCGGCCCCGCGAGCGATCTCCTCGTGCGGAGCGTCGACGTGCTCCAGGCGTTCCCGGCGCTGATCCTCGCGCTCGCCATCGTGACCGCGCTCGGCCCCGGCCTCGGCACCGTCATCGCCGGCATCAGCCTCGGCTACCTCCCGCAGTTCGCCCGCGTCACCCGGGCCGCCGCGCTCGCCGCGCGCGAGCGAGAGTACGTCGAGGCCGCGCGGGCCGCCGGGGCCGGCACCGGCCGCATCCTGCTCCGCCACGTGCTGCCGAACGGCGTCGACCCGGTGATCGTCCTCTGCACGCTCCTGGTCCCCGCGGCGATCCTGACGGAGTCCATGCTGAGCTTTCTCGGCCTCGGCATCACGGAGCCTACGCCGACCTGGGGCAACATGATCGACAACGGTCGGCTGGTGCTGCGGGAGGCGCCCTGGCTCACCGTCTTCCCGAGCGCCGCGCTGGTCCTGACGGTGATCGCGTTCAACCTGGTCGGTGACGCCATCCGCGACGCGCTGGACCCGCACGTCCAAGAGATGTGGGGCGCCGCCGCGGGCCAGCCGGTCCGGCCGCGCCGAGCGACGCTCCCGGGCTGACGCATGGAGAAATCGACGCCCCTCGCCGGCCGGGTCGCCATCGTCACCGGCGCGGCCAAGCCGGACAGCATCGGCCACGCCGTCGCGATCGGGCTCGCGAGGATCGGTGCCGACGTGGTGGTGGCCGGCCTCTACGAGGCTGGCTTCGCCGAGGCCAGAGGGACGATCGAGGCGG
>DATBGA010000167.1:0-19097 GCA_036558225.1 Candidatus Methylomirabilota bacterium | reverse complement strand
CAAGAATGTGGCAACGAACTGCCTCTCTGCCTCCGTGTTTTTGTGCAGGCTGTCTACCCAGTACTCGTAGTTCCCGAAGAATGGCCCCAGTGGATGTTCATCGTTGCGAGTGTGCTCCGGAACAGAAGCGTCGACTACGAGATGCATGAGCTGCCCAATTGCACGGAAGGCATTGGCCCAGGCTTGCTCACGCGCGTCGCCTGAGGGTTCGGTCAGCGCCTGATAGAGAAAACAACGAGCGGAACTCCAAGTCCAGTCCTGGCAGTTTGTCGACCTTTGCATCGAATGGATAGACGACTGGTGCTGACCCAAAAAGTTCAACCCCGCCGTCGCCCATGGTTTGAGTGGATCGTGAAAGTGGCGAAAGAAGCGGAGGGAGTCGTCCTCCAAGACTCCGCCCTCGCGCAGCCAACTCAAGACGTCCTTCCCGCGGAAGGCCGTCTGCTGTCCCTGAGGAAGCCCGAGCCGATTCCGCAGAGTGAGATCCAGGTCTGATCGACGCGCAGCTTGTTCGTTAATGACGGCGTGCGTTGGTTGGTTGTACGCTGACGCGATACTAGCGAGCCCGCATAGAGTGGTAGTTAGGACTGCAGTGACTAGGACAGATCTCAAGGTCACGGCTTCGTCTCCTGAGCGGGAATCGTAATTGGTGATAGGCCCAACAGCGCACGTTCCACGTTGACCGCCTTCGTGAATTCCTTCATCTTGTCGAGGGGTACGGCTGCCGGTCCGCTGCGACTCTTTTGAGCTAGCGCCTCACGGGTTTCGATGCGCTCCATAAATATGGTGGTCTCTGCAACAAATGGCTGACCATCGGAAGGAGTCACCTGCTTCCGCAAAGACAGGTACCCCGGCGCAAAGTAGGTGATCTCCGGAAGAAAAATCTGGAAGTCGAAGAATGGAGGCTTTGCGTACCGGGGGATCTCGAAGCGCCCCTCGGCGTCGGTGACAGCCTCGGTGGCGTCGAAGAAGGATCGGTTCATCTGCACCGGGTTAGGCTCGTTCTTCCACCAGATCGCGATCACGGCCGCGCCGGCGATGCCCTTGCCGGTGGCCTGGTCGACGAGCTGGCCCCGAAACGGCCCCCACTTCTCGGAGGTTTCGCCGGGCGTCGACCATGCCGCGACGAGCAGCGCGATCAGGGCGAGCGTGAGGCGCGAGCGGGGTCCTGGCATCGGCGGCGCCGCTACATCCCCGAGATGCGCCAGGCGCCGTCGAAATCCTGCCGGAAGCCGACGAGGGTGTCCGCGGTCTCCCCGCCATGCTCGCAGTGCACCTCGAAGAGTACGTCGTCGGCGCTGTCCGGCAGAGGCCCCGGACGGATGCGGCAGTACAGCATCTGCGGAGCCTGTTCCTGCAGCTGGGCGTCCGCCACCATCCAGGGGCGCTGCTTCGCGGAGTGCACGTAGCGCCGGGCACCGGTGAAGTCGCCCGCGGCGAGCCTTCCCCAGAACGCGTCCCAGACGGCCTGCGCCTCCGCCTGGGAGGGGGCCTGCGCGAGCGCCCCGCTGGGCAGCAGGGCGGTGAGCGCGACCACGATCAGCAGAGATGCCAGGTGGCGCCGCATCGCTCAGAAGCGGAAGAGCCGCCAGATGCCGTCCTGATCGACGCGGAACCACACCGCGAACGAGAGGGTGGCGCCGTCGAGGTCGCGCAGCATCTCGTACTCGGCGCCCCTCGGGCCGACCTCCACCAGCTGGATCGCCGTCAGGTACGTGTCGATGCTCGCCAGGGTCTGGGGCCGCAGCAGGCGCAGCTGGTCGGCGTAGGCCTCCCGGCTCTCGCTGTGCAGGAAGGACGCGGCGCGCGTCACGTCTCCGCCACGGACCGCGTCCTTGAAGCCGCTCCAGACCGCCCGGAGGCGGACATCCAACGCCGCGCGGTCGTAGACCTCCACCACGGTCGTGGCCGAGTGCACCTGGCCGTCGATGTCCGTCGCCTGCACCGTGGCGATGTAGAGGCCCGGCTGGTCATAGGTGACCGTCTGACCGTCCAAGCTCTGCCCTTCGAACTGTACCGAACCGTCGCCCTCGGGGTCCAGCTTCACGTCGGTGACCCCGACAAGCGTCGAGAGCAAGAATCCCACGGTCAGCGGCGACACTCCTCCGGGCGGGCTGGCCAGCAGACGGACCGTCGCTTCCGGCGCCTCCACGACCGTGACCTGCCGACCGGCCTCGACCGATGACCCGTCGGGCGCCGTCGCGACGGCCACGAGCTCGGTAGGCCCGGGCGCAAGAGGAAGCTCGGCCGCGAACGCGCCGCCGTACACCGCCGCGGGCATGCCGTTGACCGCGATCCCGAGGCCAGGAGGCCCGTCAACGGTCCCCCGGACCTGGAGGATTCCCGCCGGCACCGAGGCGCCCGGCGGCGGGCTGGTGATGGCCACGTCCAGGCACGCCCCCACGCTCGTGACCGAGACGGCGAGCGTGGCGCCGGGCGGGCCGATCATCCAGACGAGGAGGGCGTTGCTCCCGGCGAGCTGTACGGCGCGCTCGACCACGCGGTGCTGGCCGGGGCCCTCCACCATGACGACGGTCTCCCGCTGGTTCAGCACCAGGACGGCCAGCGTGACCCGCGCGCGGCCGTTCGGGCCGTTCTCCACCCGGAGCTGACCGCCCTTCTCCGGCTGGCAGGCGGGAAACCGCTCGATGGCCGGCAGGGGCAGGGTCGGCTTCACCACGTACTCCTTCGGTCCGAAGGCGGGCGCGGCGTCGACCGAGGTCGCGAGCACCAGGAGCATGCCGGCGATCGGCAGGCGGGGGAGCCAGCGACGGTGGGGCCGTGGGACACGGGCCCGGGAGTGGATCACGGATCGTCCTCCTCGTCTGAGATGCGATACAAGGGATCGGGCCGCGGGGCTGATCGCCGCGTGGATGACGCAAGAAGGACGCCAGCCCGATGCCTTCTCGACTCCCGATCTTCAAAGCATCGGGTCGTCGAGCGATTCGTCCTGAAGAGCGTCAGGGGAGCACGTCGAGCGCGGGACCGGATGCACCGATTCCTGTGCAGCGCTCGAGGATGTCGGGACGGCGCCCGCCGCCGTCAGGCCGTCCGGTCGGACCTGGGTCCCATGCCGGGCACGCGAGCCGCATCGTGGCGTCGCGACGGGCCAGGTGGGCGCTGCTCGAAACGGCGGAGCCGGACTCCGGCATCACGCTGGAGCCCCTGGATCGGGCGTGTCGAGGCGGGTGCACTGAAAACAGTGCAGTGGTGCACAGAAACGTGTGCAGTCGGGCGGGCCCGATCGGGGTGGCCTACCGTATCCATTCGGAAACTCAGAGGCGCGCTCGGTGGCACTCCCGTTGCACCCTGTCCGCGCGTCGCCGTCGCAACGAGAGACCCGTTCGGAGACGAAGGAGCACGGGGACCGGGCGGCCGACGGCGAGCGGCAGCGAGTCGCCCATGGGGCAAAGGGGCAGTCGGACCGCGAGGTTGGGCTCGGCGCGCAAACTTGACACCGGGTCCAGCGCATAGTAGAAGTTGACCGGTCCGGCGCGGGGCGGTTCCGCGTCCAAGGATCGCGGACCGCAACCGACGCTCCGAACACCTCGGGAGGGATTCGATGCCTTACATCATTGCCGAGCCGTGCATCGGCGTGAAGGACAAGGCCTGCGTGGAGGTCTGCCCGGTTGATTGCATCTACGAGGGTGACACGATGCTGTACATCCACCCCGAGGAATGCATCGACTGCGGCGCTTGCGAGCCGGTGTGTCCGGTCAAGGCGATCTTCGCCGAAGACGAGACGCCCGACCAGTGGAAGAACTACATCGAGCTCAACAAGCAGTTCTTCAAAGATCACCCCGGGGTCAAGCCCGCGACCAAGAGCTAGCGCGCGCTGTCCGTCTAGGGGGCCGCGAGGGGCGTCACCGCAAGGTGACGCCCCTCGTGCGTTCGGGCACCTGCTGGCCCCGACGCCGAGCCTCCCGCGCGGGGACTGGGCGAGCCCGGGAGCCGCCGTCGCCGCTCAGTACGGTCCATGGGCCCCGTGACCGCGGCGCTCGGCGCCGTCCGGGGTCTCCTCCGGCCGCGGCGGAGCTACCGGGAGCTCGAGGGCCTGGAGGAGATCTCGCAGGCCTTCGAGGCCATGACGGACATCCGCGAGACGTACGGCCGGCTCACCCGCCAGCTGGCGGAGCTGGTCGGCTGCGAGAAGTGCGTCATCTCGCTGTACGAGCCGGAGACCCGCGAGTTCGTCTGCCAGTGGCCCGGTCACAACGTAGCGGACGAGCTGCTCAAGAAGGTCCGCTACCCGGCTGACGCCCTCCGCCCGGCCTGGAATTTTCGCCACCGGGGCCCCATGGTCAACAAGCGGCCCGAGGAGTTCAACGAAGAGCAGCGCGCCTTCCTCCGCCCGTTCGGCGTGTACAACCTGAGCGAATTTCCGCTGCTCCACGAGGGGCGCTTCGTTGGGAAGATCTCGATCGCCAACAAGCGGGGCGGGCTTTCCGTGAACGACGTGCGCCTCGTGACGGTCTTCGCCGCTCAGGTTGCGGTGGTGATCCAGAACGCCCATCTCTACCGGCGGCTTCAGGAGTCGGCGTCCCAGCTCGAGGCCAAGGTGCAGGAGCGGACGGCGGAGCTCGAGGCAACCTACCGCGCGCTGGAAGCCTCGCACGCGCGCCTCCGCGAGGTCGACCAGCTCAAGTCCGACTTCCTTGGCAACGTCTCGCACGAGCTCAGGACCCCCCTGGCTGCGGTGAAGGGCTACGTCGACAACCTCCTCGACGGCGTGGCGGGACCGCTCACCGACAAGCCCCGTCACTACCTCGGCCGGGTCCGCGACAACACCGACCGGCTGGGTCGCATGGTGTCGGATCTGCTCGACCTGACGCGGATCGAGGCCGGGAAGATCGAGCTCATCCCGCGGGCGCTCCCGGTCGCCGACGTGATCGGCGAGGCCGTCGACGGCCTCCGGCACGTGGCGGACGAGCGCCGGGTCCGGATGACCGGGGATCCGGCGGCGTGCCCGCCGGTCTGGGCGGATCCCGACCGCGTGCACCAGGTCCTGACCAACCTCCTGGCGAACGCGATCAAGTTCAGCCCGCCGGGCGGCCAGGTGGCGGTCACGGCACGCCCCGACGGCGGGGGCTTCGTGCGCCTCGCCGTGGAGGACACCGGCCGCGGCATCCCGCCGGCCGAGCGCGAGCGCGTGTTCGACAAGTTCTACCAGGTCGGCCGGGTCGGGACGGAGCGGCCGCCCGGCACCGGCCTCGGCCTCACCATCGCGCGCCACCTGGTCGAGCTGCACGGCGGGCGGATCTGGGTGGAGGACGCCCCGGCTGGCGGGGCCGCCTTCGTCCTGCTGCTGCCCGCGCCGGGCGGGACGCCGACGTGACGGATTCCGCCGATCGCTCCGCCCCACCGGCCGCAGGGGGGGACCGGCTCGTCCTCGTCGTCGACGACGAGGACGATCTCCTCCAGATCGTCTGCGACCGCCTGACCGCCGCCGGATACCGCGTCCTCACCGCGCGCGACGGGATCGAGGCCCTCGCCCGCGCGCGCGAGGCGCGGCCCGGCTGCATCATCCTCGACCTCAAGATGCCGCGGCTCGGCGGCTTCGAGGCCCTGCCGGAGATCCGGCAGGCGGCGCCCGCCGCCCGCGTGATCGTGCTGACCGGGTCCCCCAACCGTCCCCTCCGCGAGGCGTGCCACGCCCGCGGCGCCGACGACTTCATGCTCAAGCCCTTCGACCCCGGTGAGCTCCTGCGCCAGACGGCGCAGGCGTTCGGCCGTGACTGAGGATCGAGCCATGACCCTCCCCGCGCGCGTCCTGCTGGTCGACGACGATCCGGACTTCTGCGAGGCGCTGAGCGACCGGCTCCGCACCCTCGGCTTCCTGGTGACGGTCGCGGACCGCGGCCCCGAGGCGCTCCGCCTCTGCCGCGACGAGCCGCCCGCCATCGTGCTACTAGACCTGGTCCTGCCCGGCATGGACGGCATGGCCGTGCTGGAGGCGATCCGGCGGGACGAGCCCGACGTGGTCGTGATCGTCATCACCGGGCACGGGACGATCGCCCGCGCGGTGGAGGCGATGAAGAAGGGCGCCTACGACTTCGTCTCCAAGCCCGTCGATCCCCGGCACCTCGAGATCGTGCTCAACAAGGCGCTCGAGCGGCAGGCCCTGCGCGACGCCAACGCGCTCCTCTCCTCCGAGGTGGCGGACCGCTACGCGGCGATCGTCGGCGACAGCCCGCAGGTGCGCGCCGCCCTCGACGTGGCGCGCCGGGCCGCGCCGAGCGGGGCGACGATGCTGCTCCTCGGCGAGAGCGGGACCGGCAAGGAGGTCATCGCCCGCGCGATCCACCGGTGGAGCGACCGCCGGGACCAGCCGTTCGTCGTGGTCAACTGCGTGGCGCTGTCCGAGGACCTCCTCGAGTCGGAGCTGTTCGGCCACGAGAAGGGGGCCTTCACGGGGGCCCACCAGCAGAAGCGCGGGAAGCTCGAGGTGGCGCACGGCGGGACCGTGTTCCTCGACGAGATCGGCGACGTCCGGCCGGCGCTCCAGGCGAAGCTCCTCCGCGTGCTCCAGGACCAGACGTTCGAGCGCGTCGGGGGGACGCGGGAGATCCGCACCGACGTCCGCTTCCTCGCCGCGACCAACCGGGACCTCCGGGCCGCGGTCCGCGACGGCCTCTTTCGCCTGGACCTCTACTACCGCCTGAACGTCGTGAGCGTGACCCTGCCGCCGCTCCGCGAGCGCGCGGGCGACGTCCCCGCGCTCGCCCAGCACTTCCTCGACCGCTACCGGCGCGAGCTCAAGCGCGACCTCCGGGGGATCACGCCCGAGGCGCTGGCGTGCCTCCGGCGGTACGCCTGGCCCGGGAACGTCCGGGAGCTCGAGAACGTGATCGAGCGCGCCGCCGTCCTCGCCGACGGGCCGGACGTCACGGCGGGGGACCTGCCGGCCGAGATCCGCGAGGCCGGTCCGGCCGACGGGGTCGCCCGCGAGCTGGCGCGGACGTACCACGCGGCCGTGGAGGAGTTCAAGCGCGGCCTCATCGCCTCGACGCTCCGGCGGACCAACGGGAACCGGACGCGCGCGGCGCGGCTCCTCGGCCTCCAGCGGACCTATCTCGCGCGCCTGATCCGCGACCTCGGCCTGGCGGGGCCGACGCCGGTCCCGGCGGGGAACGGCGGGGCGCCGATCCCGGCCCGCGCCGCGGCGGAGTAGCTGGCGCGACCCGAGCGGACGAGCTCGTGTTCATGATCGATCGTCTCATCATGATGAATGTAGACTTGGAATCATGACCCGGCCGCTGCAGGTCTACCTGGAGGACGCGGAGCTCGAGCGCCTGGAGGCGTGGGCGCGGCGACGCGGATGGACCAAGTCCCAGGCGGTCCGCGTCGCGGTCCGCGCCCTCACCCGACCCGCCGATGACGACCCATTGCTGAAAGCGAGCGGGATGGTGGACGGGCTTCCGCCGGATCTCAGCGAGCAGTTCGATCGCCACCTCGCCGAGACGTTCGTTGGCGAGCCTCGCGCCGTTCCGGCCCCGCCGCTCCCGATCGCCTGTTCGTCGATAGCAGCGCCTGGATCGCGCTCCTCAGCCCGCGCGACCAGCACCACGTCGAGGCCGATGCCCTGTTCCGCGAGGCCGTCGAGCGGCGCGCCCGGCTGGTCACCACCAACCTGGTCCTCGCCGAGATTCACCGGCTCCTCTTGTTCCGGGCGGGCGTCCAGGCTGCCTCGACGGCCATCGATCGACTCGAGTCGAGTCCGGCCCTGACGCTGACCTTCCCATCGGCCGGGCATCATGCGGCGGCGCGAACATGGCTTCGCCGGCTGGCGCACCGGCGTCTGAGCTACACGGACGCGGTCAGCTTCGCGGTCATCGACGCGAGCCGCTGCCGGGCCGTGCTCACGTTCGACGAGGACTTCGCCGCGGCGGGCTTTCGCGTGTGGCGGCACCGAGGCTGATGGCAGCCGGCGACGGTGTCGTCGCGTGGTGAGGCTTCATCTGAGGCCGATCGCCAGCTGCCGTCTCGCGTCCACCTCGCTTCTGGGCGCGTGGCGGACCGTCTGTTCTCGCGCGACCGCGCGCGCTTGACACCTCCCAGAGCCGGTCCCTACACTCGCGTCCACCGGAGGACCGTCACCGGAGGGGCTCCCCGCGCCCCCTTGACCGGCTGCAGCCTCCGGGGCTTTCCGGGACACCGGGGACGAAGGAGGCCGCCGTGGAGTGGCGCGAGCTCATCATCGACGCGTACGAGCGGCTGCCGGAGCTGGTCGAGGAAGCGCTGGCGGGCGTCCGCCAGGCCGACCTCGACTGGCAGCCCTGGTCCGGCACCAATACGCTCGGCTGGACCGTGTGGCACCTCACGCGCGTGCAGGACGGCCAGATCGCCGACCTCATGGAGGCGCCGGATCAGGATCTCTGGACGCACGACGGCTGGCACGCGAGGTTCAAGCGGCCTCCCGACCACGACGACTCGGGGTACGGCCATACGGCGGCCGAGGTGAAGGCGTTCCGGTCGCCGAGCGCGAAGGTCCAGCTCGACTACCTCCGCGCGACAACGGAGCGGACGAAGCGCTACCTCGCCTCGCTCACCCCGGCCGACCTCGACCGCGCGCTCGAGCCGGGGCCGGACCCGTCGACGGTGGCCATCCGCATCGTGAGCATCGTGACGGACTGCCACCTGCACGCGGGGGAGGCCTCCTACATCCGCGGCCTGATCCAGGCCCGCGACCGGTCGTCGTCCCGGGGAGCGACCCGGAAGCGCCCGGCCAAGCGGAAGGCGGCCCGCACGAAGCGCGGGCGCTGAGCCGAAGTCGTCCGCGGCCGCCGCGACGGGGCACGTCGCCCGGCCGCCTGCGCGGCTTCGGCCCGGAAGCGATGCGTCTCGACGCCCACCCCACGCGGGACACGCACGTCACGGCAGTGCGAATGTCGTCCTGAGGGCTCGATCGATCTGCGCGAGGAGGTGCGCGGGCAGTGTGCCCAGTCGCCGCACGAGGCGGCGCTTGTCGACGGCCTCGATCTGCTCGGTCAGCGCCTTCGAGGTGACGCGCAGGCCTGCCGTGCCTCTGGGGATGACTGCGTGGCTGGGGGACAGGTGCGAGATGTTCTTGGTGAGCGGTACCACCACGGCGAGCTGGCTCAGCTCCCGTGGGCCCGATCGCCTGGGTGGCCTTCCCAAATCCCGTCGCCCGGCCCTCCGAGGGAGTAAGCTCGCTTCATGATCGTCACGATCGACGACCTCCGGACGGCGGCGCGGCGACGGCTGCCGCGGGCGCTCTTCGACTACATCGACGGCGGCGCCGAGGACGAGGTGACCCTCCGCGCGAACCAGGCAGACTTCCAGCGCTACCGGTTCCGCCCGCAGGCGCTGGTGGACGTGAGCCGGCGGGACCAGTCGACGACCATCCTCGGCATCCCGGTCTCGTCACCGCTCGTCCTCGCCCCCACCGGCTTCACCGGGATGTTCTGGCCGAGAGGCGAGGCGGTGGCCGCGCGGGCGGCGGGCCGGAAGGGCGTGATCTTCACGGCCAGTACCATGTCGATCTGCCCGATGGAGGAGATCGCCCAGGCAGCCACCGGCCCCATCTGGTACCAGCTCTACGTGTGGCGGGACCGCGGGATCGTGGAGATGCTGATCCAGCGCGCGAAGGCCGCCGGCTACCGCGCCCTCATGGTGACGGTCGACACGCCGGTCCTGGGCCAGCGCGAGCGCGACGTCCGCAGCGGGCTCGTCCTCCCGCCGCGGATCACGCTCACGAACGTCCTCGACACGCTGCGCCGGCCCGCCTGGCTGTGGGACTTCCTCACCCATCCGCGGCCGACCTTCGGCAACTTCGTCGGGATGGCGGGGGTGGAGCACGACGCTGTCTCGCTGGCGACCTTCACCACCCGGCAGTTCAGCGCCGCCATCACCTGGGACGACGTCGAGTGGTACCGGTCCCTCTGGCCGGGGCCCATCGCGCTCAAGGGGGTCATGTCCGCGGAAGTCGCCCGCGAGGCCGTCGAGCGCGGGGTCGACGCGGTCATCGTGTCGAACCACGGCGGCCGCCAGCTCGACCACGCGCCGTCGCCGATCGAGGTGCTCCCGGAGATCGTGGACGCGGTGGACGGGCGGGCGGAGGTGCTCCTCGACGGCGGCATCCGGCGTGGCTCGGATGTCGTCAAGGCAATCGCGCTGGGCGCGCGTGCGTGCATGGTCGGCAAGGCCTTCAACTACGGCGTAGCCGCGCTCGGCGAGCGGGGCGTGGAGCTGGCGATCGACATCCTCCAGAAGGAGATCGACCGTACCCTTGCTCTCATCGGGCGTCCCACGCTCGGCCAGCTCGATCGCTCGGCCGTCCACATGCGGGTCGGCGCATAGCTGTGCGGTCCCCGGGCGCGCCGGATGCGATGCCGCCGATCGACGATCGCGCACACCGAGCCTCGTCGACCATCGCCGGCCGGACAGGGTGTTGCCGACGCGTCACTCGGGAGGATGGGCCATGACGATGCGGAGACTTCTCCTCGCCCTCACGCTCGTCAATCTCGGGCTCCTGGTCTTCCTGCTGGCGCGAGCCGGCCCGCCCGAGGCCCAGGGCGCCGACTCCGTGCTTCGCGGCCGGGCGCTCGAGATCGTCGACGACCGGGGCCGGGTCCGGGCCAGTATCCAGCTTCATCCGGCGGGAGTGGCGGCCGGCGAGGCGTACGCGGAGACCGTGATCCTCCGGCTCATCGATCCGAACGGCCGGCCTTCCGTCAAGCTCGCCGGCTCCGAGCGGGCGGCGGGCCTCAGCCTTGTGGGGGAGGGCGATTCCACCTATGTTGTCCTGAAGGCGGAGGACGGGAGCAGCTCCTTGAAGCTGACGAGCAAGGACGGCCGGGAGCACGTGATCAGGCCGTAGGAATCCGGCATCCGGGCGCCCGGACGGTCCGCCGGGCGCCCCATGGGAGCCCCGAATGGCGACGGAAGGCATCGGTCTCAGGCGGCTGCAGCACCTCGTCCTCTGGGTGTCGGACGTCGAACGCAGCGTCCGCTTCTACCGCGACGTGCTCGGGTTCGAGGTGAAGCGGCGGTACCCGAACGCCGCGTTCTTGAAGATCGCCGGCGGCGCCGACGACCACAACCTGGGGCTCTTCGAGCAGCGCGGTGCCCGGCCGCCGGACGAGCGCGTCGCGCGCATGTACCATGCCGCGTGGGAGGTGGCGGAGCTCACCGACCTGGTGCGGGCGCGGCAGCGCCTGACCGAGGCCGGGGCACTCGTGGGGTCGTCGGATCACGGCGTGAGCCTGTCCCTCTACGCGAAGGACCCGGACGGTCTCGAGTTCGAGGTCTTCTGGACGGTGCCCGACGGGGAGTCCGTCGGCACGCGGCCCCTTCATCTCGAGGCCGAGCTGACCCGGCGCGGGATCCCGGTGCCCTGAGGCGCCCGGATCGGCCGCCCCTGACCGTTCCTGCAGGGCTCCGGGCATCGCCACCCGCCGACGGTTGCCCCCGCCGCGCGCCGAATGCCCACGAATCTTGACACTGTCAGGGTCGGTCCCTACACTCGCGCCAGCCGTGCGGGGACTCCCGCGACGAGGGCCGGCGCGCGAAGGCGCCAGGGGCCCGTCGGCCGGGAGAGGCGAGGAAGGCGGACGCGCGGGCGCCACGCCGGCGCCGCGCGAGGGAGGCCGGAAGTGGCGGAGTCGGGCGAGGGCTGCACCCATCCGTGGCTGCGGGTGACCTGCGGAGTCTGTGGCGAGGCGGTGGACGCTCTCGGCGAGCCGGCGTCCGAGACTCCCGGAGAGGCCGGTGCCCCCCGGCGCGCGACGGTCAGCCGCATCGGCGGCGGCGACTCCCAGGCCCTGTTCATCGTGGCCCGGGGCCATCCGGAGCTCTTGGACCAGCTCCGAGTGGTGATGGGTCACGAGAGCGGGATCGACATCATCGAGGACCGCCGCGAGCACCCTCGCGAGGAGGGCACCGACGAGAAGGCGCGAGAGATCCGGAAGCGCCTTCGCGAGGAGGGCCCGCCGGACCAGGGCTAGCCGGTCCGGCCTCGGGCCCGACTAGCGGATCAGGTCGGCGACGGGCGTCCCCCGCCAGCCGGCCTCGCGCTTCTCCCAGTAGAGCTTCCGGAACCGGGTGGTGAGCGGTCCGGGCTTGCCGGCGCCCAGGGGCTTCCCGTCCACGTGCGCAACCGGCATGATGCCGCCCGCCGTCGACGACAGGAACGCCTCGTCCGCCGTCCTGAGCGCTTCCGGCGACAGGTCCGCCTGACGGGCAGGGACCCCGAGCTCGACGGCGAGGTCGAGGACCGTCTGGCGCGTGATCCCCTCCAGGATGTTCCCGCGCGGCGTCGACAGCGTCCCGTCCTTCACGAGGAACAGGTTGAATCCGGGGCCCTCGGCGAGGTGCCCGGAGGGCGTGCAGAGGACGGCGGTGTCGGCCCCGCGGTCCAGCGCCTCGAAGAGGCCCCGCTGGAGGTCCATCCAGTTGAAGTTTTTCACGCGCGGGTCGATCGCCTCGGTCGGCGTCCGGCGGTTGTCGACCATCGCCAGGTCGATGCCGACCTCCTGGCGCTCCGGCGGCACGATCCAGATGTACGGCAGCGCGAAGCCGACGAAGCGGTTCCGGCAGAGCCGCGGGTCCCGGTTCGTCATCGACACGAACTCGCCCCGCGTCACGATCATCTGGACGTAGGCGTCCGTGAGCCCGGCGCGGTCGACGCACTCCGCCAGGATGCGCTTCAGCTCCTCGGGCGGGTGGGGGCACGTGAGCCGCGCGCCCGCGCACGACCGGAGGAAGCGCGCCACGTGGTCGTCGAGCCGGAAGAAACGCCCGTGCCAGACCGACACCGTGTCGTACACCGCGTCGCCGCGCGTGAATCCGAGGTCGAAGAGGGGAATCTTCGCCTCATGGGCGGGCGAGTACTCGCCGTCGATGAACGCCACACCGTCTGCCATGGTCCCTCCTCGGCCAGGTCCATCGCGGGTCTGCCCCAACCACCCGGACGGGGACATCGAATCACCGGCCCGCGGCGTCGTCAAGCCACCGTGGCACGGGCGCAGCTCACAGGGGACCTGTCAATCTTGACAGTGGCGTCGGCGCCACCAGAGCGCCTATCGTCTCGGCGGGGCACCACCGGTGCCACTCTTTCCCTCCGAGGCGACTGGCCGAGAGCCGATGCCGCCGATTTGGGCGCTGACGCGAGCCGCCACGATCGGGGCCAGCCTCGTCTGGCTCCTGGCCGCCTGCAACGGCTCCCACGGAACCGGCCCCTCCGAGACCGCGGTGATCGGGGATTTGCAGGCTCGCACTCTCCAGCGGCCCGTTGCCGATCGCCCCTTCAATCTCGAGATCAGCGTCGCGGCCTCCGACCCGAGGCTCCTCGTCAGCGGTCAGGCCGAGCTCCGGCGCTTGCGGATCGCGCAGGACACCTGCCAGGCGCCCGGGGCGAGCCCCGTCATCGCGACCGTGCCGGTTGAAGCCACGAACGTCGTCGGCAACCGGATACAGGTCGGCTTCCAGGGCCTGCGGCTCCCCGCGGGTCGCTCGCGACTCTGCTTCTTCCTGACGCTTCCCGGCGGCCTCGCGGAGCAGCCGCGCGGGAGGCAGGTGTCCGAGACCCTGGTCGCCCGGACGAACGAGCTCGACCTCGTCCTGGACACTGTCGGGGGCGGTTCCTCGCCGGCGCCGGCGTCCTCGCCGCCACCCCCGCCCAGTTCACTGCCCGTGGTCACGATCGCCGCGCCCGACGCGAGCGCCGCGGAGAGCCCGCTCGATGCGGGCACCTTCCGGGTGAGCCGGACCGGGAGCACCGCCGCTCCGCTCACCGTCTCCTACACCGTCGGTGGCTCCGCGACGTCCGGGTCCGACTACACCTCGATCGGGGCTACCGTGGTCATTCCCGCGGGCTCGGCCACCGCGGACATCACGGTGACGCCGATCGACGACGATGCGGGTGAGGATCCCGAGACGGTGGTCGCGACGCTGAGCGCGAGTGCCGCGTACACGGTGGGCGGCCCGAGCAGCGCCACGGTCACGATCACCAGCGAGGACACGGTGGTCCGGGGCTCCGGGAGCGCGAGCGGGAGCAGGGGGCGCGAGGGCAACGTGCCGTGTCCCGCGTCATCCATCCCGACCACAAGCTCATGTCCGGTCACGTGCCCCGGGACGTTTGACGGGACCATCTTCGAAATCACAATCATCCGGACCGGCAGCACCGCGGCTGCCCTCGACGTGCTCTACGAGCTGAGCGGGACCGCGGTAGCTGGCCTCGACTACTTCTTCCGCCCGCAGCGGTCCGGGGGCGCGATGAACCAGCGCATCCTGACCTTTGCGGCAGGGGCCTCGGAAACCAGACTCCGCGTCATCACTGTCGCCGGTACGACGGTCGAGGCGCCCGAGGAGACCGTGACCCTTAGCATCCTGCCAGGCGCCGGCTACACGATCGGGAGCCCGAGCAGGGGGACGGTGACGATCGGGGACGACGACTAGCCGTCTCCGCCGGACCGCAGTGAACCTCGGCTCCCGGGGCCCGGGGCCCGGGCAATCGTTGACCGGGCCCGCACGGGCCGCGTACGCTGAACCCGGAGCGGTGCGGTCTGGGGCAGGGACGGTCCGCTCCGGGAGGCCAGGTGGGCGAGGTCTACATCGCGGGGGCGGCCATGACCCGGGTCGGGCGGCGGGAGGACTCGCTGCCCGACCTCATGGCGGAGGCCGGCCGGGGCGCCCTCGCGGCCGCCGGCCTCGAGCGGCCCGACGCCCTCGTCGTCTCGGCGATGAACCCCGAGGAGTTCGTCGGCGAGGGCAATTTCGCCTCGCACGTCGCGACCTATCTCGGGCTCGCGCGGGTGCCGAGCCTCCGCGCCGAGACGGCGACCTCGTCCGGCGCCGCCGCCCTGTTCGCGGCGTACGCCGCCATCGCCGCCGGCTTCCATCGCACGGTGCTCGTCGTCGGCGGCGAGAAGATGACCCACCTCCCGACGCCCCGCGTCTCCGAGCTGATCGGCCGCTCGATCGATCCCTACGAGCGCTCCTACGGGGCGACGATGCCCGCGCTCGCCGGCATCGTGACACGGGCGTGGATGACGCGGACCGGGGCCACCCTCCGGGACATCTCGTCCGTCGCCGTGAAGAACCACGCGAACGGGGCGAAGAATCCCCTCGCGCACTTCCAGGAGACGGTGACGCTCGAGACCGTCCTGGAGAGCCGCCTCGTGGCGGACCCCCTCCGCCTATACCACTGCTGCCCGATCTCCGACGGCGCCGCCGCCGTCGTCGTCCGCGCCGAGCGCGCGCCCGTTCGCATCGCCGGCATCGGCCAGGGATCAGACTACCTCGCGCTCCGCTACAGGGACGACTTCACCGGGTTCCAGGCGACGCGCGATGCGGCCCGCGCGGCGTTCCGCATGGCCGGCTTCGGGCCGGAGCGGGTCGACGTGGCCGAGCTCCACGACGCCTTCACACCCTTCGAGCTGATCTCGATGGAGGACACGGGGCTCGCGCCCGCGGGGAAGGCGGCCCGCATGGTCGCCCACGGCGAGACCGCGCTGGGCGGGCGGCTCCCGGTGAACCCCTCGGGCGGCCTCAAGGCGCGCGGGCATCCCCTCGGCGCGACGGGCCTCGCCCAGGTGGTCGAGCTGTGCTGGCAGCTCACCGGGCGAGCGACCGGCAGGCAGGTGTCGGCGCGCGTCGGGCTCGCGCACTCCATCGGCGGGCTCGCCACGTCGAACTGGGTCACCCTCCTGGAGGCCGCGTGACCGCCCGCCGGCCGCCCGAGGTGGACGGCGACCGGATCGGCCGCCCGGCTCCGGCCGTCCGGCCCGCGGAGGCGGTTGGCGAGGAAGGCCCGGCGGTCGCCGCGCTCGCGGAGCGCGCGGCCGTCCTCGCGACGGAGGGCGTGATTCCCGCGTCGCGCTGCCCCCGCTGCGCGCGGACGTGCGCTCCGCCGGCGCGCTTCTGCCCCGACGACGGGATCGCCATGGGACCCGCGACGGTGCCGGCCCGCGGGGAGGTGGTCTCGTTCACCACGCTCTACTCGCCCCCGACGGGGTTCGCCTCGCCGCTCCACCTGGCGCTGGTCGAGCTTCCGGGCGGCGCGAAGTTCTTCTGTCACGGCACGGGCACGAAGGGGCTCCGCCCCGGCTCCCGCGTGGCCATCGAGGCCGTGGACGACGTCTACTACTTCTCGACCCTGAGCCTGGCCGGGCGCGCGGCGCTCTTCTGGCGGCGCCGCGCCGAGACGGCGACCGGCCGGCTCTCCGCGTTTGCCCGGAGCGCGGCGCAGCGGCTCCTCCGGAGGACCCCATGAGGCCCCTCGACGGCGTCCGCGTGATCGATCTCTCCCGCGTGCTCGCGGGACCCTACGCCACGATGCTCCTCGCCGACATGGGCGCCGAGGTCATCAAGGTCGAGGAGCCAGGCAAGGGCGACGATACCCGTGCCTGGCCCGCCTTCGCCGGCGGCGAGTCCACGTACTTCATGAGCGTCAACCGCGGGAAGAAGAGCGTGACGCTCGACCTCAAGGCGGAGGCCGGGAAGGCGGTCCTCCGGAAGCTCCTCGCGGGCGCGGACGCGCTGCTCGAGAACTTCCGGCCCGGCACGCTTGCGCGCCTCGGCTTCGGCTGGGAGGCCGTCCGCGCGTTGAATCCCCGCCTCGTCTACTGCTCGATCTCCGGCTTCGGCGAGTCGGGACCGGAGGCGAGCCGGCCGGGCTACGACCTGATCGTCCAGGGCGAGTCGGGCGTCATGGACCTCACGGGCTTCCCTGACGGCCCGCCGGTCAAGGTGGGCAACTCGATCGCCGACCTCGCCTCCGGCACGATGGCCGCGCACGGGGTGGTGCTGGCGCTCCTCGCCCGCGAGCGTACGGGCGCCGGCCAGAAGGTCGAGATCGCGATGCTCGAGGTGATGGCGGCGCTCCTCACCTACCAGGGGCAGGGCTACCTGACCACCGGGGCGAGCCCCCGGCGGCGGGGGAACCAGCACCCGTCGATCGTGCCCTACGAGGTCTTCGAGGCGGCGGACGCCTATCTCACCGTCGGCGTCGCGAACAACTCGCTCTGGACGCGCTTCTGCCAGGCGATCGGCCACCCGGAGCTCGCCACCGACGGGCGCTTCGACACCGAGGCCAAGCGCGTCGAGCATCGCGACGTGCTGGTCCCCCTGCTCGGCGCGGTCTTCCGGACCGCGCCCGCCGCCGAATGGCTCGCGCGGCTCGAGCGCGCGGGCGTGCCGGCGGGGAAGATCAAGTCGGTCGGCGAAGCGCTGGAATCGGAGCACCTCCGGGCGCGGGGCGCGATCGTGACCGTGAACCATCCGACCGCGGGGCGCATGCGGATGGTGGGGCCACCGATCCGGCTTCACGGGACCCCCGCGGAGGCGACAGCGCCCGCGCCGCTCCTCGGCGAGCACACGGACGAGGTCCTGACGAAGCTGCTCGGATACTCGTCCGAGGCGGTGGCGGAGCTTCGCGCGAGCGGCGTCGTCTAGGGCGGGTCGAACCGGCGAGGCGAGCGACGTGTCGCGAGGGTTCGACGGGACATGCGGCGGAAGCGGAGCGAGGGTCCGGAAGGGTGTCAGGCCGTCAAGGCGAAGTCGGCGCGCGCGTACATCTCGGCGCGGCCGGGGACGCGCGCGACCGCCTGCGTCCGGTGGAGCAGCTCGCAGAATGCGCGGTTGACGCGACTCCACTCGCGGATGTCGAGACATCCCACGCAGAGCGTGGAGCCGGGGAGCGTCGCCCATCCGCACACGCGGCAGCTCGAGAGGACCGTGCTGTCGAGAATCGAGGAGCCCATGACCGTGCAGACTCGGAGAGCAAGGATCATGCCCGCCATGATGGCTTGCGAGGCCGCGGTGGACGTCGGTCGGAGCGGGAGGCGGACGAGGTGACGGAACGCGCGTGTTTCCGGTTAGTTCCAGATCATTCATTGGCTGCTGTCGAGCGTCCGGGTGACGGCCGGCGGACGTGTCGCGCTCGCCGGCCACGACCCGGACCTGTCAGGAGCGCGCCGCGCTACGGCACACGGGGCGCCGGAGTCGGAGCGTGACCACCTCGGCGCCACCGGTCCCGAAGTTCCCCGGCGGGATGGAGGCGGCGCCGGAGGTGACCGCGGGCGGGTGCGCGAACCCCGCGTGCAGCTGCCTGGTGGACCCGGGCCGCGCCTACTGCTGCCGGGCGTGCGCGCGCGCCGCGGAGGGCGCCGCCGCGTGCCAGTGCCACCACTTCGGCTGCACCGCGCGGGCCTTCTGAGCAGGAGTTGCCCGGTGGGTCGCAGTGAGCACAGCGAGCCCGCGAGCAAGGACGCGCCGGACGGCGAGCTGGCGCGGCTGCGCCGCGAGCAGACGGTCACCGCGCGGCGGCTCGCCCGGCTCCAGGGTCTCGCGCGCCTGTCCGGTGTCATCGCGTCGTCGCTCGACCTAGACCGCGTCCTCCGCGAGATCGCGAGCGCGGCCGCGCAGCTGATGGAGGCGCCGGCGGTCGGGCTCTGGGTGGCCGACGAGGCGACGCGGACGCTCGAGCCGCGGGCGTTCTCCGACGAGCAGCTCGCCGCCACGTACCCGCGGCGCCGCATCGGGTTCGACGAGGGACTGCCCGGCCTGGTCGCCGCGCGCCGCGAGGCGCTGGTGGTGCCGGACGTCTTCACGGACGCGCGCATCCTCGCGGTGGACTGGTTCCGGCAGCACGACCTCCGGAGCGCGTACATCGTGCCGATCGTCCACCAGGGCGCGCTGCTCGGCGTCCTCGCGATGAACGGCCGGACGCCCTTCCATCTCGAGCCCGAGGACCGGGAGCTGCTCGAGAGCTTCGTCGGCCAGGCCGCGCTGGCGATCCGGAACGCCCGGCTGTACGAGGATGCGCGGGAAGCGAGGGACTTCCTGCGCTCAATCGCGGAGCACTCGCCCGCGGGGATCGTGACGACCGACGTGCGTGGCCGCGTCACGTACTGGAGCCCGCGGGCGGAGGAGCTGCTCGGCTACCGGCCCGACGAGGTGCTGGGACGACCCGTGGCGGAGCTCCAGCGCGGGGGGTTGGAGTCGGCGCGGGCCCTGATGCGGCGCCTCCGGGCCGAGGGTCGCATCCGGGAGCACGAGGTCGAGATCCTGACGCGAGACGGGCGCTGGGTGGAGTGCCGCTTCTCGCTCGCGCTCCTCCGGGACTCGGCGGGCGC
>DATBGA010000166.1:0-1507 GCA_036558225.1 Candidatus Methylomirabilota bacterium | reverse complement strand
ACCCTCCAGGACGGTGATGTCCTGGGCCCCGTAGCTGCCCGATCCGTTCTTACGCGCGTTCTTCGCCAAAGTGTTTCCTCACATGACAAGCCCCGACTCCGCGACCGTCTTCTGCGCGGGCCGGGGCGACTCAAACTCTCTGTATAGAGGGTAGCAAAGTGACCGGTTGAAACGCGTCATTTCGGTAACGAAAATGCCCGCAAATCGCGTAAAAACACGTACGTTTGCAGGGGCGTTTGTTTCCATTTGTTATCCAAGTTGCCCCGGGCCCCGGACGACGAACCGGAGGGACCCCACCGCGGGGGTCCCAATAGCCTCGTTCAGGCCCTCCACGAGGCCGGGTGCGAGCAGGTCGAGCTCATTTGCCCAGACCGCCGATTT
The DNA here is from genome assembly GCA_036558225.1 of Candidatus Methylomirabilota bacterium. Classification (GTDB taxonomy): domain Bacteria; phylum Methylomirabilota; class Methylomirabilia; order Rokubacteriales; family DASRDR01; genus DASRDR01. The sequence continues at coordinate 1,126 of DATBGA010000166.1, read as the reverse complement.
GCACGCCACGGTGACCACCCCGTCGCGCTCTGACACGGGCTCCGCCTCGGCCGCGATAACGGGACCGGCGACGGACTCCCACTCCCCCTGGAGACGGGCGATCGTCGTGGCCGGCGCCGCCTTCGCCGTTACACGCGCGAGCGCGTCCGCGATCTGCCGCGGCTCTTTGTAGGGCGTCACGCCGCTGCCTCCAGTGCCACCGCGCCGTCGGCCACGAACAACAGCTCGACGTCGGACTCGCGCGCACCCGGCACGTGCTCCGCCTCGGTGGCCGACACCACTGCCTGGCCGCCGGAGCGCACGAGCTCCACCAGTCGCTCGCGGCGCGAGGCGTCGAGCTCGGACATCACGTCGTCGAGGAGCATGAGGGGCGTCTTGCCGGCGCTCTGCAGCACCTCGCGCTCGGCGAACAGGAGGGCGAGCAGACCCACGCGCTGCTGGCCCTGGGAGCCGTAGGAGCGAAGCGCGCGGCGATCGCGGATGAGGGCCATGTCGTCGCGGTGCGGGCCATGGGCGGTGAAGCCGCGGGCCAGGTCCTCCTCACGCCGGTCGGCGAGCTCGGCGCGCAGCCCGTCGACGTCGGTGGCCTTTGAGCGCGGCCGGTACTCGAGGGCGCACGTGCCGGGCAGCCCGAGCTCGGACGCGAGCCTGGCGAACGGCGCCTCCAGTTCGCGCAGCGCCTCTCGCCGGGCCTCCATCACGGCGATGCCGTGGCGGGCGAGCTCCATGTCCCATGGGTCGAGCAGCTCCGGCCGGGCGCCGCCGGCGCGGATCCTGGCCACCAGGGCATTGCGCTGCGCGAGTGCGCGCGAATAGTCCGCACGCGACGCCCCACGCGCGGGCCACAGAGCGGCGACCACCTGATCGATGTGAGCACGCCGGAGCGACGGAGCTCCCTTCACCAGGTCGAGCCGGTCGGGGATGAACACGCTCACAAGCGGGCGCACGGTCACCGACGCCGGCCGGTCGACCTGCGCATCGTCGATGCGGAAGCGCTTGGCCTCCCCCGGCTCGAAGCCCACGTCGAGCCGGTGCGGCCCGTCCTCGGCCTCGACGCTCACGGAGACGCGCGTGACCTTCTCTCCAAAGCGAACGAGCTCGCGCTCGTTGGAGGTGCGGCAGGAGC